>CAYGKH010000001.1:0-42783 GCA_964350345.1 uncultured Coriobacteriaceae bacterium
CCTGTCCTTCGGCGAGGTGAACAGGTTCTATGTACGGTCGTATTCGACCAGGACCGCGGGCTCTCCGGCCCCTTCTTGCAGGGCGGTTCGCCATCTACTCGCCCTCTGTGATCACAGCGAGCGCACCGTGCCTGCCAGTCGTCGATTCGGCACGATATGAAAAGAACCTGTCAGTGAGATCGTGAGTACACGCCCCTACTGACGTGGTCCGCCCGGCCGACACGCCACTGCGCGCCAAGCTCTCACGAACGGCGGCAGCAAGATCGAGACGCCCGTCGAGCGCGCCGACGGTATCAAAAATGTTGCAGAAGTGCGAAAGCAATCTTTCATCTACTTCGTAACAGCAGCGTGCGATATGTGGGCCGATATAGGCGCTGATGTCCGAAGGGGCACAACCCGCATGCGCGGCCAGTGCCGAAGCGGCGGTTCCCGGGAGGGAGAGACGTGCACCGCGCCATCCTGCATGCACAACCGCGACAGCGGGTCGCGGGCTGGTGGCCACCAGGACGATGGGTACGCAGTCCGCGAAGAACATCATCAGCGGCAGACCACGCGCCGATGTCACAAGCGCATCGGTGGCGGGCACAGGAGGCCGGCTCCCGTGTGAGGGCTCCGCGAACGCTCCCGAGCCTGCCTCTCGATCACCCACGACTTCGATCCGCTCGCCGTGCACCTGCTCGGCCGTCACGAGCCGCTCTCGAAGACCGGCGATACCCAGTGCACCGAAGAGCCTCGTGCGGTTTGTGTCGACTGCAACTGCGGCGTCGCCCACGTGCGCCGCAAGGTTGAGTGACTCATACGGTGATACGCTCACGCCTCCGGAGCGCTCGGTAAATGCGACGAGGATGCCACGTTCCCGAAGAACCGAATCAAGATGGATGACCACCTCATCGTACTCAACCCTTCGGAGCGACGGATTGACTGCGCTGTCACTGCGTGACGACACGAAGGGCTCCAAGCAGACGGGAAACATTGCGGAAGGAATTGGCAGGCGGGGGCGTTTGGGGCACACTTATTGTAGCCGAGGTGAGTACGACCTTGGCGGGACTGCTCAGGGGGAGGTGACACTATGAAGCGGTCATCTAGCTTCGCTGCTGGTATCGTTGCTCTCTGCACGCTGCTCGCAGCCGCCCCCGCGTTCGCACAGACCTACGACGATCCTTTCGGCCCGACGTTCGGAATGTTCTTCCTTTTCTGCTGGGGCATCATGGCGCTCATAGGCCTGGCGCTGCTCGTCCTCAACATCTGGATGCTCGTCGATGTAATCCAGCGACAGGAGTACGAGTTCCCGGGATCCACGGGCAGTAGCAAGACCCTGTGGCTAGTCCTCTTGATCGTCGGTCTCGTCATTGGATTCGGATGGATCGTAGCGCTCGTCTACTACTTCCAGGTCTTCAAGAAGGTGCGGCGCGGCACGGCTCAGCCCGGCGTCGCACAGCAACCTACATACGCTCCACCACCCGCAGCTCCTCCGACACCGCCAGCTCCACCCGCAGCTCCTCCGACACCGCCAGCTCCACCGGCGCCTCCGGAGGACGAACAGCGATAGTTCTCGAATCTTCGCAAAGAGGAGGTCCGCATACATTGCGGACCTCCTCTTTGCGCTCAACTCTCTCCGAACACGATCGGACCCTGATATCACGGGGTCTCACCGCCGTGGCATCAGGGTCCAGACCGGGACGTCACCCTAGTACGAACGCTGCTTCAGAAATGGAGGGATCTCGAGATCGTCATCAGTGGGGATCGGCTCGAAGGTGGGGATCGGCGGTTCGGAATCCTCGGCGGACCCGAACTCCATTTTCTCCTGCTTGCGGCGACGTCCCTCGAAACCGGTGGCTATCACGGTGACGCGAATCTGATCCATCAGGGAGTCATCGATAACAGCCCCGAAGATGATGTTGGCGTCCGGATGGGCCGCTGCGGCTACGACCTCGGCTGCCTCGTTGACCTCGAACAGTCCAAGGTCCGAACCGCCAGAGATGGACAACAGCACACCCTGCGCGCCCTCGATGCTTGACTCGAGAAGCGGGCTGGAGATGGCAGCCTTGGCCGCATCGTGCGCGCGGTTGTCGCCGGCGGCCAGTCCGATGCCCATGAGTGCCGATCCGGCATCGGCCATGATGGTCCGTACGTCGGCGAAGTCGAGGTTGATCAACCCGGGAACGGTGATCAAGTCGGTGATCCCCTGAGTGCCCTGGCGCAAGATGTCATCCGCGATACGGAACGCGTCGAGGATCGAGGTCTTCTTCTCGGCTACCTGCAGCAGCCGATCGTTGGGAATCACTATCAGCGTGTCGACGACTTCGCGCAGCCGAGCGATGCCATCCTCCGCCTGAAGAGCTCGCTTGCGCCCCTCGAACGCGAACGGGCGGGTTACGACACCGACCGTGAGCGCTCCGACCTCCTCCTTGGCGACCTCGGCGATGATGGGTGCCGATCCTGTGCCCGTTCCACCACCCTCACCTGCGGTGATGAAGACCATGTCTGCGCCCTGAAGCGCTTCCTTGATCTCTGCCCGGCTCTCCTCTGCGGCCTGAAGACCGATATCGGGATTCGCGCCGGCGCCGAGACCCTTCGTCAGGTTCACTCCTATGTGAACCTTGTAGTCAGCCTCAGACATCAGCAGAGCCTGAGCGTCAGTGTTCACGGCGATGAACTCAACGCCCTTGACGCCAGCCTCTACCATCCGATTGACGGCGTTCGTGCCACCGCCGCCAATGCCGACGACCTTGATCACTGCAAGGTAGTTCGCGCCCGTCTCGAGCATGGTTTCCCTCCCCGTTCGTGAAGGTGCGAGAGAACTAGATTCAACCTCAACTTTACGGTTACTGTCTAGGTGCAACAGTCAATCTTCGCATAAACCTTATAGAACACGCAAGGGGTTTTCAAGAAACTTGTCCAAGAAATATCAGGGCACCGGCAATTAGCTGCGGAAACGCAATGGATCCAGCGATTGCCCGAGGAGGTGTGCGATCACTCAACCTGTTTGCAGCTCCCTTTAGGGTAAGTCGAGCCCTCGCCACGTGGGTCGATCCGCCGTCCGCACGTTGATGTAGACGACCGCGCCAGACTGCTCCTCGAGAATCCCTCGCGCCACGAGATCCTTGCGGGCGATGCCATCCGCCGACCCGACAAGTATCTCAACATCCTCGTTGGTGATAAGCGTTGTCAGATCGACGGACTGCGCAGATATCGCACGAACGTTCCCGCGCAAGTCAGCGCTCAGTCCGGCAAGTACCTCGAGTGCGTTAAGGAGTGCAGCCGATGTCGCGACCTCCCCCTCAATCGGTTCGAAATCGACAAGGTCTCGAACGATTACCATCGTATCGGCGGCATCGGGTGTCCGCTGCTCGAGAACGGTCCCCTCCCGGTCCACGAGCCAGAACAACGCATCGCCTACATCAACGAGCACAACCGGCTCCCGCTCGACGACCCGCACACGAAGGCCATCGGGGAAGTCCCGGCTCACCTGTGCCTCGGCGATCCACGGGCTCGCAATAAGCCGCTCTTCGATCTCGGTCCGAGGGTAACGCAGCAGGGTCGAGCCTTCGGGAAGTGCGACGAGTGCGCGGACCTGATCGTCCGTCAAGCGCGCCGCCCCGACCACTTCGATCCTCTCGATGGTGAACACCGCAGAACGGTAGAGCGCGATTGAACTGCCCGCCACGACGGCGACCAGGATGATCACCGATGCAACACGGATGCGGGTAGCCCGCCTCTGCCGTGCGAGCCTGTTCTCCCGGGCAACGCGTTTGGAGTCGATGGGCGTGCGCGCCACAGAAGCCCGACTCCCGGGCTGCCTTCCCCGAGCTGCAGGGTTGGATCCACTGCGCTGGCCGGATTTACCCTTTACCTTAGGTAGAGGTTGAGAGGAGGCCTGCCTGCCTGCAGTCGATCCGTCTCGGGAGCGTTCGGGGGTGATTACCACATGTTTCCGTTTACCCTTCCCCTCCGAGGATCCTGATCTCCGTTTCGAGTTCGATGTCATGCTGCAGTCTCACCTCCGCACGGATCTCGCTGATCAATTTGAGAACGTCGGTCGCCGTCGCGCCGCCCACATTGATAATGAAGTTGGCGTGCACCTCAGATATCTCTGCTCCGCCGACTCGATACCCCTTCATCCCTGCTGCCTCGATGAGCCGCCCTGCAGATTCACCTGGCGGATTCACAAACACGCTACCGGCGTTCGGTTTTCCCAGAGGTTGAGCCGACTTGCGCCAGGCGAAGCGCTGATCCATCGCACGGCGGATCCGATCCTTGTCGCCCGGCTCGAGGCGCAGTGTGCACTCGACGATCACACCACGGTCGGAAAGCCCGCTACAACGATACCCCCACGGGATCTCCGGTCCGCGCAACACCTGCAGCCCGGATCCGATGGTGTAGAGAGTCACGCTCTCGACGAGCGAGCCGATCCAATCTTCGGTCGAGCCGGCGTTCATTGCCAGCGCACCGCCGACAGTCCCCGGGATCCCGACCGCGAACTCGAAACCCTCCCGTCCGCGCGAGTAGGCATCCTGGACAAGTGCCGCAAGTATGACTCCCGCGCCGGAGTGCAGTTCCGGCCCATCGGCGCGGTGACGCTTGAACTCCCGGCCGAGGACCAGGACCGCACCGTCGTAGCCAACATCTGCTGCGAGGACGTTACTCCCCTTGCCGAGGACCGACCAGGCAACCTGTTCCTCGGTAAGAATCTCCAGGGCGTGCGCGAGATCGGAGAGTGACTCGCAGATGGCGAAGATGGCCGCCGGACCTCCGATGCGATACGTCGTATGCCGACTCAACCGCTCGTTGCGGCGAACATGTCCCGAGGGCATCGACGTGCACAGCCGCTCGTATGCCCTCATCGGATCGCTCACGACCGCTCCTCGAGGCAGCGCACGATCTCTGGACCCACACCCGTCACATCGCCCGCGCCCATCGTCATGACCAGGTCCCCGGGACGCGCGTACCGAGATATGTACTCGGGGATCTCGGATCGACGCGGCAACCATGCCACACGGCTCCGGGGAGCATCAGCGAGAATACCGTCAACAAGTGTCTTGCCGGAGACGCCGGGAATCGGCGTCTCACCTGCGCTGTACACATCCATCAAGATCACGCGATCGGCATCGGAGAACGCGAGTGCGAACTCCTCGGCCAGCGCACGAGTGCGAGAGTAGCGGTGCGGCTGGAAGATCGCCCACACACGTCCGGAGTCGCCCACAGACGTACGCGCAGCAGCAAGTGTCGCACGGACCTCGGTCGGATGGTGCGCGTAGTCGTCGAAGACCGCTATCCCGCCGACCAAGCCGACCGGGTCGAACCTCCGTTTGACGCCCGCGAACCCATCGAGGGCAGCTGCGGCAGATGGAAGACCAAGACCGAGGACGTATGCGACCGAGAGTGCAGCTGCCGCATTGAGCACGTTATGGATACCGGGAACACGGATACGCGCCTCGGCTGTCAAACCATCTGGAGTCGTCAGCGCGAAAGAGTGCCCGTCGGTCTCGGGCTGCAGGGCGCTGACCCGGACATCGGCGTCGGTGGCCTGGCCGTAGCTGACCATCGGAACACCGGCCTTGCGGGCGACCGCCATCGCGCGAGTGTCGTCGGCGCACACGATCGCATGGCCACCGGTGACCGTCCGCTCCATGAAACGCTGGAAAATCTCCTCCACAGCCTCGACTGTGCCATAGTGATCGAGGTGATCCGCCTCGATGTTGGTGACGACAGAGACGAATGGATCGAGATGCAAGAACGAACCGTCCGACTCGTCGGCCTCGACGACGTAGTGCGGTCCGGTGCCGCACAGAGCGTTCGTCTTAAACTCGCACACCTCCCCACCGATCAGGAAGGTCGGTGACAGTCCCATACTGTTCAGCATGGTCGCAACCATCGAACTCGTCGTCGTCTTACCGTGGGTGCCCGCAATCGCGATCGTCTGGCGATCCTCGGCTAGATATGCAAGCATGCGCGCCCTCGGCCAGACCGGCAGACCGCGGCGGTGCGCCTCAACGAGTTCGGGGTTGGACTGCGGGATCGCTGTGGAGACCACAACGATCTCCGGGTCCCCTAGATTCGCGGCATCGTGGCCTACCGTCACCGGGACGCCGGCCTCGCGTAGAGCCCGGACATACCGCGAGTCTTTCAGGTCCGAACCGGTCACGGGAATCCCGCGTTCGTGCAGGACGAGCGCGATGCCGCTCATGCCCGCCCCACCGACTCCGATGAAATGAGCGCGTACCTGGCGGCTCATGCCACCACCTCGCCTGTGAGACGTCCCGATGCGGCTCCCTCGATGAGGGCGCAGAGACGCTGCGCTGCGTCCCTCACGCCGAGTGACGCCGACGCCTCTGCCATACGGCCGCGCGTCTCAGGATCATCGAGCAGAGTGGTGAGCGCAGACGACAGGGCGTCACCGTCGAAGGCGGCGTCGGAAACCACGATCGCGCCCCCTGCGGACTCGACATCTCGCGCGTTGAGCGTCTGGTGATCCTCGGTCGCATACGGATACGGCACGAGCACAGCCGCCCTGCCCACCGCGGTTATCTCCGCGATCGACGTCGCCCCGGCTCTCGCGACCACGACATCTGCGGCAGCGAGCGCTGAAGCCATGTCCTGTAGGTAGTCGAGGAGGCGGTAACGATCCTGTCCGTCAGCGCCAAGATCGCGCTTGGCGAGCGCGCGGCGTACGGAGTCGACCTCCGCCATGCCCGCGATATGGATCACGTGAAGGTCCTCCCTGGTCATGAGTCGGGGTGCCGCATCGACGAGCGCCTCGTTGATACGACGTGCGCCACGGCTTCCGCCGAAGACGAGCAGGACCTTCGCCCCGTCAGGAAGACCGAGGCGCTGCCGACCGGTGGCTCGATCCGCAGCGAGAACAGCTGTACGCACGGGATTGCCCGTCTGGACCGAAGTGGTACCGGCACGCATGCGAGCTACCGACGCCTCGTAGGTGACGCCCACTACCGTCGCACGTCTCGACAGCACACGATTTGCCATCCCGGGAACCGAGTTCTGCTCGTGGAGCACGAGGGGCAGGCGACGCGCGATCGCAGCGAATCCTAGAGGCAGTGAGACGTATCCGCCGAAACCCACGGCGACGTCAGCCTTCACCCTTCCGAGGAGCGCCCACGCGCGCGCAGTGGAGAGAGCAAGAACCGCGACTGCCACCACGAACGACAGCGGACGCGAGCGATCGAATCCACGCGCTGGCACGGCATGGAACGTCAAGCCCGCCTCGGATGCGAGACGGGCTTCAGGACCCCGGCGCGTGCCGATGAAGTCGACCTCATGCCCGTCGTCGCACAGCCGATCTGCCACCGTCAACGCCGGATAGATGTGACCGGCAGTTCCCCCGCCGCTCAGCACTACTCGCACTCGCACTCTCCTTACTCAGTACGTGTGCCCTCTTCTTGGTGCGGGCACCGTACGTGGAAACCGACAGTATGACCCCGATGCACAGCATCGTGAAGGTCATCGATGAACCACCGAAGCTCACGAACGGGAGCGGAATACCTGTCACCGGAACGAGTCCCGTCACCGCAGCCATGTTGATGATCGCCTGGGTGACGAGCATCGCCGTGAGACCACCCACCAGGAGACGGCCGTAGACATCCTTGGTGCCGAGCGCGATCCTCACCCCGGCGTAGGCGATAACACCGAACGCCAACAGGACCGAGAGCGACCCGATGAACCCGAGTTCCTCTCCGATGATAGCGAAGATGAAGTCGGTGTGCGCTGCCGGCAGGTAGAAGAACTTCTGCCGCGACATCCCGAGTCCCACGCCGCCGAGCCCCCCGGAGCCGAACGCATACATCGCCTGGATGGATTGGTAGCCGGAGTCCAGCGGATCTGCCCACGGATCGAGGAACGCGAACAGGCGGCGCAATCGATAGGGCGCCATCGCGATCGCACCGGCCAGTGCGACCAGACCGACGAAGACGCCACCCCACAGGAAGCGAGCGTCCACGCCGCCGATCATCAACACAAGAAAGACCGCGAGCAGTATCGAAAACGTCGTCCCTAAATCGGGCTGCATCATGAGGAACAACACGACGATGCCGACCGCACCAAACAGGCGTCTCCAGAAGTCGGCGGACGATATCCGGCCGCTTTGATGTTGCTGGATAAGCAGGGCGGCGACCATCACGCACCCGAGTTTCGCGTACTCGGAAGGTTGTATGGTAAAGAAACCCATGTCGATCCATCGAGTCGCACCCCACTTACCGACGCCCATGAAGAACACGAGCCCCAGACCGATAAGGGAACCTCCGTATACGGCGATCGATGCCCAGCGCGCTCGACGGTAGTCGACGAGCATCGCAACGGCCATGAGAACCAGCCCACCAAGCGCACCGAGTGCCTGCCTCTTCAGGTGATACATGCTGTCCTGCTGCTGAGCAAGGTCAGCAACCGAGGAGGCGGAGTAGACCATGATGAGCCCACCGAAGAGAAGAAAGAGTGTGGCGAACAGAAGCAGGTAGCGGGGAAGCGGCCCGCCGGCGTAGACGTTGTGCGCTGCCACTTCAGTCCACCCCCCCTACCATTTGCGATACGAGCGACTTGAAGGCCCTGCCACGCTCCGCGTAGTCGGCGAACTCGTCGAAGGAAGCGCACGCCGGAGAGAGTACTACCGCAGCCCCCGGCCTTCCCGATGCGGTTCCCGCTGCAATTTGCAGCGCATCAGCGAGACCGAAGGCCTGCTCGAAAGGTACACCGGCCGCCTCGAGATAGGCTGCGATCTCCTCGGCAGCCTCGCCAAACACCACCGCATGCGCATCGATGGCGGCGAGTACCTCGGCCAACTGGGTGAACTCGTTGCCCTTGTTCCTCCCGCCGAGAAGAACCACCACCGGCCTGCCGTCGAACGCCGTCAGCCCCTTGATGACTGCATCGGGGTTCGTCGCCTTCGAATCGTTGAAGTACTCGACGCCCGTAAACGTCCCGACCGGCTCGAGCCGATGCTCGATCGGTTCGAAGCTCCGCAACCCCCGGCGGATCGAAGCCGGACCGACCCCGAAGGCAAGCGCAGCTGCAGCCGCAGAAAGGGTGTTGCTGACGTTGTGGTCGCCGTGAAGGCGCAACTCGTCGCGAGAGACCAGCCGAACCGGCCCCGAAGTCCCGTCCACCACGAGCATGCCCTCAGAGTCAACCCACGCTCCGCCCGCATAGCGCCGGTCGCGGCTCACAGCGATAACGCGCACCCCGCGCGCCCGGACGGGCTCGATGAAGGCAGCCGAACCGGAATCATCGGCGTCTATCACCGCAATGTCGCCGGAACCCTGTCTCGCGAAGATGCGGACCTTATCGGCAGTGTAGGTCTCCATGTCGCCGTGCCAGTCCAGATGATCCGGTGTGACGTTGAGCAGTACGGAGACACGCGGATGGAAGCGATTCGTTAACGCAAGCTGGAACGAGGAGACCTCGGCGACCAGGGCGCCATCCGGACCAATCTCTCCGACGACCTCGATCGCGGGTGTGCCGATGTTCCCGACGGTGCGTGCCGAGACACCACCCCAGATAAGCAGATGGCCAAGCAGGCTCGTCACCGTCGTCTTTCCGTTCGTACCTGTGACGGCCAACCACGGTGCCTGTGAACGACGGAACGCGAACTCTATCTCAGACACTACCTCAGCCGAGGCCGCGGCGGCGGCCCGGTGCAACGGAGAATGGGGCGGGACGCCCGGACTCATAACCGCGAGGTCATAGGCCCCATCGATCGATTCGACGCCGAGAAGCACACGGACCCCGAGAGGCCGCAGCCGTTGCGCACGCTGCTGGACCTGCTCGTCATCAGCACGGTCTACGACGGTTACCGTCACGGGATCGCCTGCAGTCGCAGCCGAGGCGCAGTAGGCGGTCGCGGCCTCTCCCGAGGCACCCAGACCGACCACGAGGATGTCTCCCGAGAGCGGTTCCATCATCGCCTCACGGACTCGACGAAGAATAGGGCGAAACCGCCACCTGCCATGATTCCGGTGAGGATCCAGAACCGGATCATGATCTTCGTCTCCGACCAACCCTTCATCTCGAAGTGATGGTGCAGTGGCGCCATCCGAAAGATCCGGTTCCCTGTCAGCCTGAACGATGCGACCTGCAAGATCACCGAGAGTGTCTCGATCACGTAGATTCCGCCGATGAGCACGAGGAGAATTTCGGTCTTAGTGATGATCGCGAACGACGCGATCGCCGCCCCCAGGCCGAGAGAGCCGGTGTCGCCCATGAAGATGTTGGCAGGAAAGGCATTGTACCACAAGAATCCGATACACGCTCCCGCGACCGCAGCTGCGAGCAGCGCCATCTCCAGCATGTTCAGTCGAAACGCGATGCCCGAGTAGGCGAGCATGACGATGGTGATCGTCCCGGCCGCCAACCCGTCGAGGCCGTCGGTCAGATTCACGGCATTGGAGAAGCCGACGATGAAGAACCACACAAGACCGAGGTAGAGCCACGGGACGACGAGGGCCACACCGCCGATATCGAAGACGCTCGTCAGTACCCCGAGATCGAGAACGATCCCGGTAAGCGGGATCTCCACCCCCGTCGACACACCGGCCCAGTTCACCACCAGAAGGCCGAACGCGAGCGCAACGAGCCCCTGGCCTGAGATCTTCGCCCTCGGCGTGAGGCCGAGCGAGCGTTCGTGAACGACTTTGGCCCAGTCGTCGACGAACCCGAGCAGGCCGCACGCTCCGGTCGCGGCGAGAGCCAGGAGGCTCAATCTCCCGAACTGGCCGAGGAACACGTAGGTTCCTGCAACCACCAGAAGGATGAGTACCCCACCCATGGTGGGCGTTCCCTGCTTAGCCAGGTGGCCCTGAGGGCCATCGGCACGTATCTGCTGACCGATGTTGCGGAAACGTAGCAACCGGATCCAGAACGGCATCAGGACGCCCACGGCGACGATCGAGACCACCACAGCCATGAAAACCTGATATGACGGATATTCGGCAAGTCTAAACACGAGGTTCGACTATCCCTTCCACGACCCGCTCCAGCCCCATGACCCGTGAGGCCTTCACGAGCACAACGTCGCCCTCCTCCAGCAGGTCATCGAGCACCTCCGAGGCTTCTTCGGGCGTTGCGCACGGACGTATCCACTCGTCGTCCATCCCTGCGGCCCGCGCTCCATCGGCGATACGAGCTGCGCGCGGGCCAACGGTGACCAGGACCTCTACGGTGCTGTGCGCGACCTGCTCGCCGATCCCGAAGTGAGCGAGCTCTGTGAGCGAACCGAGCTCGGCCATGTCGCCGAGAACCGCGATCCTGCGCGGGGCGGACGAGAAGCCGGCGAGTGTCTCCACAGCGGCGCGCATCGCTACCGGGTTGGCATTGTACGCATCGTTGATGACGTGCACGCCCGCAGCGCTCGTGAACGACTGCATCCTCATCTCGCCCGCAGCGGCCGAGGCGAGGCCGACTGCAATGAGTTCCGCCGAGACTCCCACGTGAAGGGCGACTCCCGCAGCAGCCAGCGCGTTGTAGATGTTGTGACGGCCGGGCAGACCGAGCGTGATTCGCGTCGGCTCGACCCCGGGCGCACTGAGCGTGAACGACGCACGACTCTCGTCGTCGAGTTCGACATCGATCGCGCAGATATCGCTCGACTCGCCGAGGCCGTAGCGGACAACGACAGCGCGCGAGGACATCGCGAGGGTGTCGCTGAAGGCGTCGTCCCCGTTCAGAAACGAGATACCGTCCTCGGGAATCGCCTCTATGAGCTCCGCCTTCGCGAACGCGATCGCTTCTTGTGTTCCGAGGATCTCGATGTGACTTGTCCCGACGTTGGTGACCAGACCGACCGTCGGTCGGGCGATGCGGCAGAGCTCGGCGATCTGCCCGACTCCGCGCATCGCCATCTCCACGACGAGAACGTCGGTTCCTGCTCCCGCCTCCAGTATCGTCAGCGGCACTCCGAGTTCGTTGTTCCGGTTACCACGGGTAGCGACGACGTCGCGGTCCATTCCTAGAGCCGCTGTGATGAACTCCTTCGTGGTCGTCTTCCCTGTCGAACCGGTCACGCCGATGACCGGGCAGAAGAGCCGGTCACGGTGGTACGACGCCAACTCCTGGACCGCCCGCAGCGCGTCAGCGACCCTCAGCACGGCGACACCACGCTTCGCCGCAGCCTCCAGCACCGCGGTCAACTCGTCACCGGGCCGGGTGACGAGAAGAGCGCGCGCTCCGTCGCCGATCGCCTCGCCGAGGAAATCGTGCCCGTCGGCCCGCTCGCCCGGAAAAGCGACGAAGGCGCTTCCCGACTGCACACAGCGCGAGTCGGTGCAGACACCATTGAGCATCAGATCAGGGGATCCGCAGAGCAGTTCTCCGGATGTGACGTTGATGAGCGTGTCGACGGAGAGCGTCAGCATCGGCGTGCCAACTCCTCGGCCGCGACCTCACGGTCATCGAAGTGGATGGTCCGGTCAGCGAAGATCTGGTAGTCCTCGTGACCTTTCCCTGCGATCAGCACCGCATCACCGGGCGCTGCCTGATCTATCGCTGCGGCGATCGCTGCACGCCGGTCCACGATGACCTCATAGCTCCCACCGACAGCCCGCACGCCATCTTCGATCTGCAGGATGATCCCTACCGGATCTTCGGAGCGCGGGTTGTCGCTCGTGATGATCACGTGATCCGCCGCACCCCCAGCCGCGGTGCCCATGAGCGAGCGCTTGTCCAGATCGCGGTCCCCGCCACATCCGAACACCGCGAGAACCCTGCCCGGCGTGATGTCACGTACGGCACCGAGGGCCTTTTCCAGACTGTCCGGTGTATGTGCATAGTCGACGAACACACCGAACCGCTGACCGGCCTCGACGCGCTCCAGCCGCCCGGGCACTTGAGGAGCCGACGAAAGTCCCTCGGCGATCGTCTCGACGTCTATGCCAAGCGCGAAACCACAGCCCGCCGCAACGAGTGCGTTGCTGACGTTGTACTCCGCAGCGAGGGGCAGGTGGACACTGGCGCTTCCGGCAGGGGTTGAGAGCGTGAATCTGGCACTATCGGAAAGCAGCTCCTCGTCAACCGCGCGGATCATCGCATCCGAGGCACGCCCGACGGTCAGCACGCCGTCGATCTCCACCGCGATAGCGGCGCCAAGGAGATCATCGATGTTGACGACCCGACTACCGACTTCGAAGTCGGTGAACAGACGTCGCTTGACTGCGAAGTACTCTTCAATGGTGTGGTGATAGTCGAGATGGTCCTGCGTCAGATTCGTGAAAGCCGCCACGGCGAAGCGTAGTGCATCGACCCGGTGCAGATCGATCGCGTGTGACGAAACCTCCATAGAGACGGCGGTAACACCGGCATCACGCATCGAGCGCAGCAGTTCCTGGAGGTCGGCGGACTCCGGCGTAGTGCGACCGGCATCGAAGCGTTCGGCGGCGATCCGCGTCTCGACCGTACCGATGAGCCCGGTCACGTACCCGGCTGCACGAAGAATGGAGTCGAGAAGATAGGTCGTCGTCGTCTTGCCGTTCGTACCGGTGATGCCGACGAGGTCGAGCTCGTGGCTCGGATGTCTCCGGAAGACCGCTGCCGCGCGAGCCAGCGCCGCGCGCGTGTCCTCGACGATGATCTGCGGAACACCCGCGGCTTCGGGGATGTGTCGTTCGCACACGATGGCCGAAGCGCCCCGGGCGACCGCATCGGCCGCGAAATCGTGCCCGTCGTTGACGAACCCGGGTACGCAGAAGAACACGTCCCCCTTCGACACTTGGTCGGAACGGAACACTACGCCGCCGACTGCGATACCGGCGACGGACAGCTCGATGGTGGCACCCAGGCCTTGGAGGAGTTCTCTGATGAGTATCGTCACGGCTTCTTCACCACGTCAGGACGGTCGATTTTACCATGCTCACACGCTCCCACCTAAGGCTCCTGGCCTGTTGTCATCGTCTCGACATCGGACGTCGCTGAAGCGGGCGAGACTGTGGTGGGCGGTATCCGGAGATGGGAAACTGCAAACCGTGCAACCTCGGCGAACACGGGCGCAGCTACGACACCTCCGTAGACCGCACCCTTGGGCTCGTCGATGACCACGAGGACCAGGATGCGAGGGTCGTCCGCAGGCAGGAACCCCGCAAACGAGGCGATGTGCTTCCCCGCCTCGTAACCGCGGCCATCCGTGCGCGCCTTTTGAGCAGTCCCCGTCTTGCCAGCGACCTCATAGCCTGCCACTGCGGCTGCCGATCCCGTACCCTCGGTGATCGCGGCCTTCAAGACGTCACGTGTCTCGGCCGCCGCCTCCTCGGAGATGATCCGTGTGCGGGGGTGCGATATCTTCACGTCCGGCTGATCGGGCACGCTGAGCAAGAAGTGCGGGGTCACCAGCTCTCCCCCGTTCGCGATCACGGCGGTCGCACGAGCAAGCTGGAGGGGCGTCATCGATATGCCCTGTCCGAAGGGGATGTTCGCGATTGAGGTGGCGGACCAGTCCTTGACCGCGGGCATGTATCCAGCGGCCTCTCCGGGAAAGTCGATGCCGGTCCGTGAGGTGAAACCGAATCCCATCAGATAGTCGTAGAGCGGTGTCTCGCCCAACGCCTGCCCGAGCATGACCGCACCGACGTTGGAGGAGTTCCCCACGATTTGGGCGAGGGACCATTCAACCTCAGAACGGGGCTGCGACTCCTTTATGGTGTGATCGCCGACCTTCAAAGTGGGCGGAAGCACGAACGTGTCGCTTGAATCGAACAGTCCTGCGTCAATCACCGATGCCGCAGTGATGGACTTCAGCGTCGAGCCCGGCTCGTAGACATCCGTGACCGCCCTGTTGCGCTGTGACGCAGCCTCCGCTTCGGCGTAGCGGTTGGGGTTGAACCCCGGAACTGACGCCATCGCGAGAATCTCTCCTGTCTTCGGATCCATCACAACGATGGACCCTGACGCGGCACTCCACTGCTCGACGGCCTTCTGGAGTTCGAACTGGGCGACGTATTGGATGTCGCGGTCGATGCTGACGACGATGTCGCTCCCATGGACCGGTTCCTCCATGTGCATCACCCCGCCGGGCATTGGCCGCCCGAGCCTGTCGCGCTCGGCGAGCATGGAACCCGGTGTCCCCGCAAGCAGCTCGTCGTAGTAGGACTCCAGCCCGCCCAGCCCCCCGTCGTCCACACCGACGAATCCGAGCACCTGCGCCGCGAGCTCTCCGCCGGGATAGATGCGACGGGAGTCCTTCGACAGTCCGATCCCGGTCAGCTTCAGGTTCTCGATCGCCTCGGCGCGCTCCATCTGGACCTTTCGGGCGATATAGACGAAGCCGCTGTCCCGTCCAAGGCGCTCGGCGTAGTCGGCGACATCCCCACCGAGAACCCCCGCAACCGCCTCTGCGGTCGATGTCGGATCCTCGATCAGCCGAGGAGACGCGTAGATGGTTCGCGCTTCGGTGGAGACCGCTAGCGGCTCACCTTCGCGGTCCAGTATCGAGCCCCGCTTCGGGGCCAGTTCGATATCCCGGGTGCGCTGTGCATAGGCTTTCTCCGCGAACTGTGGAGCCGCAATTATCTGGAGGTATACAAGTCGACCAGCGATGATGGCCAAGCTGCCGAGAAGGAGTAGGAGCATCAAGTTATGGCGATCCTTCGGCTGCCGCGTGCCCCACCCTTTCCTGCCCGCCGGCACTGTGCGCGCGCGCCGTCGCCCGCTCATCGAGAGGAGGCGAGTCCTGCATCGCCGACAAGAAGAACCTGCGCCTCACCGGCCGTCATGCGCATGACGTCGGCGAAGACGGCTGCGACACGCTCAGAGACGGCCGAGGAGCCGGCGGCGGCAGTGGAACTCTCCGTCTGCAGGTCGCTGGCGTCCGAAGCGGGAAGCTCGAGGTAGTCGACCTCCTCGGCCACACCCATACCCATCGAGACGCCGGCGATGCTCTCGATGCGGGACGGAGTGGCCAGCGCGGTCCGATCAGCCTCGAGCGTCTCTGCCCGGATGCGTTCACTCTCGATATCCTCTTTGAGGGTGTTGGCCGCCATGGCGGCCTCGGTCGCCTGCACGGTGACCTGTACGCGGGCCATTCCTAGCCCCATCACGAGGATCAACACGGCAGTGGTCGTCTGAAAGAGACGCCGATAGCGCGCGACCTCCGCTGCGGGGCTCCGACGGGTGCGCGACGACCCTGAGTTCGCAGCCCGTCCACCGCCACGCAGGAGGCGCAAGACAGGCCCCTCCACATGTACGCTCTGCTTACGCGCAGGTAGTCCCATCAGTGCCCCTCCTCCTCTCCACGCTCCGGTCACGCCCTGGCGTCACCTCTACAACTTCTCCGCGACGCGCATCTTGGCGCTGCGTGCCCGCGGGTTCTCCTCAATCTCACGCTCCGTCGGAACGACGGGCCGTCTCGTCACGATGCGGAGTACCGGCTCATGACCGCACGAACACATCGGGAGTTCAGGCGGACAGATACACCCCTTCGCCATCTCTGCGAATACTCGCTTTGCGGTGCGATCCTCCAAAGAGTGGTAGCTGATCACCACGATCCTGCCTCCGGGCGTAAGCCATCGGACGGCGGAGCGCAGACCGCGCTCGAGAACCTCAAGTTCCCGGTTGACCTCGATTCGGAGCGCCTGGAAGGTGCGTCGTGCAGGGTGTGGCCCGGTGCGACGAGCTGCCGCAGGAATCGCGTCTTTGATAACCTGCACAAGGTCTCCGGTAGTGAGAAGCGGACGGCGGCCTCGCGCGGCTACGATGAATGCTGCGATGCGCGAGGCCCACCTGTCCTCACCGTATTCGCGGATGATCCGCGACAGATCGGCCTCAGAGTAGGTGGCGACCACGTCGGCGGCTGAGGTACCGCCGCCCTCCGGGTCCATCCGCATGTCGAGTGGCGCGTCGCCGTGGTAAGAGAACCCACGCTCGCCCACATCGAGCTGCGGTGAGGATACCCCCAGGTCGAAGAGGAACCCGTCTGCGTACGCAATGCCCGCCTCAGAGAGGAGGGTATCGAGCTGAGCGAAGTTCCCCTTTATCAACATGGCTTGCCGGCCGAGGCGGAGTGTGTCTGCTGCTGCGGAGAGTGCTGCATCGTCTTGATCGACGCCCACCAGGATTCCGGTGGGTTGGATTAGGTCTGCTATCCGCTTCGCGTGTCCTGCCCCGCCTAAGGTACAGTCGACGATGATCGAACCGGGGTGCGGCAATAAGTACTGCGTGACCTCGGCCGGCAAAACTGGGATGTGCCGGTATTCCATTGTCAATCCTCTAGAGCAGGCCGGAGTCGGCCAGCTCCCTGGCGAGGTCCTCGATCGAGTCTTCATCCTCGCCAAGCTGGTAGGTCGCCCACGCCTCGGAGTCCCAGATCTCGATCCGGTTTCCGTTGCCGGTGACCGCGACATCTCTCTGTAGCCCCGCATACTCGCGCAGGTTGCCCGGAAGCATGATGCGACCTGCCGAGTCGAACTCGGCCTCGACGGCACCGGTCGTGAAGAAGCGACGCACCTTCCTGACCCGCGGATCGAAATCCTCCCGGGACGTGAGTTCCTCCACGAACGCGTGGTACTCGTCAGCCGGATAGACGTAGAGGCAGTCGTCCAGACCCTTTGCGATCACGAGTTTCCCCGTCATCTCGGTCCGGAACTTTGCGGGCAACGAGACTCGGCCCTTGGCGTCCAGCGTGTGCTGGTGATCGCCGAGAAACATCCCTCTCTGCCCTCCCCCGCTACTCTGCGCGGCGTCCCGTCGGGCCCTGTGCCGACGGTGGCGTTGTTCTTACGTGTCACACTGTATGACACTTCATCCCACATGACAATACTTTTGTGGGAATTCATCCCACTATTTGACATCGTAGCGTCAGTTCATGCCACTCGCGACCACTGCGCTGATCGTGCGATTCGCGAACTCGATTGCCCTATCTACCGTCTATATGGATGAACCGGGGAGGATACCCGGGTTGAAAGCGGAATCCAGGCACCAGGATGTTTGTGCACATGTGTTGCCGCCCGTGCCCCGGTGCGGGTAGAATGAGCAGAGATACTTTCGGGCGATACGGAGGTGACACTCCCCGATGACAGCCAATGTGGCAGGCGCGATCTTCAACACCCTGGTCCTGGCCTTCTTTGTCGTAGTCGCACTCGGCGTCGCACTCGGCGCATACGCTGCGACCCAGATGAAGAAGATGGAGGAGAAGATCCAGAAGTAGTCCTCCGAGAACCGCGAATCACCCGGACGCCCTCCCGCCCGACCGGCGATGAGGGCGTTCGTGCTATATGCGAGCCCGACTTCAGGAGGCGCACGATGAACAACCAAGGACATGCACGACGTCGACGCATGACACGGATCGCACTTATCGGCG
Organism: uncultured Coriobacteriaceae bacterium; assembly: GCA_964350345.1. GTDB lineage: Bacteria > Actinomycetota > Coriobacteriia > Anaerosomatales > SLCP01 > JAUVXE01. The sequence continues at coordinate 18,284 of CAYGKH010000001.1, forward strand.
TGACCGCGCTCATCGCACTCGCGCTCACGGGCTGTGGGATACTTCTCCCGGTGAGTTACGGCGAAGACTCCTCCTCCGTCGAGGGCGTGTCCGATATGGCACCGCCTGAGGGCGCCTCCGAAGAAGGACGGGCCGCCATCTCCGCTCCCGATGCCGATCTCTCCTCGGCCTCGATCGGCACGGGACCCGACGCCGTAGACGTCCCGACAGACGAGCGCTTCATCATCCGGACCGTAGGCCTACGCGTGAAGGTGGACGACGTGGAGACCGCAGTCGACTCGTTGCGCACCGAGATCGAGCGGATCGGCGGGATCGTCACGGGGCTGCAGGTGAGCACCGATGACGAGACTCCGATCTTCCGCTACGAGGCGCTCGGTTCGCTTGGTGATGGAGCGCCGCTGAAGGGCTACATCACCGTTCGCGTACCCGCTGGCGAGCTTGCTGACTTCCTTGAGACTGTCGACGGACTCGGAGATGTCTTGCGGCACTCCTCCGACGAGGCCGACGTCACACAGGAGCATATCGATCTGTCGGCACGCCTGGAGAACTTGAACTCCCAGGAGCAGAGGCTCCGCGAGTTCTTCGACCGCGCCGAGACTGTCGAGGAGATGCTCGACATCGAACGTGAGCTTGGACGCGTCCGGGGCGACATCGAGTCGCTCACCGCACAGATCGCGTATCTCGAGCGGCAGGCCGCGATGGCAATGGTCACGATCGAACTGACGGGCGCCGAGCCGGTCATCCGGCCCTCCGGGACGGACTGGGGGTTCGTCGACGCGATCACCACCGGTGTCCGCGGGCTGGTCGGGACCATCAACGCGATGATCATCGTCGCGATGAGCGCACTTCCGCTGGTAGCGGTCGCACTTCTGGTGTGGCTGATCGTGCGAGCGGTCGTGCGTAGACGCCGCGTCGGGCGTGGCGTACCCATCGCAGAGTCGTCGCCGACCGGCGACCAGGCCACCATCGCACCTGACGACGAAGGAGTCCACGAGTAGTGATCCGCCCGAGCATCCGGATACCGCTGTGGGCGGCAGTGGCTTTGCCCGCTGCCGCCTACGTCGCTCGCTCACTCATACGTGGCGGCGACTTCCGTCCCGACCTCCCTTCAGACGCCCTCGCGTACTTCTTGCTCGCCCTGGTCGTCGTCGCCGTCGGCATCGCCCGGTCGCGAACGGACCTTGCGCACCAGGCCGAGGAGAGCCTGGCCGAGGAGGTGGACAGCGAAGACGGCGAGTCCGGCGAGCACGGGTAGAACGAGGAGATCCTCGGTCAGATCGAGCGACTCGACGCCGGGCGTTCCTGCACCGCCGACCACGGTCAGCCACCCGCCGGCCGCGACCCCGATCGCCGCGCCAACCGCCCAGGTCGAGGCCCAGAACACCCCTCGCGCTACTCGTCCACCCGCAGACATCTATCTACCCCTTCTCGTACGGCTTCCCGATCGCAGCTGGTGCGACAGCACGCCCCACGACGGACGCCAGCACAACCACTGTGAGCACATACGGCAACATCAGGAAGAACTGTGACGGGATGCGGATCACATCACGGAAGAGTTGCAGTTTGATCTGGAGCGCATCGGCGAAGCCGAAGAGCAGCGAGGCACCGTAGCTTCCACCCGGCGTCCAGCGGCCGAAGATGTTCGCCGCAAGAGCGATGAACCCGCGCCCGTTGGTCATCCCCTCGGTAAAGGAACCGACCTGCTCCAGCGTGAGGTTAGCCCCGGCGAGCCCGGCGAGCGCCCCGCTCGTGATGACCGCAGAGTAGCGTCCGCGGACCACGCTGATCCCGACGGTGTCTGCCGCTCGTGGATGTTCACCGAGGGACCGAAGTCGGAGACCCCACCGGGTGTTGTAGAGCGCCCAGTGCCCGCCGATGGCGATGATGATAGCCATGTAGACGATCGGCGTGTAACTGAACACGACCGCATCGAACCAGCGCCAGATCGCACCCAAGACCCCCTCGGTAGGACCGGTTATCGAGAATACCGGCTGCAGCCTGGATACCGGATCGGTCGTTCCGGGATGGCCGAAAATGACCTCCATCAGGAAGCCCGTCAGGCCGAGAGCCAGAATGTTGATGGCGGTACCGGACACCACCTGGTCAGTACGGAGAGTGATCGACGCAAATGCATGGATGAGCGCGAGCGACATTCCTGCTACCACAGCGGTGATCAGACCGATCCAGGCGCTGCCTGTGAACATGGCTCCGATCACACCCATGAATGCGCCGAAGAGCATCATTCCCTCGAGTGCGATGTTGACGATTCCCGAGCGTTCGCAGATCGTGCCACCGATCGCTGCGAGTGCGAGCGGGGTGGCCATTCGTATCGCCGAGGCGAACAGGTCTGGCGTGAAGATATCAGCCAGCATGTTCCGCCCCCTGACGGTCGGTCTTGCCTATGACCCAGCGCGCAAGCTGCTCGGCCGCCACCAGGAAGATGATCAGTGCCTGGATGATGAAGATGACCTTGGTCGGAACCTCGGCTTCGAGTTGCATGGTCCCAGCGCCTGCCGACAGAGCTCCGAAGAGGATCGCCGCAGCGATGACGCCGATCGGGTTGTTCTTCGCCAGAAGCGCGACCGCGATGCCCGTGAACCCGAAGCCTGCCGAGAACTGATCGTGAAGACGCAGGTGCACCCCCATGACCTCGGTAACGCCGGCGAGTCCCGCCAACGCTCCCGAGATGCAGAGCGCCTTGATAGTGGTAGCCGGTACAGAGATCCCGCCCGTCTCGGATGCCCACGGGTTGAACCCTACGGCCCGAGACTCATAACCCAGCGACGTGTACTTGAGGACCCACCAGATGAAGAAGGCGAGAATGATGGCGATGACGAACCCGAAGTGTGCCCGGGACGGCACGAGGAACGGCAGCACTTCGTGCATCCTCGGGAGGGTGGATTCGACCGGAAGTGCCGCGGTCTGCGGAATCTGGCCGTCGGCACGCAGCGGACCGGTCACAAGCCACGAGACCAGGTAACGGCCGATAAACGTGAACATCATCGTGGTGATGACCTCGTGTGCTCCGACCTTGGCCTTGAGAATCGCAGGGATGAACGCCCATGCCGCTCCGATTGCTGCTCCCGCAACCACCATGAGGATGATATTGAGCGGGCGAGGCATCCCCGCAAGCGCGATGCCGAGAAACGCCGCTGACAGACCGCCCATGAACAGCTGGCCTTCTGCGCCGATGTTGAAGAGCCCGGCACGAAAGCCGTACGCGACCGCCAGCCCGGTGAACATCAAGGGCGTGGATCTGAGCATGGTCTCGCCGATCTGACGACCACCACCGAACGATCCCTTGAGCATGGCCACGAACGCAGCGATGGGATCGAACCCCGCCACCAGCATGATGATGGAACTGATGGCGATGGCGATCACTACCGAGACCACCGGCACCGCTAGCTCTCGCAAGGTCGCGACCAACAGTGCTGCTGGTGGCTTACGCGTCGACTCCGCCATCGCTCACCCCCGCCTCCTCGACGCCCGCAGTCAGCTTGTCGCCGCCCGCTCCGGTCATGTAGTAGCCAAGGTCCTCATCACTTGCCTCACCCGCTGCGAACTCCCTGACTATCCTGCCCTCGAAGATCACCAGGATCCTGTCAGCGAGCGACTGGACCTCCTCGAGTTCGAGACTGATGAGCAGGACCGCCTTGCCCCGGTCGCGCTCCGCGAGTATCTGGTTGTGCACGAACTCGATCGCACCGACATCAAGTCCTCGTGTAGGCTGTGCGGCAACCAGGAGATCGGGATCGCGTCCCAGTTCGCGGGCGAGCACGAGCTTCTGTTGGTTGCCCCCAGAAAGCGCAGATGCCTTCACCTTCTCAGACGGCGTCCTGACGTCGTACTCCCTGATCCTCTTTCGGGTCACCTCGGTGATCGCCTCGAAGTTTAAGACCCCATGCCTGGCAAAGGGCATCTGGCGATGGTCACCGAGAATCGTATTCTCCATGAGGTCGAACTCGAGCACCAGCCCCCGGCGGTGTCGGTCCTCGGGGACGTGAGAGAGACCGGCCTCGATCGTCTCGCGCGCCGCTGCGTGAGTGATGTTTTCACCTTTAAGGCGCATCGAGCCACTCTTGACCTTGCGAAGCCCTGTGAGAGCCTCGACAAGCTCGGCCTGACCGTTGCCACTCACTCCCGCAAGCGCAACGACCTCTCCCGCACAGACCGAGAGGTTCACTCCGCGGACTGCAGGAAGCTTCCGTTCGTCCAAGACGTGCAGGTCTTCGATCTCCAGGATGGCATCGCCGCACTGTGAGGGTTTCTTCTCGACCCTAAAGACCACCTCTCGGCCGACCATCATGCGCGCAAGTCCGGCTGTGTCGGTATCCGAGGTCTTCGTCTCCCCGACGATCCGCCCGTCTCGCATCACGACCACACGATCCGAGACCGACATGACCTCTTCGAGCTTGTGAGTGATGAAGACGACCGAAAGGCCCCCGGAGACCAGTGAGCGCACCACCGAGAACAGCTCGCGCACCTCCTGTGGCGTCAAGACCGCCGTCGGTTCGTCAAGGATGAGGACGCGAGCTCCCCGGTAGAGCGCCTTGAGTATCTCCACGCGCTGCTGCGTTCCGACGGGAAGATCACGGACCACCGCGTCGGGGTCGACAGCGAGACCGTAACGAAGCGATATCTCGCGCACTGCCTCGCGTGCAGTGCGAAAATCGATCACACCGCCACGTGCGGGCTCGTTTCCGAGCACAATGTTCTCGGTCACCGTGAGCGGAGGAACGAGCATGAAGTGCTGGTGGACCATGCCGATACCGAGATCGATCGCGTGGCGCGGAGACCGGATCTGCGTCACCTCGCCGTCGACGAGGACCTCGCCCTCGTCGGCATCGAGAAGTCCATACACGACGTTCATGAGCGTGCTCTTGCCGGCACCGTTCTCGCCGAGGAGCGCCACGATCTCGCCCGCGTGTAGCGAGAGTGAGACCCGGTCGTTGGCGAGCACTCCCGGGAAGCGCTTCGTCACCTCACGTAACTCGATGAGCGGGGTCGCCATACTCTCTCCCTCACGCTGCCCTGACGGACGTCGACGCCATCGTATCGCACCAGGGAGGGCGACCGGTGCACTACCGGCCGCCCTCCCTGGTTCCACCTTACGCGGATCCGATCATCTCGCGTGATCTCCTACAGCTCGTCGCGGGACGCCGGCACCGCCACTGCACCGCTGATGACACCTTGGCGTGCGGCCTCAACGGCATCACGGATGTCCTGAGAGACCGCGTCCTCGAAATCGTGGAACGGAGCGATATCCACACCGCCCTCGGCGATTCCGAACGAGCGGTTCTCTCCGCCGACGAACGTTCCGTCGACGACCGCCTTGATAGTGTCGAACACTGCAGTCTCAAGGCTCTTCATGGCTGACGTCAGCATGACGTCACCCGAACCGGGAACCGACTCGTACTGGTCGACATCGACCCCGATGAAGAGCGCGCCGCGCTCCTGGCAAGCGGTGATCGACCCGAGACCGGTCAAGCCGGCTGCGGCGAAGACCACGTCTGCACCCTGATCGATTGCAGAGAGTGCGAGCTCCTTGCCCTTGGCCTGGTCGTCGAAGCTACCGGCGTACAGGTTCAGGATCTCGACATCCGGATTGACCGAACGCGCACCTGCGATGAAACCGACCTCGAACCGCTCGACCGGCGGGATATCCATGCCGCCGATGAACGCGATCACGTTGTCGTCGTTGATGCGGTCGTCCAGATCGCCGTCGAGGGTCGCAAGACCGGCTACGACACCGGCCAGGTAGGCCGACTCGTGCTCCTTGAAGAGCAGTCCGACGACGTTGTCGACCGGCTCCTCGAAGAACTGATCGATTCCGCCGAACGCCACGTCCGGATACTCCGGCGCCTTAGCCATGGTGGTATCGGTCATGAGGAAGCCGACAGTGAAGATGACATCGAAGCCGGCGTTAGCCAACTGGTCGATGTTGGGCTCGTAGTCCGCGATCTCATTGGACTCCAGCGCCCGTACCTCGACACCGAGTTCCCGCTCTGCTCGCAGGAGACCCTCGTACGTACCGTCGTTGAAGGTCTTGTCACCAAGACCCCCGACATCGGTGACCATCGCGGCCTTGACGTCTGTGACGGGCGCTTCACCCATGTCCGGATCGTCGACGGGCTCTTCCTCACCGTTGCCACACCCGACCGCAAAAACGGCCACAAGAGCAACGACGAGGAGCAACGCTAGGACTTTCCTATACTTAGAGTCCACGCAAATCTCCCTCCCTATACGGAACCAGCCTACAACTAACCATTCTATACCTTGAACCTCCACACCATGAAGAGATTCTCCCCTTTCATGGCGAATACCAGACCAGGCGAAACGCATGGGAGGTCTTCTAGCGCATCCGGGCACGCGGGTGGGTGGAGAGATACTCCTCCCTCAAGTGAGACAACTCCACGTGCGTGTAGATCTGTGTCGTTGAGATGTCCGCATGCCCCAGCATCTCCTGCAGCGAACGCAGGTCCGCCCCGCCCTCGAGGAGGTGGGTCGCGAAAGAGTGTCTGAGCGTGTGGGGGTGTACCTCGAGTCCCACTCGGCCACCGTACCTACGCACCATCTCGAAGACAGCCTGCCGGGAAAGACGGCCCCCGCGGACGTTCACGAACACCGCCGAGGAGTCGGCCGCATGCATGCTCTTCTTGCTACGCAGGTATGGGCGTCCATGCAGGAGGTAGTCCGCAAGCACCCGTGCCGCTTCCCCTGCAAGCGGCACCACGCGCTCCTTGTCGCCCTTACCCTTCACACGCAATACACCCTCTGCCGGTGAAAGATCCGTGTGGTCCAGCCCGATCAGCTCGCTCACTCTCAGCCCGCACCCGTACAGCGTCTCGAGGATCGCGCGATCGCGGTAGCCTGGCGGTCCTTCCGGGAACGGCTGGGAGAGCAGCCGCTCGATGTCGTCGATACTGACGACGTCCGGGAGTCTCTTGGGGCTCTTTGGTAGCGGGATCCGGCTCGCGGGATGCTCGGCGGAGAACCCTTCCCTGACGCAGAAGCGGTGGAAGCTCTTCACGGCCGCGACAGCCCGCTCGACACTCGCGGGGGCCAATCCGCGCTTCTGCAGGGCGCCGACGAACGCGATCACGTCTTCGGTACTGGCGCCGGCTGGGTCAGCTACTCCCCTCTCGGTGAGCAGAGCCTGATAGGCTCGCAGATCGCGACGGTAGGCGGAGAGCGTGTGCCGCGATGCTCCTCGCTCGACGGCGAGATGCGACAGGAACTCCTCGATAGACGGGTGCAGTGGATGCTCTTCCATACACCGAATGATACACCCGCAACGCACTGACGGCCGCCATGTTGGCGGCCGTCGTGTACCTTTAGGCGGGGCTATCGGGACTTCAGGACACGGCGGGTCATCCGAGAAGCTCCTGAAGTGGAGTGTAGGGCATCTCGTGGGCCTCCGCTACAGGCCGATACGTGATCTTTCCGTCCAACACGTTGACGCCCTTGGCCAGAGCCGGGTCATCGATGACGGCCTGCTTCCAACCCTTGTCCGCGATAGCCAGGCCATAGCCCAGAGTCGCGTTCACAAGAGCCAGGGTCGAGGTGTGAGGAACGGCGCCGGGCATGTTAGCGACACCGTAGTGCAGTACGTCGTCGACCATGAAGGTCGGATCGGCGTGCGTGGTCGGATGAGTCGTCTCGATGCATCCACCCTGGTCGACCGAGACGTCGACGATCACAGCACCACGCTTCATGGTCGGCAGCATATCCCGAGTAACGAGATAGGGCGCTTTCGCTCCGGGCAGAAGCACGGCACCGATCACAAGATCGGCCTCGATGATCATCTCGGCGACGTTGTGGCGGTTCGAGAACAGGGTGCGGATGCTGTTGCCCCAGACATCCTCGATGTAGCGGAGGCGATCGAGATTCACATCCATCACCGTGACGTGCGCGCCCATGCCCTTGGCGACATACGCAGCATTGAAGCCGACCACCCCGGCACCGAGCACCACGACGTTGGCAGGAAGCACGCCGGCAACGCCGCCCATGAGCACGCCTCGCCCGCCGTTGGGCTTTTGCAGGTATGCCGCGCCGACCTGTGCTGCCATGCGGCCTGCGACCTCAGACATCGGGGCCAGAAGGGGCAGATAGCGGTTAGGCAGCTCAACCGTCTCGTACGCGATGCAGACCGCTCCGGACTTCACGAGTCCCTCAGTCTGGGGAAGATCTGGAGCGAGGTGCAGGTAAGTGTAGAGGATCTGACCGGGACGCAGGCGTTCGACCTCCACCGGCTGCGGCTCCTTGACCTTGATAATCATGTCAGCAGCGGCAAATATCTCCTCGGCGGTATCAAGGAACCGGGCTCCGACGTGCTCGTACATCTGGTCGGTGAACGAGGAACCGGCACCGGCACCCTTCTCGACGATCACCTCATGGCCGTGGCGGATGAACTCCGCAGCTCCGGCAGGCGTGAGCCCGACCCGGAATTCGTTGTTCTTGATCTCTGCAGGCACTCCGATGATCACGGTTGCTCCTTTTCGCACGTCGTCCTCGAGTCCGGACCTGGAGAGCACGAGCCTGTCTGCCTGACGTTTTCTTACGTAGCGCCTAGCCTAACGCAGCAGAGTGAAACCGGGAACGCTAGTACTCCTGACGCTTCGATACCGCCCCCTCGATCTCGCCGAGGGCGATCCGCGCACACGCCTCCCCGGCACCGTAGGCCGCCGAGAAGAACGCGGGGTCTTCGGCCTCGGAGCGCCCCATCGTCGTGACGGAGACACCTCTCATGTCAGGTCCCGGATCGTGTCCCGCACGTGCGGCCACTCGCGTGTGACGCTCCCACACCCCCGCCATCTCAAGCCGCTCCTCCACGATGTCGGCGTACTCCTCGGGCAGATGCGCGACGGGTACATGCGCCGATGCCAGCGCAATGCGGGTGAGCGCGGCGATTGTGTGGTGGCTCACGCCATGATGGCGCGCACGCCGATCAGCGAACGAGAGTCTGAGCGCGGCGACGGGCACCCCGCCGAGAGACGCTGCGGCGTTGATCGCCTCCCCCTGGGCAACCCCGCCGTGTCCCAACGGCGTCGCGGTGCCGACAACCCCGGGACCGATCGCCACGATCGCGACGTCGGCCCGCGCGACATGGCGGGCGGCCAGCAGGGCCGAGTGGACGTTGACCGCTTCGTGGTCACCACCGAAGGCCTGACCGGCCGTGATGGTCGCGTCGATCAGGCCAACGGCCACCGCTGCGCGAACGATCTCGGAGAGCGCGATGGGCAGCGCCCCGAAGTCGGTCATCACGTACGCGACGCGCAGCTCCCGCGCGATCTGCTTTACTGCAGCCGCGACGAGCGGCACATGGCTGTGCAGCCCGCAACACGCGACAGGCATCCCGAAGAGGTCTGTAGCGGTCGACATCACCTCGTGGTGCGGGCTCGCCTGCTCTTCGACGGAGCACACGTCGATCTGGAGCGGTGTATAGCGGAGTTTCATGATATGCCCGGCCGAAGGACGATCGAGAGCGATCCCGGATGGCGCCTCTCCACTTCCGGGGTGGCGCGCGATCACGAAGTGAGTGCCCCCGGTCCCTAGATCGAGATCGACCGCCGTCGTGTTGAGCAGCACCCGGTCACCGGTCGCGCACGTCCCCGTGAATGCGGGGTAAGCGAGTGCGGTACCCGTCGTGCCGTCGTCGAGAGAGACGTCGAGGCGTTGGATGTCGCAGGCCTGACTCATCACGGCCAAAACGGCCCCCCAGACAAGCCTCACGGCGAACCGGTCCCCGCGCGCTCGACGACAGCACTGACGAGTGCTGCAAGGCCTTCGAGGTCGGCGATCGCGATCTGTTCATCGAAAGAGTGGGGTGAGCGCATGCCGCAGGAGAGCACGAGCGTCGGCATTCCGGCAGACGCGAAGACGTTGCCGTCGCTGCCCCCTCCGGTCGTGAACAGGCGCGGGGTGAGCCCGGCATCAGCGCATGCCTCACGCATCAACGTGAGCTCAGGAGAGTCCTCCGGCACCTGGAACCCCACGTACTCCCTCGTCCAGCGCACATCGACCGTCCCGCCTCCGGACCGAGCCGCGTCGCGCATCGCGGTCTCCATCCCCTGCCCCACACTGTCGACCCGATCGGACATCAAAGAGCGGCACTCTCCGGTGATCGTGACGCGGCCGGGAACGACGTTGGTAGCGGTCCCGCCTTCGATCGTCCCGACGTTGGCCGTCGTGTACTCATCGATCCTGCCAGACGGCATCGCTGTCACTGCCCGCGAAGCCATCATGAGCGCCGACCTTCCGGTCTCCGGAGCGACACCGGCGTGTGCAGCCAGACCGTGGAAGGTCGCAACGAACGTGTCATGTGTCGGCGCTCCGACCACGATGCCACCGGGGTCGCCGTCGGCATCGAAAACGAGGCAGAGGTCCGACCTGATCGCATCGAGATCGAGGGCTTTCGCCCCGCGAAGCCCGACCTCCTCGGCCACGGTGAGAACGACGCGGATGTCGCCGCGCGGAGCCCCGCTCTCGACGACCCGCTGAACACCCTCGACGATGGCGGCGATGCCGGCCTTGTCGTCAGCGCCGAGGACCGTCTCTCCTGCCGAGCGGACCACTCCGCCGGCGACCACCGGCTCGACCCCCTCGCACGGCTGTACGCAGTCAAGATGCCCGGAGAGCAACAGCACCGGTGCTCCCACGACCGTACCCGGCAGCTCTGCGATGAGGTTGCCCGTGTTCGAGCCGGTCACGGCAGCTGTCGCATCGGTGCGAACCGCGAAGCCAAGCCCTTCGAGCAACGCTGAGCACTCTCCCGCCAGAGCCGACTCACGACCCGACGGACTATCGATCCGAACCAGATCGAGGAAGGTCGCCAGTAGGCGCTCGGTACTCATCGCCGGTCAGCCCTTGCGCGAGCGTTTGAGCTCGACAGCCGCGCCGATGAAGTCGCGGAAGAGCGGTGCAGGCCGCGTGGGACGGCTCTTGAACTCCGGGTGGCCCTGAGTGCCTACGTACCAGGGATGATCCGGGAGCTCTATCATCTCGACGAGGCGGTCGTCCGGGGAGACACCGCTGATGGTGAGTCCCGCATCGACGAGCTGCTGCCGGTAGGCGTTGTTGATTTCGAAACGATGCCGGTGACGCTCGTAGATCACCTCATCACCGTAGGCCTCGAAGCCTCTCGTGCCGGGCGTGACCTTGCACGGATATGCACCGAGCCTCATCGAGCCACCCAAGTCCACGACGTCGTGCTGATCACGCATGAGATCGACGACCGGATGGTCGGTCGCCGGCTCGAACTCCGGCGAGTTCGCACCGGCAAGCCCTGCCATGTGACGTGCATACTCGATGACCGCGACCTGCATGCCCAGACAGATCCCGAAGTAAGGAACCCCGTTCTCACGGGCATGGTACGCCGCACGCACCTTGCCTTCGATACCCCGGATGCCGAACCCGCCGGGCACGAGGATACCGTGCATCTCGGAGAGTATCTGGTCGACCTCTTCGGGAGTGAGACTCTCGGCGTCCACCCAGTGCACATTGACCTTGTGATCGTGGTAGATGCCCGCATGATCGAGAGCCTCTGTCACCGACAGATATGCATCAGGCAACTGGACGTACTTGCCGACAAGCGCGATGTCGACGGTATCGGCCAGCGAGGAGGAGTGCGCGACAAAACGCTCCCACTCGGCCATGTCCGGCTCACCGCACTCCAGCGAGAGGCGGTCGATGACCATCTCGTCGAGACCCTGGTCGCGCAGGCGCAAAGGAACCTCGTAGATGGAGCGAGCATCCTGGGCGCTCACGACCGCCCGGGAATCGACGTCGCAGAACAGAGCGATCTTGCGGCGAATGCTCGCATCGATCGGCCGGTCCGAGCGGCAGACGATGAAGTCCGGCTGGATACCGATAGACCGCAACTCCTTGACCGAGTGCTGAGTCGGCTTGGTCTTCAACTCGGCCGAAGCCCCGATGTAGGGCACCAGCGTGACATGGATGTAGCAGACATTGCTGTAGCCGACATCCTTGCGCAGCTGGCGGATCGCCTCGATGAACGGAAGCGACTCGATGTCGCCGACCGTTCCGCCGACCTCGGTGATGATCACGTCGGGCTTGGTCTGCTCGGCAAGTCGCGTGATACGGTCCTTGATCTCGTTGGTGACATGCGGAATGACCTGAACCGTCCCGCCGAGGAAGTCGCCCTTGCGCTCCCTGTTGATGATCGTCTGATAGATGGAGCCAGCGGTCACGCTGCAGTCGCGCGAGAGTGACTCATCGATGAATCTCTCGTAGTGCCCGAGATCGAGATCGGTCTCACCACCGTCGTCGGTGACGAAGACCTCACCGTGCTGGAATGGGCTCATCGTACCGGGATCGACATTCAGATAGGGGTCGAGTTTCTGGATGGTGACCTTCAGCCCGCGGGACTTGAGCAGGTGCCCGAGTGAGGCCGCCGTGATCCCTTTCCCGAGAGAGCTCACCACGCCTCCGGTCACGAAGATATGTTTCGTCATCTGTCGGTTCCTGCCTCCGTCCATCTCTATTCCGTCGACCCGTCCCATGAGCCATTCTACCCGCGCGCGACCCGGTGTGGGTGTTTCACTCGGTCGTATCTGCGACGCGAGAGACCTCGCGCTGCCTCCCCCACCGGTCGATCGCCGAGAGTCCCCGATTCTGTTCGATGACCGACGAGAACGACACGCGTTCACTCGCGAGGTTTAAAGCGAACAGTGCGAGTGCGAGGAGCACGGTACCTGCGGGTGGTAGTGCCACGACGAATATGACACCGATCCACATACCGAGCCCGTTGGCGCCCGCATCGCCGAGCATCCCGACCTCGCCGAGGTCGAAGCGCCACACCGCGAGCAGCGGGCCGAGACAGAACAGTGCCACGACCCCGATCTCGCCGAGGACCCCCGCCGCTACCGCACCCGGCCCGAGCAAGGAGAGCACGAGCGCGACGAGTCCGACCGCAGCGAGCAGCGTGTAGACCTTGAGCGCACGTCCCGGACGCAGGTCGAAGAGGTTCAAGGTGTTGGCGGCGAGGGCGAGGACCGCGGCGACCGCAAGGCCGTGGATGACTGAACCGACGGTCAACCCCTCGGCGAGGGTCAAGTGCGCTCCGCCAAGCAGGGAGATCAGTCCGATTCCGAGGAGCTTCAGTCCACCGGTCGTCAGTCGGCCGTTCGCTAGCGCGCCGAGGTGTCCGCGGAACCCCCTCTCGGCGCTCGAGCCGAACATGTCGTCGATGAGTCCGAACACGAACGCCCCGCCTACGAGCGTCACGGCGAAATCGAGCGGTCCGCCAACGAGGGCGAGTGCAGAGAGGTCGCCGAGGAGCCAAGCGTACGTCGTGCCAGCGAAGAAGACGAGAACCCCGCCGAGCCACAGCGCCCAGACAAGTCCGAGTCCGAGCGCTACCTCACGCCCGCGGTAGTTCGTGACACTGCGATCCGACGTCACAAGCGTCGGCACGAGCATCCGCATCCCGAGCCACGGGATGCCGATGCCGGTGAGCGCTGCCCACAGCAACGTCACCGTCATGAGCGCGAGGTCGGACTCTCCTAGCACGCCACCTCCCCGTCGCCGCTACCTTCGGCGACCGCGTCTGGAAGCCGCGAGAGCATCAGGTGGAGGATACCCACTCCTACATAGATCATTATGAGCGCAGGTATCACTATGCCTGAGTCCTCGGTCACATATGCGACAGCGCCCCCGATCAGGCACGCCGCCATCCCCGCCGAGTAACCCGGATTCTCTCTCAGAGTCGCCGCGAAGTCCCCCTGCGGTCGCCACCGCATGAAGCCGAGGAACGCGAGTACCGCGATGAGCAGGAAGGACCAGTTGGTACGAGTCAGCACACGGATGTTCGTCTCGGCCTTTCGCGCGACGATGAGCCACAGCTCCGAGACCCCGCCCTGTGCCATCGACCCCCACGCGCGCGCAAGGTGTGACTGGGAACCCTCATCGGAGCGCATATCGACGATGGAGAAGCCAGCGATCATCACCACCATGATCAGCAGTGCGGAGATGACGACCCGCCAGTCGACTTTTATGCGGTTGTAGATCACCCACATGGATGCGAATCCGGCTACTGCCCAGATTGCAACAGCGATGTTGGCGCCCAACGAGGGGTCGGTACCGATCCACGCGACGAACAGCCCGAGTGCGGGTATGCCCCACAGACCGAGGGGGCGCTGCCAGCGAGTCCCTTTGATCTCGTCAAGTACCAGCGCCAGACCGATGGCCGCGCTCCCAAAAAGGAGTGCCGCGCCCTCGTTACCGATGCCGTAGTACCGGGCAGCCGGTAGTGGCGAGTAGCTCAAGAACCCGGTGAAGGAGAGCGGAGCACCGATCAGTTGGTCGACGGAGAGTAGCGCTGCGGCAAGCAGGCTCAACGTCGCGACAGGCGCGCGCACAGGCCCGACCCTTTCGAGCAGAAGGCCGAATGCCCATAGGGCAGCAAGTGCTACGAAGAAGGAGAACAGGGCATCTGCCGCAGTAGCCGGCCGACGGTCGACCACGAACATCAGCAGTGTCGCAGGAGGAACCGCGAGCGCCAACAACATGAGTTTGCGCCCGAACGCTGAGACGAACCCCACGGCCCCTGCGGGCCACCGGCGCGCACGCAGCAGAACGACCGTGCATGCGAGCAAGACCATCGTTGTCAACGCGATAAAGGTGTTGATCACCGATGGCTTGGCCGTGTCGACCGCGATCGCCGTCGCGTTCAATGCCGCAAGATGGGCGACCCTCTCGGACGAAGGTGTCACCGTTCTATCGGAGACCATCGGATTGCCGAGGATCTCGACCGGACGATCGATACCGAGTTCGCGCAGTACCGTCGCTGCGACATCGAGGTTCGTCACCAGCCCGGGGCGCTGCGTGGATGACGAACTCAGGAGTCCGGACCACCCGGGACCGTACACGACCGTCGGGCCGAGTCCCGCAAGCGCATCCCGCTCCCCGGCGATTATCTGCGGCAGCACCATCAAGACACCGTCATCGGGCAAGTCCTCAAGAGCGATACGGACGATCTCGTCCACCGTCCGGACAGCAGTAAGGCGATGCGCCTCGGCCACCTCGCGTGTGACGTCCGGTGCGAACTCGAACGTTCGCTGGGGATCACCCGGGTCGAGCACCAGGAGTCCGGGCCCGCCGCGCGCGAGCATCTCCGCGCTTACCCGCTGATAGGCCGCACCGAACGCTTCGAGGTCGGTGGCAAAGCCGAACGGCGCATCCGGATCGTTCACGAGCAGGTCGCTCGAGACATCGCCGAGCATGACCCTTCCCGCCTCGTCCATCGCCACCGCCGCTGCAGGGCGGTTTCGCCTGAGTCCGCGAACCTCATAGCCCGCATCGGAGTTCCCGATGGCAGCAGTCACTCCGCCTGAGTCGACAACCCCCTGTCCCAGAGCGCCAAGGCGCACGACGAGCGTGGTGGAACCTTCGTTGAGTCGCTCTGTACGGGGCAGGCCGAGGAAGACGATCTCGTGATCGGTCGCATCCATCCCGGTCATGCGTGCGTACGCATCCAGCGCAGAGCCGCCCTCGTAGTGCTCGTCGACAGAGTGGGGCTGCGGTGCACTGGCGTCCGCCGCTGCCCAGGAGCCAGCTGAGAACGTCAGTGCGCCCCTCAGCGCCGTCGGCGGAGACGCGACCCTGCTGCGGCTCCTGAGGTTGATGTTGCCGAGCGCACCCTCCTCGGCTAGGGCGTGGATCGCCGGCGCGACCCCGGGGTCCACATCACTCCACTGCAGGTAAGGGGCGAGCACGATAACGACCCGGGATGCGACGTGCTGCCCGGCGTGGGCGGGAGCGGCAGGGAGAGCGAGGGGCCCCGCGAGCAACATCACGGCGAGAACTGCTGTCAGTACGGTTCTTAGCATGATCTTCCCATTGACATGCCGGCACATCGGCCGACGACTTCGATCTCTTTCGGGGGGCTCAGGCGAGTGGTCGAGGCCTGAGCTCATCGACCGACCGGGCACGCATGGCGCCCGCAAGCAAGTATAACGTACGCCGTACGAACACGAGGCCGTAGGGCTACAATAGCGCGTGGTACATGATGTGAGTTCCCCGGGGGAGTCCCGCTTTCGCCGACGAGGAGGCGACCATCAGCAAGCCGGCTATAGCTCGATCGACCGCGATCATGTCGATATCGACCGCCCTTTCGCGGGTGACGGGATTCGTTCGCACCTGGGCGACCGCCTACGCCCTCGGCGTGACAGCGACTGCGGCCTCGTACAGCGTTGCGAACAACATCCCCAACATGATCTACGAACTCGTGGCTGGCGGAGTCATCTCCTCGCTCTTCATCCCCATCTTCCTGGAACGTCGCAAGAAGGGCGGTGATGAGGACGCCTGGCGCTATGCAAGCTCGGTCCTCAACCTGACCATCATCGCGCTCGGCATCGTTGCACTCCTCGGAACCGTCTTCGCCGAGCAGGTCGTCCGGACGCAGACCTTCCGAATCTCGGCCGATGATGCCCGGCTTGCCACGGACTTCTTCCGCTTCTTCGCCATCCAGGTCGTGTTCTACGGAGCCGGAGCGGTCATCTCCGGGCTGCTCAACGCGCAGCGCAAGTTCCTCTGGCCGGCCCTCGGACCAGTCTTTAACAACGTCGTCGTCATCATCACGTTGCTCGCTCTCTACGTCCCGACCTACGGCCATGACCCCGATCTCGCATTCGTGATCCTGGCGGTAGGAACATCGCTCGGCGTGCTCGTGATGTTCGCGGTGCAGCTTCCGAGCCTGATGCGTTCGGGCGTCCGCTACCGCCCGACCATCGACCTGAAGCATCCCGGCATGCGCGCCATGGGCAAGATGGCGCTTCCCGCGCTGGGTTACGTAACCACCAACGTGGTTGCAGTCTCGTTTCGCAACGCCTATGCGCTAGAAAGTGCGCCCGAAGGGCCCGCCACACTCCTCTACGCATGGATGTTCTACCAGCTCCCGTACGGCATCTTCGCCGTCGCCCTGGCGACCGCTATCTTTACCGAGCTCTCCGAATCCTCGGGCCGCAAGGACTGGTCGGCCTTCAAGGCACAGTTCGCGAAAGGGTTCCGTGCGACCGCTCTGTTGATCGTGCCGATGGCAGCTATGCTCATCGCACTCAGCCGCCCGCTCATCACCCTCTACCGCGCGGGCCGTTTCACCGCCGACGACGTCCCCGCAGTCGCCGAGATCTTAGTGTGGTGGGCGGCGGGACTCTTCTTCTTCGCGAGTTTCATGTACATACTCAAGACCTTCTATTCGATGCAGGACACGCTCACGCCGATGTACGCGAACCTCGGCCTCACCGGTATCCAGATCGGCCTCTATGCGACCCTCACGAGCGGTGTCGCCGGGTGGGCGGGGATCGGACTCAAAGGGATACCGATCGCCGACGGCATCTTCTACGCGCTCGGTATGACTACCCTCGCACTGATCTTGCGCAAACGCATCGGCGGCTACGACATCCGGGGGATCGTGTCGCTGGTGATGCGGGTCGTGCTCGCCGCGATCCTCGGCGGCGCGGCAGCCTGGGCCATCGCCTCAGCGATGCAGACCGCTGGCGTTGTGGGCGGAGCTCTATCACAAGTGATGGTCGCGGGAACCCTCGGCCTCGCGCTGACCTACGCCCTGGCATGGGTGCTGCGTGTCAGCGAGGTCGCGGCGGGAGCCGGGATGGTCGGCCGGGTCGTGCGTCGACGATTCGCACGGGGTCCCCGGCCATGACACTCGTCGTCGCCTTGATACCCGCGCACAACGAAGCCGAACGAATCGGGGCCACCGTCGGTGCCGCACGCTCGATCGAGCAGGTGGACGAGGTCGTGGTCGTCGACGATGCGTCCTCGGACGACACCGCAGTGCGTGCACAGCAGGCCGGGGCCCGGGTCGTGCGCCTGTCTGCCAACGCGGGCAAAGGTGGAGCGCTCGACGCCGGACTCGCAGCCCTCGGCGGTGAGCTTCCTGATGTCGTCGTGCTGCTCGACGGCGACCTCGGCGACAGCGCAGCCCAAGGCGGCCTGCTGCTCGGCCCCGTGCTCGCCGACCAGGTCGACATGACGATCGCCCGCTTCCCGCGCCCTGCGGGTAAGGCAGGCTTCGGTCTCGTGATGGGACTGGCTCGCTGGGGCATCCGGCGGCTCGGCGGTCCGTTCGACGCTCAGGCTCCGCTCTCTGGCCAGCGTGCCCTCAACCGGCGTGCGATCGCGGCGTGTACCCCGTTCGCAGGCGGTTACGGGGTCGAGGTCGCCCTAACCATACGCGCGTTACAGTCCGACTTGCGCCTCACCGAGGTGGAGACCACCATGAAACACGCGGCGACCGGACGAGATCTCGCCGGATTCCTGCACCGTGGTCGTCAGTTCGCGCACGTGTCCCGCACCCTGCTCGCTCTAACCTTCGACCGCAGGCGCTGACGGACTCATCTAGAGTCCGGCCGTCACTGAAGCGAAGGCCAAGGCGCCACGGCGCCGTCCCCGTACCCGAAGTGGCCCGATGCACGTCCAGTGAGAACGTAGACGAGTGAGTACGTTCCCTCGGGCGTGCCTATGTGATCGACCCCCGACAACCCCTCCTCGACGGCTGCGGCTGCGACCCCTGTCGACTGTGAGGTGGCCTCGACGCCGATAGCCGGAATCCCTGCATCCGCAAGGACCGCCGCGAAGGAGAGTGCGCCGGATTCCGGTCCGTCACCGAGCGCTGCGAGTGTCACGATACCGTCGACCGGACGTGCCGGGTCGGCATCGCCATCCATCCGCAAGACCCCTGCGTCCTCGAGGCGTACGGTCAGCGAACGCTCCGCCACCGGAGAGGCCCACTCCGCGCCGAGGGCCGCGACGACCGATTCAAAGAGCGCGCCGACATCGATAGGCGGATCCACAGTGTCGGTGACCACGGCGGAAATAGCGGGGTCGTCCAGGCCGAACCGCTCGGCCGAGAGGATCATGGTGATAGGTACGCCACCTGCCGACCGGATCGCCTCGGTCAGCGTGCTCAGGCCGTCGACCCTGCCCGTGCCTGCGATGACGAGGATGTGCTGGTCGGCGAGTTGACCGTCGATGACGATGGGTAGCAGGTCCTCCACCAGGTCCTCACGTGAGGCAGCGCGCTCGCGCAACTCGCTGTTGGCGGCATCAAGTGTGCGGAACTCCTCCCGGAGGCTGTTCACGATCGTTTCCTTCTGCCGATCGAGCGTCCCCCGCTCAACGACGATCGTGCCGAGCAACAGCCCGATCGACAGCGACAGAAACACCGCCACGAGCGATGCTATGTGATACCTCAGGTTATACATTCATACTCCCTATCGGGTAGACACCGCGCTGCCAGGTACCCGTCATACACCGATCCAGGCACGCAGCCGGAGCAGCACGAGTCCGATCATCGAGCGGACCATCGGCGAGATCGTGATGATCACCGACACCACGACGAGTGCTGCGCCGGCCAGCAACATAAGGTCCGAGGGACCCACCGACGTACGATACAGCTTGTTGACACCCTTCGCATCGACAAGCTTCGGCCCCACCTTCAGGCGCACGAGGAAGGTCGACGCCATACCCTTGCGCCCCTTGTCGAGGTACTCGACGAGATTCGCATGCGTGCCGACCGCCACGATAAGATCGGCGCCCGCCTCATACGCGAGCAGAAGTGCAAGGTCTTCGCTGGTAGCGGAGATGGCCCACGGGATGCCGGTCACGCCGAGCGCGTCGAGACGCTCCATCGCGGGACACCTGCCGTCGGCGTACGCGTGTGCGATCAGTACCGCGCCCGCTTTGAGGGCCTCGTCGCTCACGGAGTCCATGTCTCCCACGATGATGTCGGGAATGAATCCGGCTTCGCGGATTGCGTCAGCCCCACCGTCGACCCCGATAAGCACAGGGCGCATCTCCCGGATGTAGGGCTTGAGGGCAGCGAGGTCTTCCTTGTAGTCGTAGCCGCGAACCACCACCAGCACGTGCCTGCCCGCGATCGGTACCGGGATCTCGGGGATACCGATCCCGCGTGCCAGCAGGTCCCGTTCCTTATCGAGGAACTCGAGTGTGTTGCGTGCGAAGCGGTCCAGTTGGTCCCCGAGTCCTTCCGCCGCGGCCTCCATCGCCGCCTCGATGGAGACGACGGACAGCCTGCTGCCCCGGGCCACGATCTCGCCTTCGAGCAGCAACTCCTCCCCCGCCACTTCGACGACAGCGCCCTCGGGCACCCGCTCGAACACCTCGGGGCCCACCCCGTCGAGAATCTGCACGCCACCGCGCGCAAGCAGCAGCGGTCCAACGTTGGGGTAGGTGCCCGAGATCGACCGCGACGCGTTCACGACCACTTCCACGCCCGTCTCGAGCAACCCCTCGGCGCTCACACGGTCCATATCCACGTGGTCGATGATGGCGATGTCGGCTCTGCCCAACCGCTTGACGAGGTCCTTCGTGCGCCGGTCGAGCCGCGCCACTCCCTCGAATCTCATCGGCTCTTCCTCTCGCGCAACGCAGCAACCTGATCGAGCAGCTCCTCGGCATGCGCGAGACTCGTCTCGCTCTCGCTCCCTGCAAGCATCCGGGCGATCTCGGCGACTCTCGCATCCCCGGTCACCGGCTCCACCACCGTGACGGTGCGCTCGCCTTCCGTGCGCTTGCGTACCACGAGATGATGATCGGCGAACACCGCGACCTGAGGCAGATGAGTTATTACGAGCACCTGATGGTCAGGAGCGAGGCTCGCAAGACGGGCACCGACGCTCAGTCCTGTCGCGCCGCCGATTCCTGCATCGACCTCGTCGAAGACGAGTACGGGCACCTCGTCCGCCTGGCCAAGCACTCCCTTGATCGCCAGCATCACGCGAGATATCTCACCTCCCGAGGCGATCCTCGCTAGCGCGCGTGCCGGCTCGCCGAGAGCGGGCGCGAAACGGAACTCGATGCGCTCCGACCCGTCGGGTCCCCACGAATCGAACGGCAACTGCTCGAACGCGACCTCGAAGCGGACACCAGCGAGGTGCAACCCCTCGACCGCCTCGGTCAGCGCCGTCACGAAGCCATCCGCCGCCGCCCGGCGGACTTTGGCGAGGTGGGCTGCTGCCTCCTCCAGAGCGGCGCGGGCATGCCCGACGCGCTCCTGCGCCGACTGCACTGCCGTATCCCCGGTCTCGACCGACTCCAGTGCGACCCTGGCGTCATCGCGCGTACTCAGAACCGCATCGAGTGACGGGCCGTACTTCTTCTTGAGGCCCGCGAGCTCGGCGAGTCGCGACTGCCGTTCCTCCAGGACCGCCGGATCGTGCTCGACGCCCTCGGCGTAGTGGCGGGCTTCGGAGGCGATGTCCTGTCCCTCGGCCACAAGAGCACGCAGCCGCGTGGCCAGTGCATCGAGCCTGGGGTCGAGGTCTGCGACGCGCTGCAGCGCCTCGAGAGCGCCTGCCGCGGCGTCGACGGCCGCCCCCTCTCCCGCAAGCCCCGACCTCACGACGTGAGCTGCCTCGGCAAGTTGCTCGGCATTGATGAGAGCGGGCAATCCGCGCTCGATCTCCTCGTCCTCACCTGGCTGCGGATCGACGCGCTCGATCTCGCCGAGGACAAAACGCACGTAGTCCGCCCTCTGTTCGGCGTCCCCGAGTAAACTCTCGAGCCTCGCAAGTTCGGCTTTCGCACCGCCCCACGACTCTCGGGCCGCGCGGTAGGCCGCTATCGCTGCCTCTGTCGTATCGCCGCCGAACCTGTCGAGATAGCCGACGTGGCGAGCGGGCGTGAGCAGTGCCTGATGCTCGTGCTGTCCGTGAAGGTCGACAAGAGGGCCGAGCCTGGCGGCAAGGGTCCCCACCGTCGCGATCGAGCCGTCAAGCGCGCACTTCGAGCGGCCGTCCGCCGAAAGGCGGCGCTTCGCGACGACATCGGACCCGTCGACGGAAAACCGCCCTTCGACAACCGCTTCGGACGAGCCCGAGCGCACCATCGAAGAGTCGGCACGCTCACCGACAAGCAGTTTCAATGCCCCGACCAGTGCCGTCTTGCCCGCTCCGGTCTCACCCGTGAGCACAGTGACTCCCGGACCGAACTCGATCCACGCCTCCTCGATCAGCGCGAAGTGCTGTACATGCAGTTCCTCGAGCACCACTACCCCCGCAAGAACTCAGAGCCGACAGCCTCATAGAACTCGCGGCCGTCGAGCTTCACGAGCAAGACATCGTGCTCACCACGGACGATCGACACAGAGTCGATGTCGCGGCGACAGGGCATCACGGAGCCATCCACAGAGACGCAGGCATCACGTCTCGCAGCATCGGGAAGATGGATGTCGACGGTATCGGCCGGGCCGATGATCAGGGGGCGGGCCGCCAGCGTGTGGGGAGCGACCGGCGTGATCACGGCACATGAGACATCGGGTGACACGATGGGCCCGCCCGCCGAGAGCGAGTAGGCGGTCGAACCGGTCGCAGTAGCGGTGACGAGGCCGTCGCAGGCATACCGCGACACGAGGGCGCCGTTGATGAAGAGTTCCGCCTCGATGACGCGCATCGCCGCGCTCCGCCCGACGTAGACCTCGTTGAGTGCACGATAGGTGCCGACCGCGCGGGCCGCCATGGTGACGGTCGCGGTCAGGGTCGACCGCCGCTCGATCCGTCCCTCTCCCGCCAGCGCCGCCTCCACCGACTCTCGCATCTTTTCGGCGTAGGCTCCGGTCAGAAACCCCAGCTTGCCAAAGTTGACCCCGAGTATCGGCACCTCGACGGGAGGGAGTTGGTGGACGGCCTTCAGAATCGTCCCGTCGCCCCCGAGCGCGATGACGAGCACGGGCGTACCGATCTCTGTCGGGAATACGGCACACTCGGCGAGATCGCATGCCTCGGCATCGTCGGCTGCCAGCACCGGCTCGAAACCGGCGGTCGAGAGCCACGCGACGAGATCACCTGCGGCCCGTACCGCAGCCGGGTTGGCGGTGTTGGGAACCAGCAGCACGCGCACGATCTCACTCCCCTAGTTCGTTGTGTGCCGCAGCTACCACCGCGGCCGGATCGGTCTCCACGGACAGATCCGTGCGATCCGCCCATACCCAAAACTCGATGTTACCTTCGGGACCCTTCAGTGGCGACCATGAAAGTCCACGAACCGCCAACCCGTGTCCGATGACAGTGTCCCTCGTTCGCTCGAGGACCTCGACGTGGATATCCGCACCACGTACCACACCCCTTTTTCCCACACGGCCCTTACCAGCCTCAAACTGAGGTTTAACCAATGCCATGAGCTGCCCCGAAGCGCCCAGGAGCGGTACGACATGAGGCAAGACGACCCCGAGTCCGATGAAGGAGACGTCGACCACCGCAAGGTCGAACGGTGCACCGATCTCACCGGGATCGGCGACCCGGATGTTGGTGCGCTCGAACACTCGAACCCTGCTGTCCTGGCGCAGGCTCCACGCAAGCTGCCCGTAGCCTACATCGACCGCAGAGACAGATGCCGCTCCGTGCTGTAACAGGCAGTCAGTGAACCCGCCGGTCGACGCTCCGACATCGACCGCCCTCATCCCCGCGACGTCGAGTCCAAAGGTATCCAGCGCGCCGGCGAGTTTCGAACCGCCGCGGGACACGAAACGCGGACGTTGCGCCACCTCGAAAACGGTACCCCGCTCGACGGACTCCCCTGCCTTGCGCACCGGGCAGTCGCCGATTCGGACCTCGCCGGCCATTATCGCCGCGCGTGCCTGTTCTCGCGAAGGAAAAATTCCCTGATCAGCGAGTTCGATGTCGGCTCGTCGTCTGGTCATCGGTGGCGTCCTTTGGATGCGGTCGGGCCGAGGACAGATCGGTGAATCTGCCGAGAACCGCACCATGGACGCCCTCGGCGGTCAACCCGACCTCGGCGAGCAGCAGATGCATCGCGCCATGGGTGACGAAGCAGTCCGGTATCGATAGCCGCAGCACTGGCACGACGAGGCCAAGGTCGGAGAGTGCTTCGAGGACGCCCGCGCCGACACCGCCTACACCGGTGTTCTCCTCGATCGTGACGACAAGATCGTGCGCCGAACCCGCCCACGAGATCATCTCGAGGTCCAGCGGCTTGATCCAGCGCATGTTCACCACGCTGGCCGAGACCCCGTCTGCGGCGAGCAGGTCTGCAGCCGCCTCGGCCACACCGACCATGCGACCGGCAGCGAGCAAGGCGACATCGCCCCCCTCCCGGCGAATCTGAGCACGGCCGGCCTCGAGCACGGCAGGCTCGGTCGGCAACTCCACGCCTACGCCGCGCCCCCGCGGATAGCGGATAGCGACCGGCCCGTCGGCTGCGAGCGCCGTGTGCAACATCTCAGTAAGCTCGGCCTCGTCGGCGGGAGCAAGCACCATCAGGTTCGGGACGCTGCGCAGGTATGTCAGGTCGAACACCCCGTGATGGGTCGGGCCGTCCTCGCCCACAAGGCCGGCACGATCGAGGCAGAAGACCACGTGCAGGTTCTGCAGTGCAACATCCATGATGATCTGGTCATATGCGCGCTGCATGAACGTCGAGTAGATGGCGACCACGGGCACGCGTCCTCCCGCAGCAAGTCCTGCGGCAAGTCCTACGGCATGCTG
>CAYGKH010000001.1:42883-52958 GCA_964350345.1 uncultured Coriobacteriaceae bacterium
CCACGGGCACGCGTCCTCCCGCAGCAAGTCCTGCGGCAAGTCCTACGGCATGCTGCTCGGCAATCCCGACATCGAAGAAGCGGTCTGGATAGGCGGCTGCGAACGCGTCGAGACCGGTGCCCGTAGGCATCGCGGCGGTGATCGCACAGATGCGGTCGTCGAGCGCCGCCTCGGCCAAAAGCGAGCGGCTGAACGCCTCGGTATAGAAGAGCGGCCCGGCGGACGAGCCGTTGACCTCGCCGGTCTCGACCTCAAACGGGCTGATCCCGTGGAAGGTGTCGGGCTTGTCCTCGGCGTGGGAGTAGCCCGCCCCCTTGCGGGTGACCACGTGGATGATCACCGGTCCGCTGACATGCTGCGCACGCGTGACCGCTGATTCGACCGCGCGGATGTCGTGTCCGTCGATCGGCCCGACGTACTTGTGACCGAGCTCCTCGAAGAGCATGCCGGGAACGAGCAGCTGCTTGACGGACTCTTTGGCAGCCTCGCCCGCGGCCACCATAGCGGCCCCGATCTTCGTGCGGGCCAGCGCACTCTCGACATCATCACGCAGGCGGTTGTAGCGCGGATCGAGCCTCACACGTGCGAGGTAGCCGGCAAGTGCGCCGACGTTCTCGGCGATCGACATCTCGTTGTCGTTCAGGACGATGATCATCCGCGTGCCGAGGTGTCCGATGTGGTTGAGCGCCTCAAACGCCATGCCCCCCGTCATCGAACCGTCTCCGATGAGTGCGCACACGGTATGGTCCTCGCCCACCGCATCCCGTGCAGCAGCAAGACCGAGGGCGACCGACAGGGAGTTCGACGCGTGCCCTGTGTCGAAGGTGTCGTACGGGCTCTCGGTACGCTTGGGAAACCCGCATACCCCGCCGTACTGCCGCAGCGTCTGAAATCCCTCGCGCCGTCCCGTCAGGAGCTTGTGAACGTAGGACTGATGGCCGACATCCCACACGATCTTGTCGGCGGGGCAGTGAAGCGCAAGATGTAGCCCGAGGGTCAACTCGACGACCCCGAGGTTCGGAGCCAGATGACCACCGGTCAGCGCGACGGTGGCGACCAGGGTCTCGCGAATCTCGACAGCGAGTCTCTCCAGCGCCGCATCGTCGAGCCGGTGCAGGTCCGCCGGTGAGGCGATGGAGTCAAGGATGCGATCATCGCTCAAGAAGTGGTCATCTCCAACACTCGGTCGCCTGTCGTCCACATGACGTACCTTCCAGGATAGCCCTGGCCCGGCACCCCCGCAAAGCGAGGCGCTCCCCCGGCACCGGTACGTTACGCTTCCGGCACGCTCCCGTCGTCCGTAGGTACGTCTTCGGCCTGGTGGCCCCCGCTCTCGGCCACCTGCTCCTCAATCACGGTGCGCCACTCGGTGTGATCGGACAACTCGGTACAGATGTTCGCCAGTCGTACGCCCTCCTCGAGAAGATCGAGGCTCTGCTCCAGAGAGATATCCTTCTTGCGCACCTGGGAGACGATCTCCTCCAGTCGTGCGCGTGCCTTTGCGAAGTTGTACTGCTCGTCAGCCATCCGACCCGCCATCCTCCAGATCGGAGTCCTCCACGCCCTCGCCACCGGTCTCGGCGATCCTGCCGAGGACACCGTTGACGAACCTGGACGAATCCTCGCCACCATACGTCTTGGCCATCTCGACCGCCTCGTTGATCGACACCGAGACGGGGATAGAGTCGAGGTGCACTATCTCGTAGGTCGCGAGTCGCAAGATGTTGCGATCCACGACCGGCATGCGCAGAACCGTCCAGTGCTTCGATGTCGATCCGATCACCTCGTCGACAGCCCCGATATTGGCTTCGACACCGAGGATCAGGGACCTGCAGAACTCAGACAGTTCACCGTCCTGGACGCTGTAGGAACCGGACTCGAGTATGGAGGTCACGCTCTCGCCGGTGATGTCACTTTGGTAGAGGACCTGCAACGCCTGCAGTCGTGCCCGTGTACGCTCCTGCATCCTCTCCCCGGGAGAAGCCCCGTCATCGCTCTTGCTCACGCGGGAAACTCGATTCCATCGATGAAGACGTCGACCGCACCTACCGTAGCGCCAACCTGGCTCTCGATCGCGTCAGCAACGCAAGCCTGGACCTTCAGTGCGACCTCTCGCAGAGGGACTCCGTAGACTGCGGTGATGTGCAGTCTCACCTCGACAGCACCGTCATCGTCGATACGAAAGTCGATCGCTTTACCAGAAGCCCGGTTGACGATGCCGCCGAGTCCTTGTCCCGAAGACGAGAACGCGACACCTTCGATGCCCTCGATCGCGAGCGTGACGATGGTGTCGAGGACGCCCGGAGCCACTCCGAGACCTGCGACGCGAATCTCTTCGGACATCTCTACACTCCACCTCCGTCGGATGCGGGAACCGAACTCATGTGCCGTTCCATAAAGTCAGTATATATGTCCCCCGACGCAAACGCCTCGGTCTCAACGACCGCCTGGTGGAACGGGACGGTGGTGGGGATCCCGACGACGATGAACTCGTCGAGCGCACGACGCGCGCAGGCGACCGCATCGGCACGCGTCTCTCCCCAGACGATCAACTTGGCGATCAGCGAGTCGTAGTACGGCGGGACGTGGTAGCCCGAGTACAGATGGCTGTCGACCCGAACACCGAAGCCTCCCGGAGGATTGAACACCTTCACTTCGCCGGGGTTCGGGCGGAAGTCGTGAGCAGGATCCTCGGCGTTGATGCGGAACTCGATCGCATGGCCACGCAGCTTCACGAGATCCTGGGTGGCGTGTTTCATCGGCTCGCCGGAGGCGATCCGGATCTGTTCCTTGATGATGTCGACCCCGGTGATCTGCTCGGTCACCGGATGCTCGACCTGGACACGTGTGTTCATCTCCATGAAGAAGAAGGAACCGTCGGTATCGAGCAGGAACTCGACCGTGCCTGCATTGACGTAGTCGACCGCGCGCACCGCAAGAAGCGCCGCCTCCCCCATCGCCTGGCGAAGTTCCGGCGTGAGAGCGGGGCTCGGCGCCTCCTCGACCAGCTTCTGGTGGCGCCGCTGGATCGAGCAGTCGCGCTCGAACAGGTGGATCGCATTGCCGTGGGTATCTGCGAGTACCTGGATCTCGATGTGGCGCGGACGGAGCAGGTAGCGCTCGATGTAGACCGCGTCATCGCCGAACGCGGCAGCGGCCTCGTTGCGAGCGGCCGCGTACTGTGCGGCGAGCTCCGAAGCGTCGGCGGCGACACGCATGCCCTTGCCGCCCCCGCCCGCGGAGGCCTTGATGAGCACCGGGAAACCGGTCTCCTCGGCGAACGCCATCGCCTCCTCGGCGGTGTCAACGACGCCCTTCGAGCCCGGCACGCACGGCACGCCGGCCTCCATCATCGTCTCGCGGGCGACCGCCTTGTCGCCCATCCGCTCGATGGCTTCGGGCGACGGACCGATGAAGGTGAGTCCGGAGTCGGCCACCGCACGTGCGAAGCGGGCGTTCTCGGCGAGGAAACCGTAGCCCGGATGGATCGCCTCGGCACCGCTCGTGAGCGCGGCGGAGATGATGTTGGGCATGCTCAGGTAGCTCTGCGCGCTCGGCGCCGGGCCGATACACACGGCTTCGTCGGCCATTCGCGCATGCAGGGAATCGCGGTCCGCCTCGGAGTAGACGGCGACCGTGAGCACGCCCATCTCCTTACAGGCGCGGATGATGCGCAGGGCGATCTCGCCCCTGTTGGCGATGAGGACCTTGGAAAACATCGCTTACCCGAGAGGCTCGTAGTAGAAGAGCACGGTGCCGTACTCGACCGGCTCGGCATCGCCCACGGCGATCTCACGGATGACTCCGGGCTCCTCGGCGGTGATCTCGTTCATGAGCTTCATCGCCTCAAGGATACAGAGCGCCTGGCCCTCCTCGACCGAGTCGCCGACGTTGACGAAGTCGGCGGCGCCGGGAGACGGTGCGCGGTAGAAGGTGCCTACCATCGGTGCGACGATCGTCTTCCACGCGGCGGGCCGCTCGCCGGCGTCGCGAACCGCAACGTCGGCGGGGGCACTCTCGCCCGATGCGGGAGCCGCGACAGGAGAGGGGGCAGCGGTCTCGAGCACCGCGGCAGGCGCGCCCTTGCGGACAACGACCTTCCCTCCGGCCTCCTCGACGATGACCTCGCTGACATCGCTCATCTCGACGATCTTGATGAGCTCACGTATCTGATTGACATCCACAGACTCTTCCTCCCTGACGGTATCGATCTCCTCGCTCATCATGAACACAGCGCTCTCCGCGCCCTCCTGATGGAGCGTGAGGTAGTTGCGGGCCTCGTTGGGGAAGAGAGCGTACATCAGCACGTCCTCTTCGCTGTGCGCGAGATCGCCGATCTCAGCGGCGACCTCGTCGTAGGTGGTCGTTACGAGCGAACCCGGGCGCACGTCCGGGCCGAGAGGCTCGTCCTTGCCGAGGACCTTCGCGACGATCTCGGCGTCCATGGAGCCCGGCGCATTGCCGTAGTACCCCTTGATGTAGTCCTTCATCTCCTGAGGAATGACCGCCCAGCGCTTGCCGGTCAGCACGTTGATGACCGCCTGCGTGCCGACGATCTGGGAGAGCGGCGTCACCAGCGGCGGGAAGCCGACCTCGGCGCGCACCTTGGGGATCTCTTTGAGCACGTCGGCCAACCGGTCGCCCGCCTTCTGCAGTTCCAGCTGGCTGATCAGGTTCGAGAGCATGCCTCCGGGAACTTGGTGAGAGAAGACCTCCATATGCATGAGGGAGGTCACGCCTCGCTTGAGCTTCTTGCGCTTCCGGACCCCCTCCCAGTACTCGGCGATCTCGAATAGGAGGTCGAGGTCGAGCCCGGTGTCGTACGGGCTCTCCTTGAGCGCGGCGACGATCATCTCGACAGCCGGCTGGCTATTGCCGAACGCGAGTGCGACCACGGCGGTGTCGATGATGTCGGCGCCCGCCTCGGTAGCCTTGAGATAGTTCATTGGAGCCATGCCACCGATATAGTGGCAGTGGACATGCACCGGCAGACCGACTTCGTCTTTGAGCGCACGCACCATCTTCTCGGTCCGATACGGGGTGAGCATCCCCGCCATGTCCTTGATGGCGATGGTGTCGGCTCCGATCTCCTTGAGTTCGACCGCATACTCGATGTAGGCGTCGAGCGTGTGCACGGGGCTCACGGTGTAGCTGATAGCACCCTCGAAGTGGCCACCGCACTCCTTGACCGCCGCAGCAGCGATCTCGACGTTACGGATGTCGTTGAGTGCGTCGAAGATGCGGAAGACGTCGATCCCGTTGCGCTTGCTCGCATGGCAGAAGCGCGTGACGATCTCGTCAGAGTAGTGGCGGTACCCCACAAGGTTCTGACCGCGCAGAAGCATCTGCAGCGGCGTCTTGGGGCAGTAGCGTTTGATGAGGCGCAGCCGCTCCCAGGGGTTCTCGTCGAGGAAGCGCAGGGACGCGTCGAACGTGGCCCCGCCCCAGACCTCGAGGGACCAGTAGCCGACCGCGTCCATCTTCGAAAGGATGGGGAGCATGTCGGACGTCTGCATACGCGTAGCCCAGAGCGATTGGTGAGCGTCGCGCAGAGTCGTGTCGGTTATGTGGACAGGTCGCATACCGTCGTCCCCTCTGTACGTGGGAGGCGGGCGGTTCGGCCGCGGCCGTGACCGGCACCTTAAGAAAATCGGTCAGAACAGTATATCCGAGGGCCATGCAGAGGTCACACGCGAGTGATGTAACGCCCGTCTCTCGTGTCGACCTTGAGCTTGTCGCCGATCTCGACGAACATCGGCACCTGTACGACAGCACCGGTCTCCAGTGTGGCAGGCTTGGTGCTTCCCTGAACGGTGTCGCCCTTGAAACCGGGCTCTGTCTCGGTGACCTCGAGCTCTGCGAACATCGGCGGCTCGACGCCCATCATGTCGCCACCCGCATACGCGATCTGGACCTCGTCGTTCTCTTTGAGCCACTTCGCTGACTCGCCGACGAATTCGGCCGCAAGTTCGAACTGCTCGAAAGAGTCTGTGTCCATGAAGTGGAACGAGACGCCGTCGTTGTAGAGGTACTGCATCCGCTTGGTCTCGATGCGGACGTCCTCGAACTTCTCACCAGCGCGAAACGTGTTCTCCACGATGCGGCCGGACTTGAGCTCCTTGAGCTTGGTGCGGACGAACGCGCCACCCTTGCCCGGCTTGACGTGCTGGAACTCGACGATGATCCACATCTTGCCATCGTGCAGGATGCACATGCCGTTCTTGAAGTTGCTCGTCGATATCGCCATACGTACCCTTCCGTAAACCGGGTCAGATGACCTCTATGAGTTCGGTCGGAGCGGCGGAGAGCACGCGACACCCACCGTCCTGGACGACTACTAAGTCCTCAATCCTAACACCGAAGCTCCCCTTGAGATAGACGCCGGGCTCGATGGTGATGACCGAACCCGAGAGCACCGATCGTCGTCCGCGGGGCGACACGGTCGGCAACTCGTGGACGTCGATACCTACGCCGTGGCCGAGTCCATGACCGAAGAACTCCGCCAGTCCGCGCTCGCTCAGCACGTCGCGCGCCGCGGAATCGATCTCGACCCCGGGGACGCCACCGCGCGCGGCCTTCCTGCCAGCGAGGTTCGCCGCCAGCACCGCATCGTAGACCCGACGGAACTCCTCCGTTGCCGGCCCGCCCACCACGACGGTGCGAGTCATGTCCGAGCAGTAGCCACCGACACGCGCGCCGAAGTCGAGGATGACCGGGTCACCGGGCTGGATCGCACGAGAACCGGCGACAGCGTGCGGCCGCGATCCGTTCGGGCCGCTCGCGACGATACTCGGGAACGCGACCCCTTCCGAACCGTTGCGGCGCATGAACACCTCGAGTTCGAGCGCGATCTCGGTCTCGGTCTTGCCGGGTGCGATCACGCCGAGGATGTGGTCGAACGCGCGATCTGTGAGAGCGGCAGCGCGCGAGATGCGTTCGACCTCGGCCGCCTCCTTGACCTCGCGCAACTCCTCGACCCAGTCGTCGACGGCTTCGACCTTCCCCGAGAAACGCTCCGAGATGAAGCGGAAACGCCCGAACGGGACCGACGACTCGATCGCGAGTGTCTCGATGCCGTCGTCCTGCAGGTCGTTGCAGATCTCTACGTAGATCGAACTGGCCGGGGCCTGGATCGACCACGGGGTAGACGTCGCCGCCTGAAGCGCCGACTCGGCGTACCGCGAGTCTGTGAAGATGCGCGCAGTCTCGGGGGTGATGAGGCAGGCGGCGTTCGCGTCGTCGTCGAACACGTTCTCAAAGCCCGTGACGTAGCGCACGTTGGACACGTTCGAGAGCAAGACAGCGCCGTGGCCCTCCTCGGCAAGGCGGCGGCGCACTGCCGAGAGGCGGACGTCAGCGTTCATCGCCCACCACCGACCGCGAGCCGGTGGGCGGCTTCCAAGCCGAGGATGTAGGAGTCCTCGCCGAAGCCCGAGATATGACCGACACACGCAGGGGCGATCACGCTCGTCGCACGGAACTCCTCGCGAGCGGCGATGTTGCTGAGATGGATCTCTATCACAGGCACGTCGACCGATGCGACCGCGTCGCGCAGGGCGTAGGAGTAGTGAGTGAAGGCTCCCGGGTTGAACACGATCGCGTCGTAGGAGTCACGGGCGGCCTGTATCGCGTCGATCAGCTCGCCCTCGTGGTTCGACTGAACGAACCCGACACCCGCGCCAAGCTCAGTCGCCCGCTCCCGCACTCGAGCAGTGATGTCGTCGAGCGTGAGCGAGCCGTAGACCTCGGGCTCGCGGCTGCCGAGCAGGTTCAGATTGGGTCCGTTGAGCACCAGAATCGACATCACTGCGGTTCATCCCCTCCCGGTCACAGGTCCAAGCCATACATCGAGCTCTTCGGCGATCACCTCGTCGGCAACGGGCATCGCGAGGTAGACCCCGGGCTCGGGCACAAGCGCGAAGCGCACGACGCCACCTCGCGCCTTCTTGTCAGAGTGCATCGCACGCAGCAACGCGCCTGCATCTTGAGGATACACGGCGCGAGCGATGTCGAGCGAATCGAGGAGCGCGTCCTGCCGCATCGCGGTCTGCGACGGCGCGCCGAGCACGCGAGCGGCGATGCGAGCGGCGAACCGCATCCCCTCGGCGACCGCGATCCCGTGGGGCACGACCCCGTATCCGCTAACGCGTTCGATAGCGTGGCCGAGGGTGTGGCCGTAGTTGAGACTCTCGCGCAGGCCTGTCTCGTGCTCATCGGCGACGACCACGTCAGCCTTGTGACCGATCGCGGCGGCGACTGCCTCGTGTACCGCCTCTGTCTCGCGACTCACGAGCGCCGAGGCGTGTTCCTCCATCCATCCCAGCAGCCCCGGTCCGGAAAGCATCGCCACCTTCGCGACCTCGGCAAGCCCGCTTCGCCACTCGGTGTCGGAGAGCGTCGCGAGTGTGGCCGTGTCGGCGAGGACGAGCTTCGGCTGCTTGAACGCACCCGCGAGGTTCTTGCCCGCAACGAGGTCCACCCCGGTCTTTCCTCCCACCGAGGAGTCGACCTGGGCGAGTAGCGTGGTCGGAAGCTGCACGAAGTCGATGCCGCGCAGATAGGTAGCCGCGCAGAAGCCCGCGAGGTCGCCGATCACCCCGCCGCCAAGAGCGACGAGGATATCGGTGCGGTCGATCCGGGCCGCTGCGAGCTTCTCGAGCACCTCGCCGGCGACCGTCCACGACTTGCTCTTCTCGCCCGCCGGTACCGCGATCTCGACGACATCGAAGCCGGCCTCGGCGAGCGAGTCCCGCACTGCCTGTCCGTAGAACCCGGCGACGTGATCGTCTGAGACGAGGGCGGCCCTTGCCGCGGCCGTCACGGTGCGGAGCGTCTCACCCACGCGGTCAAGCAAGCCTTCGCCGACCAGGACCTCGTACCCTGCACCGGGCACGAATACCGGTATCCGCGTGGATTCAGTCACCTGATGACCCTCCTAACCGGACGGCTTCATCGGCTGCGAGAAGCGCGAAGGCCTCTTCCGCGACTCTATCGGCCGCCAGTCCGGCGGTATCGATGACAACGTCTGCCGTCCAGCGATAGAGCGTCTCACGGGCGGAAAGGAGCGTCGACGCCATTACTGCCGCATCGCCCCTCTCGAGCAGTGGCCTGCTACCGGTGTCCCCGATGCGGGCAAGCGCCTCGGCGGCGTCCACCTTCAGGTAGACGACCCTGCCGAGGGTCTTGAGCAGACGGCGGTTCTCGTCGTCGAGCACCACGCCGCCCCCGCACGCCACGACCGCGGGCGGTGCGCCGTCGAGGGCGCGCAGTGCAGCACTCTCGAGTTCGCGAAAGATCGACTCTCCGCGCGTCGCGAAGATCTCACTCACACTCGCCCCACCCGCTGCACGCTCGATCTGGGTGTCGAGATCGACGAACGGCAGTCCCAGGCGTGAGGCGACCAACCTGCCAACGGTCGACTTGCCGGCCCCCATGAAGCCGATGAGCAGCACATGGCTCACGGCGCGATTCTCGCTTCGTATGCAGCGACCCCTGCACGGATGTCGTCAAGGCAATCGCCACCGAACTTCTCGATGTAGGCGTTCGCGAGCACGAACGCGAGCTCGGCCTCGGCGACCACTGCCGCGGCCGGCACGGCACACACGTCGGAGCGTTCCTTCGATGCGTCGATCTCCTCATGCGTGTCGATGTCGATGCTGGCTAGCGGACGCATCAGAGTCGGAATCGGCTTCATCGCCGCGCGCACGACCACCGGCTCGCCTGTCGTCATGCCGCCCTCAAGCCCGCCCGCATGGTTGGTCTTGCGGTAGTAGCCCCTCGGCCCTCCCCAGGCGATCTCGTCGTGGACCTGCGATCCTTTGCGCGCGGCACCCTCAAACGCATCGCCGATCTCGACACCCTTGATCGCAGGGATCGAAAGCATCGCCGAGGCGATCCGTGCATCGAGCCTCCCCCCGGCCTCCGCGTACGTACCGAGTCCGGGAACCATCCCTCTCGCAGTCACAAAAAATGTTCCGCCGAGGCTCTCGCCATCGGCACGGGCAGCGTCGATCGCGCGTTTCATGCTCTCGCTCGCGTCCGGGTCGGGACAGCGCACCTCGCTTGCTTCCACGAT
>CAYGKH010000002.1:0-5774 GCA_964350345.1 uncultured Coriobacteriaceae bacterium
GCGTCAGGAAGCTCGTACATCGTGTCCAGCAACAGCGACTCGAGGATCGAGCGCAAACCGCGTGCGCCCGTGCCATGCTCGATAGCCTGGCGGGCGACCGCAACGAGCGCCTCCTCGGTGAACTCAAGGTCCACGCTCTCAAACTCGAACAGGCGCCGGTACTGTTTGACCAGTGCGTTCTTGGGCTCGGTGAGGATCTTGATAAGGTCTTCCTCGGACAAATCTTTCACCGAGGCCAGCACCGGGAGACGGCCCACGAACTCAGGGATGAGCCCGAACTTGTGGAGATCCTCCGGCAGCACGTGCGAAAGCAGCTCACCGGTCTCCTGCGCCGAAGCATCCGCCAGATCGGCTCCGAAGCCCACGCCGCGCTTGCCCACCCGGTCGGCGATGATCTTCTCGATATCCACGAACGCCCCGCCGAGGATGAACAGGATGTTGGTCGTATCGATCTTGAGGAGCTCCTGCTGGGGGTGCTTGCGTCCACCCTGGGGCGGCACAGCGGCCTCGGTACCCTCGAGGATCTTCAACAGTGCCTGCTGCACGCCCTCACCACTCACGTCACGCGTGATCGAGAGGTTCTCGGCCTTGCGGGCGACTTTGTCGATCTCGTCGATGTAGATGACGCCGACCTCGGCACGCTTGATATCGAAGTCAGCAGCAGTGATCAGCTTGAGGAGGATGTTCTCGACGTCCTCGCCCACGTAGCCCGCCTCGGTGAGCGCGGTGGCATCTGCGATCGCGAACGGAACCTTGAGCACGCGCGCCAGCGTCTGTGCCAGCAGCGTCTTGCCGCAGCCCGTCGGCCCAAGCATCAAGATGTTGCTCTTGGCAAGCTCCACCTCATCCTCGCCTACGGCAGGCTCCACCTGAACGCGCTTGTAGTGGTTGTAGACGGCGACCGAGAGCACCTTCTTAGCTCGCTCCTGACCCACGACGTACTGGTCGAGGGCAGCGTGCAACTCGGCTGGGGTGGGCAGGTCCTCGCCGAGAGGTGCACTCTCGTCGACCGGCGACTCCTCTTCGACGATGTCGTTGCACAGCTCTATGCATTCATCACAAATGTAGACGCCCGGACCCGCGACGAGCTTGCGCACCTGGCGCTGGGACTTGTTGCAGAACGAACAGCTCAGCTGATCCGGATTGTCTGGGTTGCGGCTCACTACTTGTCCTCCGCCTTCACTCCGCGCTTCACGAATACCTCGTCGACCAGGCCGTACGTCTTGGCATCCTCGGCCGTCATGATGTTGTCACGGTCGGTATCGCTGTGAATCTTCTCGATCGACTGACCGGTGTGATGCGCAAGTATCTTGTCGAGCGCATCGCGCATCCGGAGCATCTCTTTGGCCTGGATCTCGATGTCGCTCACCTGGCCCTGCGTCCCGCCCCACGGCTGGTGGATCAGGATGCGGCTGTTGGGCAGCGCATAGCGCTTGCCGGGGGCCCCTGCAGCGAGCAGGACCGCGCCCATGGAGGCACACTGTCCGATACAGATCGTCGAGACGTCGCTCTTCAGGTACTGCATCGTGTCGTAGATGGCGAGCCCGGCCGTGACCGACCCGCCCGGCGAGTTGATGTAGAGGTTGATGTCCTTGTCGGGATCTGAGCTCTCCAGATGCAGGAGCTGAGCGATGATCAGGTTGGCGATATCGTCGTTGATCTCGTGGCCGAGGAAGACGACCCGCTCGTTGAGCAGACGCGAGTAGATATCGAAGCTGCGTTCGCCGCGCGACGTCTGTTCGACGACGATCGGTACCAGGTTATATGCGTCGTATGCCATCGTGGAGTCCGTCCTACTCTTCTGTGTCGGCCGGGTCGGCCTCGCCCTCGCGAGGCTCTTCTTCGGTTATCTCCACGTTGGCCGGGTCTGTGACCCACTCGACGGCCTTCGTGTGCATGATCTGTTCGGTAAGCACCTCGATGGCGCGGGTGTCCTCCCAGCGCGCACGGATATCTTCGGCAGTGGTCCCGGCTACCTCAGCAAAGCGGGCGATCTCCTCATCGACATCGGCCTCGGTGACCTCCATGCCGACCGCCCGGAACAGCGCCTCGAGCGCGAGCTCCTCGCGGACCATCATCTCCGCCTGTGTTTTCATGTCTTCTGCGATCTTGTTCATGTCGTAGCCGGTCGCCTCGACATACTGCTCGATCGTCATGCCCCGCTGCTGCAAACCGTCAGCGAAATCACGGATCATCGACTCGTTGCGCGAGTTCACCATCGCCTCGGGCACATCGCCCTCGAGCCGCTCGGCGAGCACTTCACGCGCGTTGCGTCCCAGCATCCGCTCACGGCCTGTGCGCTTGGTCTCGTCGAGCTTGGCCTTCGTGTCCGCGCGCATCTCCTCAAACGTCTCGTAGCCACCGGCATTGCTCGCGAACTCATCGTCGAGTTCGGGGAGCACCCTGGCCTTGATCTCGTGGACCGTGATATCGAAGTGCGCGGTCTTGCCGACGAACTCCTGGTTCGACGAGTTCTCGGGAATGGTGAACTCGACCTCGGTCGTGTCACCGGGGTTCAGGCCGATGAGTCCGGCATCGAACTCCGGCGGCATGAGGCCGTGGCCCATCTCGTAGAGGTACTTGTCGACAGTGTTGCCTTCGTAGGCCTGGCCATCGACGGTGCCGACAAATGAGAGCAACACGAAATCGTCTGCTTCGATGCCGCGACCCTCGACGACCGGCTCGAGGCTGGCAAAGCGATCCCGAGTGTGTGCAATCTGCGCGTCGACCTCGCGGTCCGACGCCTCACCGGTGGGGACAGCCACAGTGATCCCCTCGATGGAGGAGAGTGTGAGCTCCGGTTTGACCTGTACCTCGGCGGTATACATGAACTCCTCGCCGGCCACGAGGTCATCGAGTTCGGCGACTTCGGGACTCGCGATGGGGCTGAGTTCCTCAGAGTCCACGGCAGCGAGGTAGCTTTGCTGCAAGACGTCCTCCTGCGCCTCGGAGAGAACGTAGTCGCGGCCGACCTGGTTGTCGATGACCGGGCGCGGCACCTTTCCCGGCCTGAAACCCGGGACCTTCACGCGCTTGGCGATCTCGCGATAGGCGCGCTCGATAGCCTGGTCGACATCGGCGGCGGGTACGGTGACGGTAAGTTTGACGGTGTGTCCGTCGATCTGTTCCACGCTGGTCTTCAACAGTCCTCCTACGGATGTATGCACGGCATGCCAGAACCGGATTGGCGCTGGTGCGGGCGAGAGGACTCGAACCTCCATGAGTTTCCCCACCAGGACCTAAACCTGGCGCGTCTGCCAATTCCGCCACGCCCGCACGTTCAGAACGGCTCCCCAGTATAGCGAAAAGGCCGAGGAAGTTCTCCCCGGCCTTTTAGATATCGCGATGGTGGGCCGTGTAGGGGTCGAACCTACGACCTTGGGATTAAGAGTCCCCTGCTCTGCCAACTGAGCTAACGGCCCATGAAACGCTCCGCCATTCTACCGCCTTGCACGCGAAATGCAAGCAACCCGCACGCTGGCGGGTCGCTGGATTCACATGGGGTGGGTAACGGGACTTGAACCCGCGGCCTCCGGAGCCACAGTCCGGCGCTCTAACCAACTGAGCTACACCCACCGTATGAAAGTCATGGCACGCCCGGAGGGATTCGAACCCCCGACCTAGAGATTAGAAGTCTCCCGCTCTATCCAGCTGAGCTACGGGCGCATATACACGCGTCCGGGAGCGCACCGAAGGAGAACGGTACCCCCCGAAACGCGAGGTTGTCAATGGAGCGGCGGACGGGACTCGAACCCGCAACAATCAGCTTGGAAGGCTGATGCTCTACCAATTGAACTACCGCCGCATCTGGTCGGGCCGGCCGGATTCGAACCGACGACCCTCTGCTCCCAAAGCAGATGCGCTACCAAACTGCGCTACGGCCCGACCTTGTGCGCCCCTTTTGACAGGCACCCTCGCGGGCCACCGTGCCTGAGGGCAAGGCACAGTATATGTTCTGCCTGGCAAGGGGGCAAATGGAATCTAGAGTCTGTCTTCCTCGGGGCGGCCGAGTTTCTCCGCGAGTCCGCGCAGCGCAACGCCCCGATGGCTGATCGCGTTCTTCGCATGCAGGGAGAGTTCGGCCATCGTGTGACCGGGAACGTCATCGGGCCAGAAGAGGGGATCGTAGCCGAAGCCCCGCTCACCGCGCAGTTCGTCGCCGATATGTCCCTCACACGCCCCTTCCGCTACCACCTCGGTCCCGTCTTCGGCAATCAACACGATGACGCTGCGGAAACGGGCTCCTCGGCGTACACGGGGTGTGTCGCCGAGGGCGATCAGGAGTCGGCGGTTGTTCTCGGCGTCGGCAGCCGTCGGTCCTGCATAGCGACTCGAGTACACGCCGGGTTCGCCGTCGAGCGCGTCGACCTCGAGGCCGGAGTCATCGGCAAGCGCCGGCATCCCGAAAGCGGCGTGGGCCGCCTCGGCCTTGATGCGTGCGTTCTCGAGGAAGGTCGTACCGGTCTCCTCGGGCTCGGGCCACTCACCGATCTCACCGGCCGCGACGAACTCCCAGCCGGTGCAGGCGAGCGCCGCACGTATCTCGTCGACTTTGTGCGGGTTGCCGGTCGCGACGACCACTCTGGTGCCTGTCGGCATGTGCAGCTCAGATGTCGTCTCAGAGCTCTGCGACATCGGTGTCCTCCGCGATCACTCGGCGCTGGAAATCCACCAGGCGTGCGATCCCGCCACTCGCCAGATCGAGCATCTCGTCGAGGCGCGCACGGTCGAACGGCGTACGCTCCCCGGTTCCCTGCACCTCGATGAATCGTCCTTTACCATCCATGACCACGTTCATGTCGATCTCGGCGACCGAATCCTCGGGGTAGTCGAGATCGAGCATACACACGCCGTCGACCATCCCCGCCGAGGTCGCCGCGACGAAGTCGATCAGCGGCAACTCGGGGATTCGCCCCGCATCACGCCACGTTGCGAATGCATCGTGGACGGCGAGATAGGCACCGGTGATCGCCGCTGTGCGCGTGCCGCCGTCCGCCTGAATGACGTCACAGTCGACCGCCATCGTGCACTCCCCGCCCATCGCACCCATATCGACGACCGTGCGCAGCGAGCGCCCGATGAGCCGCTGGATCTCGTGAGTGCGGCCTTTGAGGCCGCCAGCCGCAGCCGACTCGCGCCTCGAGCGCGTGTGGGTCGATGCAGGCAGGAGGGCGTACTCGGCGGTCACCCAGCCCTTACCCGAGCCACGTCGCCATCCGGCGACTCCCTCGGTGATGCTGGCGGCACAGAGCACCTTCGTGTCACCGAGTTCGAACATACAGCTCCCGTGTGCGTGGCGCAGATACCTGCGCGTCACGCGCACCGAGCGAAGTGAATCGGATTCGCGTCCATCGGCTCTCGTCATACGTCGGCTCCTTCCGTCTGAGGCGAGGTCGGTGCGACCTCGTAGGTCTCAAGCTCCGTCGCAACCATAACCGGTCCGACGAACTCCGCCGCTGCCTCGGCCGCCGCCACCGCGCGGTCGTTGGTCGCCCACAGGTGTGTGAGCACGAGAGCGCCTGCACCCGCCTCGCGGGCGAGGGCCCCTGCCTGACGGGCGGTCAGGTGAGGAGCGTGACCCTCGTACGCCTCGGGCAGGGTCGCCTCGGCCAGGAGAAGGTCGCACCCACGTGCTGCGCGCAGCGTCGCCTTGCCGGGTGACGTGTCGGAGGTGTAGCACAACGTGGCGACACCGTCTGCGGCCACCAGCGCGAAGGAGTGGTCGGTGTGATCGACCTTCCGGGGCGTGATGGTGAGTCGGCCGATGGCGACGG
>CAYGKH010000002.1:5874-14664 GCA_964350345.1 uncultured Coriobacteriaceae bacterium
TCGACCCGGCAGCCTCCAACAGATGTCCCGCGCACGCCTGACCCGGCCCCGCGAACGAGGCCGCCGAACCCAGCACCGTCAGCCGCATGCCGCCTCCCTCTCCGACTCTTGGGCGAGTGCATCCAGGCGCTCCGCATCCGGCAGCGCCACCAGTTCGTGAAGCGACACGTGATCCGCTGCCTCGATATGCGCGCGGAACACACGCGATCCGAGGCGGGCGAACTCCCCGGCGTCCCCGGTGGTCGCAAAGTGATGCGTAGGCGCCCGCTCTTCCCCGGACGCAAGGTGTCCTCGCCTGGCAAGTGTCTCGGCCACTTCACGTGCGGTCTCCTCGGCGGAGCTGATGATGCGGACCTGAGGACCCATCACCTGCTGGATAGCGGCCTGGAGCAGGGGGAAGTGCGTGCATCCGAGAACAAGCGTGTCGACCCCTGAACGCTTCAGCGACGAGAGGTAATCGCGGGCGAGTTCGTAGAAGGACGGGCGGATGAAGACCTCGGAAGACTCGGCGAGCCAGTCCTCGAGCGTACCGGGACCGCGGCGCAGTCCCGCCTCGACTACATCGACGAACTTCGGAGTCGCTACCGAGAACACCGTCACGCCTGCGTCGATGGCGCGGGCTGCACGACTGTACGCGCCCGATTCGACCGTGCCCACAGTGCCGATCACCCCGATACTGCGGTTGACGCTCGCGCGCACTGCGGCTCGCGCACCCGGCTCGACGACACCGATCACCGGCACGTCGAACACCCGCTGCGCCAGCTCGAGTCCTGCAGCAGTCGCCGTGTTGCATGCGATTACTACGAGCTTGACCGGCCTGTGCTCGAGCCACGTACCGATCTCGAGCACGAAACGACGGACCTCCGCGAGGTCACGGGGGCCGTAGGGGCAACGGGCAGTATCGCCGAAGTAGACGATGCGCTCGTGAGGTAGGGCGCGCGTCACCTCGCGTGCGACGGTCAAGCCCCCCAGCCCTGAGTCGAAGATGCCGATCGGCAGAGTCTCCATACAGGGAGTATACCGCGCTCGTCACCCCGGGTGCGCACAGAAGGCACCGGGATCCTCCCCGGGCTATCTACCCCTCGGCGATGACGCGCTCGAGCTCTGCCGCGATCTCGTGGACCGGCAGCACCGCTCCCGCTGCGCCGATCTCCTTCGCGGCCCTCGGCATCCCATATACCGTCGACGTGGCCTCGTCCTGGGCGATGGTGGACGCGCCCACATCGTGCATCTCCTTGAGGCCGAGGGCGCCGTCGGCGCCCATGCCCGTCAGAAGAACCCCGATGGCGGTGCGGCCGAATGAGCGAGCCACCGACTGGAAGAGTGTGTCCGCAGACGGGATGTAGAGCTGACCCGCCGCGGGCTCGCGAAAACGCATGCGTGTCCCATCCATCGCGAGGTTCAGGCCCGTCGGCGCGAAGTGGGCGACACCGGGCTCCGCGATAACTCCGTCCTCGGCAGCTATCACTTTGAGCTTGCAACCGGAATCGAGCCAGTTCACGAGGCCGGGGATGAACCCGTCTGCGATGTGTTGTGCGACGACGATCGGTATCGGAATGTCGGCCGGAAGGCGTCCGAGGACGTTGAGGAGTGCCGAGGGGCCGCCTGTCGAAGAGCCGATCGCGATAAGCGCGGGGCCTCCCCTGGGGACCGCATCCACTCCGAGCGTCGGCGGTGCGACGATACGTCCGGCACGTTTGCCTTTGATGTGCGTGATGACGCGAACGCGGGAGAGCAGTCGCACCTTTCTGATCACGTCGCGCCCTATGCGTTCGAGATCCGCCCACTCCTTGGGCTCAGGCTTCTTGATGACCTCGAGCGCTCCGGACTCAAGCGCATCAAACGCCCGTCCCATCCCCTCGCCGTACACCGAGGACGAGACGACAAGGATCGGGGTCGGCGTATACGCCATGATCCGCTCGGTCGCGACAAGCCCGTCCATCTTGGGCATGTGAATGTCCATCGTGATCAGGTCCGGACGAAGCTCGGCGGCCATAGTGACCGCCTCTTCGCCGTTGGTGGCCATCCCCACTACCTCGATCAACGGATCGGTCGCGAGTATCTGAGCAAGCATCTCGCGGGCGACGAGTGAGTCGTCGACGATGAGCACGCGCACCGGCTGTTCGACCACAGACACGCTCCCCCTAGGTATGGCTAACGGATCAGCCGCTCCACCGTATCGAGCAGTGTGTCCTGGTTGAATACCGACTTGGTGATGTAGGCGTCGGCCCCCGCAGCGATACCCTCGGCCTTCTCCTCTTCACGCTCCAGCGAGGTCACGATGATCACCGGGATCTCTTTGAGCTTCTTGTCGGCCTTGATCGCTGCCGTGAGCTCGAACCCGGTCATCCTGGGCATCTGCACGTCAGTCACGACCGCGTCGACCGCAAGGCCCTGTCTTAGCTTCTCAAAGCCCTCGGCCCCGTCCATCGCAACCTCTACCTCGTATCCGGCTGCCTCGAAGATCGAACGCTCGAGTTCGCGAGTTGTGAACGAGTCTTCGCAGATCAACACCTTGCGGGGGCCCTCGGCCGCCTCTGCTTTCTCGCCACCGGTCGCCCGACGGCCAGCTCGCTGACGTGCGTTCTTCATGAGATCCGGTACATTGAGGATCGGCACGACTTCCCCGGCGCCAAGAATGGTGACCCCGGCGATGTTATTGACCTTGTGCAGGTGGGTGCCGAGGGTCTTGATGACGATCTGTTGCTCGCCCACGAGCGCGTCGACGATGAATCCCATCCGGTGCCCGGAAAAACCGACGTTGGCAATCGGGATCTTCGTCTTAGCCTCCTCATCTCCGGGAACACCGAGGATGTCTGCGAGGCGCACGAGAGGGATGGTACGCCGCTGACGGCGGATGACCTCTCGGCCTTCCACCTTGATGACGCTCGATGGATCGGCTCGCAGCGTCTCGTCGATCGACGCGGTCGGCAGCGCGTAGACCTGGCCGCCGACGCGAAGCATCAACGCCCGGATGATAGCGAGGGTCAGCGGGATGGTCAGCCGGAATCGGCTGCCCTCCCCCATCGTGCTGTACACATCGAGAGAGCCCTTGAGTTTCTCGACGATGAACTCGCGAACCACGTCCATACCGACGCCCCGGCCGGAGATCTCGGTGATGATGGCACTCGTCGAAAAGCCCTTCTCGAAGATGAGGTAGGTCGCTTCGCGATCCGACATCGCGTCGGACTCGGCCTGGGAGATGTAGCCCTTGCGAACTGCCGAGGTGCGAACCTTGTCCGGATCGATGCCCGCGCCGTCATCTGCGATCTCGATGACGATGTGGTCACCTTCCTGTCGGGCCGACATCTGGATCGTACCCGTCTCCGGCTTTCCGAGAGCCCGCCGACCTTCGGCCGACTCGATCCCATGGTCGACCGCGTTTCGCATGATATGGATGAGCGGGTCGTTGATCTCCTCGAGCACCTTCTTGTCGAGTTCGGTATCCCCGCCTTCGATGAAGAGGTCGACATCCTTGTTGAAGGAGCGCGCAAGGTCGCGCATCGCCCTGGGGAACGTCGAGAAGACCGTGCTCACCGGCAGCATGCGAAGTCGCATGCTCTGCTCCTGCAGGTCGTTGATGACCACGCTCGCTCGCGAGGTGTCGTCGGTGAGACCCTTCGAGAAACCTGCCTGCGCTGAGCGTATATCGGTCAGTATCGACTCGATGACAGTCACTTCATCGATGAGCTGAGAGGCGACGAGCTCCTCGGTGTGCGGAACCGATGCGAGCGCGCCCTTCATGCGCAGCCATGCTTGCCAGAGTTCGGCGTACTTCGCGGTATTCTGCCTGAGCTCACGGGCACGCTGTTCGGACTTGATCTGCGAGATGACGACCTCACCCACCAGATTGAGCAGGTCATCGACCTGAGATGTCTTGATCCTGATCGTGTGCTGGGCCTTCGCTTCGAGCTTCTCATCTCGTTGGACGCGCTGCGGCTCACCGGGGACAGCGCGAACCGCGGGCTCCGCGACATCCGGCTCATCTGACTCGTCATCCCGGGCGACGGAAGTCGCGGCCGGTGAGGACTGTGCCTTCGTTGTCTTCGGGTCCTTGGATCGCTTCGGAGATGCTTCGGCTGTCTCCGAACCCGGCTCGGCCGCGCCGGACTCCACGCCGTCGGCCAGGGCCGTCAGGCTCGCCTGCAGGCCTGGAAGATCGATCGAAGGCGCAACATCGGTCCCGGCGATCTCGGAAAGGTGGACGATCGCATCGAGCGCCTCGAAGAAGTGGTCGCTCATCTCCGGCGTGTAGGGCATCTCCTTCTCGCGGATCTTCACCATGACATCTTCGAGCCGGTGAGCGATATCCGAGATCTCGATGAGCCCGACCATACGTGACGAACCCTTGAGCGTGTGCGCGTCACGGAGCATCCGGTCGATGAGATCGCGGTCGCCAGGCGCGTCCTCAAGCATGATGACGCCTTCGTTGAGGCGCTGGAGGATATCTGTTGCCTCCTCCTGGAACTTGCCTATGAACGCACTACGGTCGAACTCGACCATCTCGATGCTCCTCTTCGCGGTTCAGTCGGATGGCTATTCGACGATCCTGAACGCTGAGCCGATCTGACTGGACTCCTTGGCGATGGCCGAGAGCTGGTCGGCCGTGCTCGCGACCTGGCGACTGCCAGCCGCCGACTGCT
This sequence comes from uncultured Coriobacteriaceae bacterium, assembly GCA_964350345.1. Classification (GTDB taxonomy): domain Bacteria; phylum Actinomycetota; class Coriobacteriia; order Anaerosomatales; family SLCP01; genus JAUVXE01. Next base: position 10,518 of record CAYGKH010000002.1, read on the forward strand.
GGGCGACGGCTGCAACCTCGCGCATCGCCTTGACCACCTGGTCGGTGGCGCTCTTCTGCTGCTGGGTAGCCGCGCTGATCTCCTTGGCCGCCGATGTCGTCTGCTCGATCATCTCGAGGATCTGGTCGAGGTTCTCGCCCGTGACGTGTGCGAGGTCCACGCCGCTCTTGACCTGCTTGAGCTCCTGCTCGGTCGCCATGACGAGCTCATTAGCGGCTGTCTGGATCTCGCCCATGATCGACCCGATCTCACCCGTAGAATCCACGACGGACTCTGCAAGCTTGCGGATCTCGATCGCTACGACCGAGAAGCCCTTGCCCGCTTCACCCGCCCGTGCTGCCTCGATGGCGGCGTTGAGCGCGAGTATCTTCGTCTGGTCGGCGATGCTGTTGATAATCGCAAGCACCTGGCCGATCTGTTGGCTGCGCTCCCCGAGCGACAGGATCTTGTTGGCGGAAGACTGACTATGGTTGCGGATCTCCTCCATCGCGGTGAGCGTGTTGAGGACCGCCTGCTGACCGCTCTCGGCGCTGCCGAGAGATGCTTCGGCCATGTTCACCACCTGGTTCGCGTTGTCCGCGATCTGGCGGTAGGTCGCAGCGAGCTCCTCCATCGTGGCGGTCGTCTGGCTGATCGACGCTGCCTGCTCCGCCGATCCGGACGCCTGCTGCTCGGTCGCCGCGAGGATCTCGTTGGCCGACTGCGATAGGCGGCTCGAGGATTCGTGCGTCTGCCTCACCAGATAGATGATGAGATCCAGCATCTGGTTGTATGAGCGTGCGAGCACACCGAACTCGTCAGGCGTGTCGAGATCGACCTTGTGTCCGATATCGCCCTGGCATGCGGCCCTCACACTCTCGACGACTTCGTCGAGCGGACGCATGAACCGCGCACCGATCATCACCAGCACGATAGCCCAAACGACACCGATCGTGACCAGCGCGGCCAGTACCAGCAGCCAGGTCCCCAGGTCGAACTGGCCGAGGAAGTCTTGCGCCTGACCGCCGAAGACTGCAAGCACCACCCACCACTGGATCATATTGAACGCCAGAGCAAGAGCGATGTTGGCTGCGGAGTACTTGTAGAGGAACTTACCGCGAAATCCGTCCGCCAGTCTTTTGAGCATCATTTCCTCCGATTCCTACCGGTCCTCGGCATCGATGGGCTGAAGAATCCGGTCTACATTCACAAGTCCGATCAAGCGTTCACCGACATAGACCGATCCGGCGATATATTCGGCCTGGGCCTTGTCGATCACCGACAGCGGAGGTTCGATGCTGTCGACAGGCACGTCAACGATGTCGCCGATCTCATCGACGACCATGGCCGATGTGCAGGTCTCATTTTGAATCACGATGGCCGGGGAGACACCCGGGTCGATCGAACCGGGTGTTCCGAGGCGCATGAGCGCCGCGATGTCGGTCACCGAGATGATCTCGCCCCGGATGTTGACCACGCCGAGGATGAAAGACGGCACACAGGGGATCGGTGCCACCTCATACTCCTGGTAGATCTCTCGAACCTCACCTACCTTGACCGCGTACCACTCCTCGTCGAGTCGAAAGAGCAGCAAGCCCATGCGATCGTCGGTCTCATCTGCGAGCGCCTCGTGCGCGAGAGAGTCAGCGCGCCTTTGAAGGATCTCTTCGGCGACCATGAGAAGCTGTGATTCGTGGACGGGTTCGCTCATAAGAGCTTCACCTCCCCGCACACGTCGAGATCGACCGGCTCGAGAATGCGGTCCACGTCGAAGAGGAATACCATCCCCTCCTCGAGGCGACACACCCCGAGCATGCGCCCGGAGAGTGAATGCATCTGTGGTGGAGGCTGTAGGCAGCCTTCCGGCAGTTCGGTGACGTCATCTACTCCGTCGACGATGAAGGCAACGAGTCCGCTCGCCGACCTACAGATCACCATCGGGGTCTCGAGCGTACGCTCGATCGGCTGCATCCCGAGCAGTAGACGCAGATCTATGGCCGGCACCACGCTTCCCCGCAAGTTGATAAGACCGAGGACCACCCCGGTCTCATCGGGAATCTGAGCCAGCGCCACGATCTGCTGAATCTCCTGGACGCTCTCGATCGGGAACCCGTAGCGCTGGTCGGCGAGGTGGAATGCGACCATCCGGGTCAACACCGGAGGGCTGGCCGGGAGCGATGCGTCCTCTGAATCGGCGGTCGGCGCCGGTTCGGACTGGGCCACTGTCTCGATTGTCGGCTCCGGCGTGGGATCCTGCCTCTTCTTGCGGGGAGTCATCGCTTCCTTTCCATCCGTCACCCGGAGAATCGCAGAACGCGGTTCAGCTCTTCCGCGCTGACGCGGCCTTCGCTGACCCGTGACAGACCCGAGGCGGCCATGGGCCGCATGCCGGCAGCACGGGCGGCCTGCGCGATCTCCTCACCAGTCCCATCTCGGGCGATTACCGTCCGCACAGGCTCGGTGAACGGCAGCACCTCGAATATCCCTGTCGCACCGGAAAAGCCGCTCTTCCCGCAGTTCGGACATCCAGAACCCGAACGCGAGACCAGGTTGGCGGGAGCTCCAGGAATCGCTGCAGCCAGTGGAGTGGTCTCCTCCTGCGAACAGTTGGGGCAGTTGGTGCGCACCAATCGCTGCCCGACTCCGAGGGTAAGTGCGGAGGCAAGGCTCGTGGGTTCGGCTCCCAGATCGAGCATCCTTCGGACTCCGGACACTATATCGCCGCCGGAAAAGGTGGCGATCACGAGTTTTCCGAGCCCTGCCGCCTCGATGGCCAGATGCACGTCCTCGACGGATTGCAGCGAGTCGATCGCCATCACGTCGGTGTCCTGGCGCATCCCTGCGGCGAAGTAGGACGCAGCACCCACCGGTGATCCGGGGTTCACGAGTACCTGCGCGACCGCCGGCAGTTCGAAGTCGACCGAACTCTCAACGGAGTAGGCGGTCTTGCCCGCTGCCGCGGCATGAGCGAGAAGTGCGTAGTAGGTAGAACTCCTGCCGCCCGCGACGGGTCCGCTGACAAGCAGTATCCCCCTGCCACGTTCAACCATGGCGTGCAGGGCGCGCGATTCTGCGTCAGACATCCCGAGGTCGAGTAGCGTCTTGGGTTCGGCACTATGGGGGGCGAACGAGATGACCACCCTCTGCCCTGCGACAGTCGGGACCGCAGAGACGGTGACGACGAGGTCGTGCTCGGCGATCCTGGAGTGCAGCCTACCGAGTGCCGGCAGCGTGGACGGGACCGAACTCAGCCGCGCATAGGACTTGATCGCATCGACGAGCGCACCCTGCATCGACAACGGGGCGCTTGCAATCTTCTCAAGGCGGCCGCCGCTCCGATGGACCAGGAAGAAGTCGTCCTTATACGGAAGCAGATGGATGCGGTTCGCTCCCTTGCGAACAGCATGCTCAAGGATGTCTGAGACCAGCACGGCGGTCTTACCCGCATCGGCGACGGCTAAGACATCGAGGTCGATCGCAGGTGGGCCGTCCGCAGCAGCCGTCTCGACGACGTGCTCAATCGTCTCCGGCTCTGTCGCCGAGAAGCCCTCCTCGGCCCCGAGCGATTCTGCCACAACGACCCCGACAGCGGTTCCCGTATCCCCGGAACCATCACTTCCTGATGTCGAGACCTCGAACAGGTCGCTCGCGTCGAAGACCGGTTCCCCTAGCCCCCCGGTCGCCGCGTCGGATTCGGCCGCCGGAGGTGGCGGCGGACCCTCGTCTTGCGGCCCGGGAACGGGTTCGGCTGTCATCTCGGCGGGGTAGTACTGCGCGATCGCTTCAAGAACCGACGTCGAGTCGGCAAGTACGGCTTCGACCTCGACCCCGAGTCGAGCTGCCAGGCCATCGAGCTCGAAGACGTCAAAGGCCTCGCCGATAGCGACGGTGAGCATCCCTTCGATCTCGAAGAGCGGCAGCATGCCAAACCCACGAGCGTCAGCCGCCGGCAACATCGTCAGCGCCGCGGCATCGGGTGCGTAGCTCGCAAGATCGACCCGGGGAATCCCGAGTTCCTCCTCAAGGACCGCTGCGAGGTCGGACGGACTGACAAGACCTCGCTGAGCGACCAACGCGCCCGGCGTCACTACTCCGGAGGCAGCGGCCTCGTTGAGCGCAGCGATCTGCTCAACGGTGACGATCCCCGCTGAAGCAAGGGCGTCAAGGA
>CAYGKH010000002.1:14674-19759 GCA_964350345.1 uncultured Coriobacteriaceae bacterium
CCCGCGCCGTGATGGTGTTCGTCTCGCCCATCCGCCTGACCCCTTCAGCCCTGGGCTTTACTGAGTTCCTCGGCCACTGCGGCCAGGAGTCTCTCGGGCTCCACGGGCTTGGTCAGATACTGGTTGGCCCCTGTGCGGATGCCGGTCGCCATGGCCTGCTCCTCTGTCTTGGCAGTGAGCATGATGATTGGGATCCCCTTGTACTTCTGATCGAACTTGAGGAGGCGGCACACGCGATACCCGTCGAGCTTCGGGAGCATGACATCGAGAAGTATAAGGTCAGGCATCTCGGCGCGCGCGGTCTCAAGCGCCTCGGCTCCATCGACGGCGGTGATCACTTCGTATCCGCCCGCGATGAGGATAGCCTTGACCATCTCTAGGATGGTCGGGCTATCATCGACCGCGAGTATTCGCGCATCGGCCATTCCTGGACTCCCTCCCCGTACCCGGTCTACCGGTTGATATCGCCCTGCGGGCGTCTCACCTTTAGCGCGACCTCGGCCACCTACCGACACTCTAGCAGACTGCGTTCGCACGTTTTCGCAAGTAGATCGGGGCGAAAGCCCCCGAGGAACGCCGTCCACGCGCCCTCCGGACTACGGCGAAGCGCGTCCAGGCAGTTCCGATACCCGGCGCAAGCGGCTCTGCGCTCACCGCGTGCCTTGTGCAGATTCGCCAGACTGAAGTACGCAAGCACAAAATCTGAATCGATATAGATCGTACGCTTGAACTCGCGGACTGCGTCGTCCGGCCTATCGGTGCGCAGGTAGATAAGGCCGAGTACGTAGCGCGCAGCGGCCATGAGCGGGTCGAGCTCAAGCGCTCGATTCGCCTCCGCGAGCGCCGCCTCGAACGCACCGGTATCAGCGTGGCCGTACGCGGCAAGCAGGTGAGCATCCGCGCGTGACGGATCGACCGCGAGTGCTGCCTGCGCTGCCTCGAGCGTCTCTTCTCCACGACCCTCGCTGCTCGCAAGACGTGCGCGCGCAAGCAGTGAATCTGCCACACGTTTCGCGGCTGCGGACTCCGGCGTCAACCCCGGGTCGACTCGTCCGGCCCGCTTCACTGCGGCACGCCCGGACGCAGGTTCGCCCTTCCTGGCGGCGGCCCTACGGGCCTCGCTCCTCGCAGAACGCGCGCCCAGACGGTCAGTGAACGAGCGCGTCGGCCGCTCATGAGGCTTCCGGTAGAGGAATACTCCACCGACTTCCACCGGCTCGAAACGATCGGTGATGCTGGTCAGGGTCTCCGAATGCCCAATGAACAGGTAGCCTCCGGGATTGAGGGACTCGAAGAAGTTGTCCACCACACGCCGCGTGGACTCGAGCCGGAAGTAGATGGTGACATTTCGGCAGAAGATGATGTCCCAGTTGCCGAGGAGACCGAGAGGATACGGTTCCTTAATGAGGTTGTGATAGGAGAAATCGACGATTCGCCGAATCTGTGGCGCAATGCGATGGCCCTCGGAGGTCGGCTCGAAGTATCGACTCACCACGTCGTGCGGGACACTGTGCAGTGCCCGGGCTGGATAGACGCCCGCTCTGGCGCGATCCAGAGCGTTGGTGGACACGTCGGTACCGATCACCTCGGGACGGAAACCAAGACCTTCGATACCGGCGTCGAGCAGGGTCATCGCAATCGTGTAGGGCTCTTCGCCGGTCGAACAACCGGCGGACCAAACGCGCACATCCTTCTGCTCGGCCGCCTTGCCCTCGAGGATCTTAGGAATAACGTGGTCGCGCATCGCGTCGTACTGCGCAGGGAAGCGAAAGAAGCTGGTCTCGTTGATGGTGACCAGGTTCAGCAGCTCGCGAAACTCGGTCTCGTCCGTGCTCAAGACATCGAAGTACTCGTCGAGCGAGCCGTAACCGAAGCGAGTCGCGCGCGTCACAAGAGAAATCCGCAAGGAGTCCATCTTCGTCTCTTCGAGATGGATCCCCGAGTGCAGGTTGATATAGTTGCGAAAACGGTCGAACTGCTCTGGGGTCAGGTTCTTTGAAAGTGGCTCGCCGCGGGGGGTCATGGCCTACTCCGCAACAGATTCGCCGCCCGGCGCACCAATCTTCTCGATCAGCCCCGCAGCACTCATGCCGTAGAGGATCCTGGCCGTCTCGAAGTCGTTGTAGCCGGTGAGGTCGGTGAGCTCGCGAACGGAGCGGCCACCATGCAAGTAGCACAGAAGCATCCACTCCTTCGGCTTCAAGTGGATCTCAATCGACTTCTCGCCGGGCGCGGAGGCCATCACGAACCGGGTCTCAGTCGACGGTATCTTCTCGCGGATCCGATTCCACATCTCGAGACGCCGCGAGGACTCCATGATGATGTTTTCTACCGAGACCGAGATACCGATGTCTTCTGACTCGCAGACATCGTCCCCCTCGAATCGCAGCTCGCCATCCTCCCAACGGAAGAGGTCGAAGAGCGTGTCGTTGATCTGTTCTTGGATGAACGCCTCAAGTACCTTCCCGTCGAGGTACCCCTCGTCGACCAGGATCTGACCGAGGCGCCGGCCTGCCTTCTCTTTCTTCTGAATCTTCTGCAGCCCTAGCGCCTGCCGGAGCTGCTTGTCGGAGATCACGCCCGCCTTAACGAGACGCTTGCCGAGGGACTCGCGGTTGTAGTTCGAAGAGGCGAAGAAGACACGGCCCTTCTTAAAGCAAACCTTGCCCTCGGCATCTGCTGTGGTCATGTAGAGCGTCCCGTTCTTCTGGCCCGAAGCGAGGAGGTGGAACATGTCCGCGAGCGAGAAGTCCTTTAGGTTGCCCTCAAGCGCCACGAATTCCCTCCCGGTGGTCCACGTCATGTCCAGTGTCGTCGGCCCGGCAAGCAGGCCATGCGGAACGGCGCCCACGGGGCGCACGCCAGAGCAATCGTAGCACGGTGCCAGCCTCGGGCAAAGCAAGGTGAAGCCAGGTGTGGTAGGCATGTAGCGAGATGCCGAGGAGTCCGCCAGGCCCTGCCCGGCACTACGAGGGCACGGTGAGCTTGAATGTGAGGCCGGTCGCGCCGGCGGCCCATCCTCTGGCGGGATCGAATGGCCGACCAGACAGCAGGCCAGGCACCAGCGCGATCGTCCAAACGACAGCCCAGAGGAGGGCGCGGACAGGGCGCGGACCCTCGTCGAACTCGAGTCCGAACATGTGCATTCCGATGGTGCGCCCGGCGATCACGAGTGACGTCGCTGCTAGAAGCACCTGGATCAGCGCGACTGAGACGAGGATCGAGACTACGAACACCGGAACGGAGAAGGCGGCGCGCATCACCGGGAACGGATAGAGCAATACAGCGAGCAGCAGACCCGCCACCGAGTCGAGAAGGGCGGCCGCGCGAACCCTCCCGGTCTCGGGGCCGGACACCGCGTGCCCCTCCGCAGAGGTCATGATCCGTCTTCCGGCCCGGCGCTACGCGCGGACTGCAGCGCCATCACCAACATCCCCAGCTCCTCGCCGGTCGTCACACCGCCGTCATCGCTCACGAGCAGTCCGCCGCCGTACGCAGCAACGCCCGCGGCGACGCCCGCCCGGATCACTGCGGGTCCGCCCTCCCGAAGGACATCCGCGGGGATTCCCCCGAGTAGAGCCAACCCCTCACGCCTGGCGGCAAGGAACACCTCGCCCAGCTGGTCGGCCGGTAGCCCACCAGGATGAACGGCGTCGAGCCCCGCTCGTGCCGCCGCGGCGAGGAAGGGGCGAACGTCTCCGTCCGAGTGCCACACAGCAGGCGATCCCTCCTCTGTGGCTGCCGCCGCGATCCGCCCCACCCGGGGCACGATCTCGGAAAGTATGTAGTCAGGAGAGAGAAGTGGCCCCTCAGCACCGGCCACGTCCTCCCCGACGACGACACCTACCGCACCGCATTCGATTCCCTCGCGCACCGTCGCGCGAGCGACCCGTACCGCGTCATCAAGAGCCCCAGCGAGAGCCTCGGGCTCAGAGATGGTAGCGCGTAACGTCTCACTCCACCCCTGCGCGGCAGCGACCGTGTCGAATGCGCCTCGCACGACCCATAACGGCGCGGTACCGCAGCGGGCGACCTCGGCACATATCTCGCCCGCGCCGGGATCCCAGGAGCGGACGAACGCGAAGTCGGGACGCAATCGACTGCACACCACAGACACCAGCGGCACCTGGTGCGATGCGCCCCACGACAGCGAGAGGACCGCCTCATCGGGCAGGAAGGTCACACCGACGCACGGCAAGCCGGGTTCTCCTGCGAGCGCGCGTCTGATGCGGTCAAGATCGCGTTCTTCTTGCATGGTATCCCTTCCTCAGATGAGCCCGCGAAACGCCCCGATGCCTGCGGCGACAGCCTCGGACAATCCCCAGACCACGAAGAACGCGATCAGCACGCCGAGGCTGACCGCAAGAAACGCTCTGCGCCAGTCCATGTCGAGCAGCCAGGCAGCGGCCGACCCGGAGTAGGCACCGGTGCCCGGAAGCGGGATCGAGACGAAGACCGCCAGGCCGAGGACGCCGTACTTCTCAACGAGAGGATGCGCCTTGTGACGAATCCGCTCGAGCTTGCGATGTACCCACGTGTTCTCGGGGATCAGTTCGTAGAGCAACTCGAGCCCCCAGTACGTCGGCAAGAAGATAAGCCAGCGATGAGGATGAGCGGCAGATAGAGTCTGTCCCCTTGCTGTACGGCCCAGGGCACCGCACCTCGAAGTTCGACGGTGGGAACGAACGCCAACACCAGGTACTTCAGGTACGGGGGCAGGCCCGCTACCAACTCTTCCATGGATTCCTCTCCAGTGAGACCGATCGGGAGCGCCGCGACAAGCGTGCATACTTCAAGGATTCTAGCCGAGGAAAGTGCTCGACGCCTCCGAATGTCAGCAAGATGTCACTCGGGAACCGACCTCGGCCGTCCAATGTCATAACCTTGGACGTATCGAAAGCCCGCATCTCTCACGCGCTGGAGAATCCGCGAATCCTCTATGCGCGACGCGACGACGGTGAGCCCGTGAGCCTCCACGACTCGCCGGATGGCTTCGAGGTAGTCGGCTCCACCACCCTGGTCGGCGAGCAGTGCAAGCGTTGAGACGTCGAGCTTGACCTGGGAGAAGGGAAAGTCGTTGACGAG
>CAYGKH010000002.1:19859-41397 GCA_964350345.1 uncultured Coriobacteriaceae bacterium
CGCACGACTACGCGGTTGCGACCTGTGTTCTTCGCTTCATAGAGCGCGCTATCTGCGGTGTCGATGAGAGCGGGCGGCTCCTCTGTCCCGTCGAACGGGACCACGCCCGCACTGAGACCAAGATCGAACGAACGAGCCTCGGCTACGAACGCCTCCTCGGCAGCTGCCGCACGCATGCGTTCCGCGATCTCGGCAGCCACTTCCAGTGTCGTGTCCTCGAGCACCACTGCGAACTCATCTCCCCCGACCCGGGCGAGCAAGTCGCCAGCGCGCAGGTGCGTCTGCAGCAGAAGAGCGAAGTTCACGAGTGCCTGGTCCCCTCGCGCGTGACCGAGGCCATCGTTGTATGATTTCAGGTTGTCGATGTCGAGCATGATCAACGCCCCCGGACCACCACGCTGAGCACGAGCGAGTGTGCGCACAAGGGCGTCCTCGAACTGCAGGCGATTAGGCAGACCGGTGAGGACATCATGAGAGGCCATGAACGCGAGCTGTTCCTCGCGACGGCGCATCTCGGTGATTTCCACCAGTGTGCACAACATCGCTCCCCCGCTCGCGTCGTCGATGGCGGCAGGTCCGCATCTGCCCGCGAAGGTGCGTAGCTGGCCATCAGGGCCCCGGATCGTGACCTGTAGATCGGCAGCGACACCCGACCTGCCCGCGCCCCGCACGTGCGAGGGGAGGTCGACGAACACCTCACGCCAGTACGCGTTCGCAGCTGTGAGGTCCCCTTGGGAGTCGACGATGCACGCGGGCACCGGGATGGCGGCGACCAGGGCGTCGGCACGGGCCAGTTCCACAGCACTATCGGGCCCATCTTCTCGCACCTCGATCACCTCTCTTGAGGGCGATCGAACTCCACCATCTCTAGTACAGTTGATTCCCACATCCAGCGTGCCGCCATGCGCCCCGCTCAACGCCCTTGACGCACTCGAGCGGGACCCCGCGATGGGGCCCCGCTCGTCTATTCGCTGGTGGAGGCGCGGAGAATCGAACTCCGGTCCACGATACCCCCCTGGGAAGCATCTCCAGGCTCAGCCACCGATTAGCATTCGGTTCGGATGACGCACGGTGGCCCGCGTACCCGTTCCTAGTCGGCTCAGATGTCCCTTACAGAGTGCCGTCAGACTCCGGTCCGGTGAGTCTCCTTAATGGCGCCGGAAACCGGTGTCGGAGACGCACACCGGGCGGCGTCGCTGCTCTATCTAGGCAGCGAGTGCAAGATCATTGTCGACGCTTATAGGCGTCTTACCCCTGTTTAACGAGGCGAGGAGACCTCGGCCTGCTTCTTCCCTCAGGACTATCATGTCGAAACCAGTCGCCCCCACGGTAGGTGGGCACATGGTCCAGCTTTTCAAGGTGCCTCGGCACGACCGAGACCACATCCCGACCGCCCGCTAAGTATACCCACATGACGCAAGCAGCATGCCGAGAAACCCAGCTATGGTCCCCCACTACCCTTTCTGGCGGTCCCGCAGCGCACGTTCGACGTCACGCTTGTGATCACGATCCGCTATCGTCGCACGTTTGTCATGCATCTTCTTGCCACGGGCCAGGCCCAGTTCGACCTTCACGAGGTTGCGTTCGTTGAAGTACATCTTGAGGGGAACGAGTGTGGCGCCCTGTTCGGCTGCTTTGCCCGCGAGGTACCGGATCTCCTTCTTGTGCATGAGTAGCTTGCGCGGTCGTAGCGGCTCTACATTCGCCCGGTTCCCGTGGCTATACGGAGAGATGTGCACATGGTGCAACCAGACCTCGCCCCGGCGAACGGTCGCGAAAGAGTCTCTCAGGCTCGCCTTGTCGGCGCGCAGCGACTTGACCTCAGTGCCGGTGAGCTCGATACCCGTCTCGAAGGTCTCATCGATGAAGTAGTCGTGGTACGCTTTTTTGTTGGTGGCGATATGGCGGTCAGGTCCGGCCATGTTCAGATACCCTGCCTTACGGAGTGTAGTCGGTGTCGGGATCAAGCCGCATCACGAACTCGGCAAGCAACTCGACGGCCGCCTCGACATCGCTCAGCGCGAGCGCCTCGACGGGCGTGTGCATGTAGCGCAACGGCACGCTCACGAGCGCTGCCGCCTTGCCACCGCGTGAAAGCTGAATGGCATTCGCGTCGGTCCCGGTCCCCCGCGGCTCGCCATCGAACTGGTGAGCTACCCCGGCTGCGTCCGCCGCCTCGCACAGGAACCGAAAGACCGTCGGGTTGATGTTGGCGCCGCGCGCGAGGATGGGACCCTTGCCGCATGCGGCCTCACCGTGCTTACGCTTGTCCACATCAGGGTAGTCGGTCGCATGTCCGACCTCGACAGCAACGCCGACCGTGGGGTCCACGCCGTACGCACTGGTGATGCCTCCTCGCAGGCCGATCTCCTCCTGCACCGTGCCTGCTACGACCAGGTCCACCTTCGCGCCTCCGCGCTCGCGGACGACACGCAGGGTCTCGGCGCAGATGAACGCACCCATCTTGTCGTCGAAAGCGCGCGAGACGACCATGCCTTCGCCGAAGTGCTCGAAGCCCACGTCGAAGGTGATCGCATCGCCCACACGCACCTCCTCCTTCACTCGCTCGGCACTCATGCCGAGGTCGATAAAGAGCTTGTGCACCTTGGTCACGCTTTTGCGCTCATCGTCGTCGAGCAGGTGGATCGGTAGCCTGCCGAGGATACCCAGCAGCGCGCCCTCACGCGTGTGAACACGTACCCGCATGCCGGGAAGGACCGCCTCGTCCACACCACCGATCGGCTTGAACGCGATGAAGCCCTCGGCGGTGATGTATGTGACCATCATGCCGATCTCGTCGATGTGGCCGGCGAGCATAACACTCACTCGACGCCCGTCACGCTCGGCGTCGGCGCCACGCAGTAGGGCATGGACGGAACCCATGACGTTGGTGGTGACCTCGTCGGCGATCGGCTCGAGTTGCTCGCGCATCACTCGTGCGGCCGGCTGCTCGTAGCCGGATGGCGACGGTGCCTCGACGAGCTTCTTGAAGAACTCCAAGGACTCGGGACGCATACGTTTACCTCCCTGATGTATCGGCTAGGGGAACGGTCAGTGTACTCCTCGGACTCGAGGCGCGCCAGGTCACGGATCCCGCCCTCACGCGAACTCGAAGTCGATGCGCCCCGCAGCCACGCTCACCCCCGAGATGCGCACCGTGATGCGCTCGCCGAGTCGAAAGACCCGGCCCCGGTTCTCCCCCACCAGCATGAACCTCCCGGCATCAAGATGGTAGTAGTCGTCTCCCATCGAACTGACATGCACGAGTCCCTCGGCTGTATTCTCAAGCTGGACGAACATGCCGAACGAGTGTACGCCCGTGACGATCCCGTCGAACTCCTCCCCGATGTGCTCACCCATCAGTTCGGTGAGTTTGATGCGCACCGAGTCGCTCTCGGCCGCATCGGCCTCTCGCTCCATCGTCGAACAGTGCTCGGTGAGCCACTCAAGCTCGCCCACCATCGACGCGACCGGCTCCTCGGCGAGAGTGCCGGCAATCTGCGCCCGGAGCAGACGGTGCACGAGGAGGTCGGGATAGCGTCGGATCGGGCTCGTGAAGTGACAGTACGCCTCACTCGCCAGCCCGAAGTGGGCGCCGAGGTAGTCGGTGTAGCGAGCACGCTGCAGTGCACGGAGGAGCAACGAATTGATGAGCACCTTCTCGGGCCGGTCGTGGGCGAACGTGATGATGCGCTGGAACGTCGCCGGACTCGCTCCATGGATCTCTTTGACCGGATAGTCGAACTCCTTGAGAACGACAGCGACCTGCGCGAGAGCATCGGCATCGGGATCTTCGTGGATGCGATAGACCATCGGGGCTCCCACTCGGGTCATGTGACCGGCGACGACCTCATTGGCGAGGATCATCGCCTCCTCAATCATATTGGTAGCCTGGGTGCGCTCACGCACTTTGACGTCAATCGGCGTGATGTTGTCCTCGGCGAGAACGACCTTGGCCTCGACCGTCTCGAAGTCCAGCCCACCACGTGCCACCCGGCGCTCGCCGATGAGGGCTGCCAGACGGGCAAACTCGCGTAGGAGCCGTCCGCTCGCCTCGTCGGGGAAGTCGTTCTCGCCGTCGAGACACGCCTGCACGGTATCGTAGTCGAAGCGGTGGTCCGATCGGATGACCGACGGAGTGAGCCGATACGAGTCGACGCTGCCATCCTTGGAGAGGTCCATGATCACCGAGAACGCGAGACGGTCCTCGCGGGGATTGAGGGAACACACCTCGTTAGAGAGCTTCTCGGGCAGCATCGGGAGCACGCGGTCGACCAGGTAGACGCTCGTAGCGCGCAGGCGCGCCTCCCGATCGAGTGCGGAGTCGACCGGCACGTAGTGGGAGACATCAGCGATGTGCACGCCGAGGCGGACGCGTCCGTCCACATGCTCGACACTGATCGCATCGTCGAAGTCGCGCGCGTCGGTCGGGTCGACGGTGACGGTGAGCACGTCGCGCAGGTCAGCACGGCCCTCCTCGGCCAGAGCGGTCTCGATGTCAAGCCGAGTCGCATCGGCTTCAGCCTCGGCCTCGTCAGGGAACGCGGTCCGCAGCCCGTGCTCGCGGATGATGACCTCGATGTCGAGCCCGGGATCACCCTCCCGGCCGATGACCTCCTCGACGACGCCCTGTGCTGCGGTTCGTCGCGACGGGTACGCGGTCAGCCGAGTGACGACCATGTCGCCGTCGGTCGCGCCTCCGGCATCACGAGCCGAGACGAAGACCTCGGTACGGATGCGCGGATCACTCGGCACCACGATGCCGACCTGTCCGTGGCGCTCGTAGCGGCCCACAACGATGGTGTTGGCGCGCTCGAGCACCTTGACGACGATGCCTGAACGCCCCTGCTTGGTGCGCCCGGAAGCGACGCGGACTCCCACGATGTCGCGGTGCATCGCACCGGCGGTATCGCCCGAGCCGACATAGATGTCGCCCTCCTCGGCCTCGACAAACCCGTAGCCGCGCCGATTGATGGTGATCCGTCCGGCCACAAGACCGCCTTGCTTCGCTTTCACGACCTTCTTCCGTGGTGCCACACGAGCCCCTTTCATCGATATCACGAGCCTAACGCACCGGTGGCTTATCCGCGACGGGATGCTTCCGACTGCCTCCCGACTCGCCCGCAGCGTCTTTGACCGCCCCCGGCAATCCGTGTATGCTCCTTGCTCATCGTCTACCCTGGAGCCACGCCCCATGGAACCCATCAGACAACTCGCACCCAGCTTCATCGGCAGCGGAACAGTCTCCAACCCGCGCGATATGGTGCGGGCACTCGAGACACTTGAGGCACTCGAGTTCACCTACATCGTCGACGAGCATCTTGTCGCCGAGGGCACAGCCACGCTCGTGAAGATCATGGCTGACCTCGAATCGGCGACTATGGCCGTCAACGGCTGCCTCTTCCTAAACGTCGCGAGCTTCCGCTACCTCGAGTTCGAAGCAGACTCCGAGGACCGGTGCGTCGTGCGCCTCTACGGCGACGGAGCCGTGCTCACGCTGCGCACCACTGGCGAAGCCGACTCCGAGATCACAGTAGGTCAGATGCGACTGATCGAGGAGTCCGAGTTCGACCTCTCGCTGTTCGTGAGCGAGGAAGACGAGGAGTAGGCGGCACCTAGCGGCTCGCCTGACGGGCACCCGCACGGGCCAGGTCCACTGCAGCCTGAAGCTGCACGTCTTCGGACTCCTCGGCCTGTAGTGAGGGGTCCATCTCAACCCTCACGTCCGGCGTGAGTCCTTCACCATTTATCGCGTGTCCCTGGGGCGTGAGGTAGCGCGCGATGGTGAACTTGATCCCTCCACCGAACGGCAGCTGCTCGACCGTCTGCACACTTCCCTTGCCAAACGTCTTCTCGCCGACGAGCTGCGCCCGGCCGTAGTCCTGAAATGCTCCTGCGAGCACCTCGCTTGCGGAAGCGGAGTGTCCGTTGACCAGGAGCACGAGCGGCGCATCGGTCACAACACCGGATTTCGCACGATGTTCGACCTGTGGCCGGTCACGCTCCTCGACCCGGACGATTACCCCATCATCGATGAACAGGGAGGCCAGATCGACGGCCGAACTGAGCAGTCCGCCCGGGTTGTCACGGACATCGAGCACGAACGAGGTCGCTCCTTCAGCGGTCAGATCCTCGATCGCATCGGCGACACTCTCGGTCGACTTCTGGTTGAACGTCATGAGCCGGATGTATCCGACATCGTCCGTCTCCATGCGCGTCATGATGTTAGGTATGTCGATCTGTGCACGAATGATGCTGAAGATAAGGAGTTCGTCCTCGCCCTCGCGATGAATTCCGAGTTCGACCTCGGTCCCCGCCTCACCGCGCACACGGGTGACGACCTCTTCGACGTCCCAGCGCTCACGCGACTCGCCATCGATGGACACGATGACGTCATCTGCCCGAAGGCCCGCCTCCGCCGCCGGGGTGCCATCGATCGGCGAGACAACGTAGACCACGCCATCACGGTTTGCGATCGTGATCCCGATGCCGAAGAACTCGCCTTCATGCTGATCGTTGAAGTACTCGAAGTGGGTCGCATCGAGGTATGTCGCGTACGGGTCGTCGAGCGAGTCGAGCAGGCCCTGGATCGCACCGGCGGTCATCGACTCCTCGCTCGACGGGATCAGTGCCTCCCGGTCGAGCATCCGCCGGACCTCATCGACGCGCTTGCCCACATCCGACCCCGTGGGACCCGGTACCGTACGGAACCACGATGACCAGTCTACCGTCTGGCCGAATGCGACACCGCCGAGGAACGCCGATGCGAGCAAGAGTACCCCGATGACGGAAGCGGCTATATAGAGGCTATTGCGATTCATGATCTGCCTGTTCTCTGATGCGCCGATGTGTGGTCGATCAAACCTTGAGATAGCGACGCAGAGCAAAGCCCGCACCGATCAGCCCGATGACGACTCCTGCGACCACGAGCACGAGAGCAAGCTGCACCATCGCACTACCGGAGACATCTACGGGGAGGAAAGGTAGCGCCTCTGCAAGTCTGGGAAGGACCGCTGCCTGGATAGCGACGACCGTCAGGATCGCGAGAGCCGCGCCGATAAGACTTTGGATGACACCCTCTAAGAGGAACGGGCCCCGGATGAACCAGTTGGATGCACCGACCAGCCGCATGATGCCGATCTCCCGACGGCGGGCATAGATCGCAAGACGGATAGTGTTGTTGATGAAGATCAGACTGACTACCGCGAGCATCGCTACGAAAACCACTCCGACGAGGCGAATCACACGGGTGAAAGCGAAGAGTTGATTCACGATCTTCTGTCCGTACTTGAGCGACTCCTCAGGATCGTCAGGACGATCGCAGACCTTGAGGAACGTCTCGTTTGTCTTAATCTTGCCGACCATATCCTCGACGGTGCGCGGATCGTTGAGGGCGACATCGAGGGAGGCCGGCAGCGGGTTCTCGCGAATGTTGTCGACGATCTGAGAACTGTCGGCCATCTCCTCCTTGAAGCGCTCGAGCGCCTCCTCCTTCGAGACGTAGTTGACCGTCTCAACGAGTTCGTCGCGGAGCAGCCAACCCTGCAGCTCCTCTACATCCTCGGTCGCCGCGCCATCTTTGAGGAATATCTGGATCGAGACCTTGTCCTCTACCGACTGAACGACCTCGGTGATCACATAACCGGTGACCATCGACACGCCGACAAGCAGCAACGATAGGTAGATGGTGATGACCGCGCCCATGCTCATCACCCAGTTGCGTCGGAAGTTAGTGACGGACTCCCTGAGTAGGTAGCCGACGTTAATCGCCATAACCGTAGACTCCTCGATGCTGGTCGCGGATGACATGGCCGTTCTCAAGCGCGATGACCCGCTTGCGCATGGAGTCGACCATCTCGCGGTCGTGGGTCGCCACCAGCACGGTCGTGCCGGTCTTGTTGATGCGGTTGAACAGGCTCATGATCCCCAGCGATGTGGCCGGGTCGAGGTTTCCGGTCGGCTCGTCGGCGAGCAGGATGGGAGGACGGTTCACGAACGCGCGCGCGATCGAGACACGCTGCTGTTCGCCACCCGACAACTCATCCGGGTAGGACTTGACCTTGTCCTCGAGCCCCACAAGCCGCAAGACCTCGGGTACCTGTGTGCGGATCACGTGCTTCGAACGCCCGATGACCTCGAGCGCGAACGCTACGTTCTCGTATGCGGTCTTGTTCGGGAGCAACTTGAAGTCCTGGAAGACGCAGCCGATGTTGCGCCGAAGGAACGGGACCTTCCAGTTCTTGAGCCTCACGATGTCCTGACCTGCCACGATTATCTGTCCTCGGGTGGGCAGCAGCTCGCGCTGGAGAAGACGGATGAAGGTCGACTTACCCGAGCCCGAGTGGCCGACCAAGAACAGGAACTCGCCCGCCTCGATCTCGATGTTCAATTCAGCGAGAGCGGGCGCGTCAGGCGTATAGAATTTCTCGACGCCGCGCATCGAAATCATAGTGTCTCCGAATCCGGAATGGTGGGATCGAATGCTTTAGTACCACCGCGTATGGTAGCAAAGAGCGCACCGTGGACGCTCGGAAAGGTCACAGACTACACCGAATCGTTACACGCGCGGAGCCGCGTGCGTGTCAGAAGCGGCGATTCCCAGTCGACTCATGCGAGTGGCACGCCCTGTCGGTGCACCCATTCGGGAAGACCCGGTAGTTCTTCGGCTGGCTCAGGTTTGTCGAAGAATGGCCTGACGGAGAGGCGGCCGTATGAAGGTGGCAACTGTGGCAGAAGAACCTCGTGTCATACGAGTCTGCGACAGGGTTTCCGCTCGCATCCAACACCTGCACGACCAACAGGTCCTCCTTGGGAAACTCACCGTCGATGTTGGGGACATCCGATCGCAGGTTGTAGTTGTTCACCGTACCGTGTGGTTCGTGACAGGTCATGCATGAAAGCGTCATGCCGTTCTCGTAACCCATCGTGGCCTGATCGAGTACCGCCCCGTTGGCTGAGTCGCGGCCGTGCACCCTGGCCTGCCAATCGAGCCCGATATCCTTGGTGAGCGAACCGGCGTCGAGCGGTGGGTCGACCCAGGGCATCGTGTCTTCCGCCTGTGGCAGGCGCGCACTTCCGCCGTCGAGACGATGGCAACTGATGCAGAACTCGTTGTAGCGAGGCTGATCCGGACTGCTGTCCGGGACGGCGAGCGGCGCGTTTCGATCTTCGTCCCACTGGTACTCCGCAAGGATCCCGGGTTTCCATGGATCGACGAGAGGTTTTTCCTCGGTGACAGCGTGTGTGTTGTGACAGTGCTGGCACGCCATAAAGCTGCCGTCATCCTGATTGCGGGCAAGCACGTTGTGCGACGTGTCGGGGTCCGAGCTCAGCGTCATGCGCGTGTAGATGTCCGGACTTGTCAGGTCGACGCCTGCCTCAGGTCCGTGGCACTGGATGCAACCACGATAAGAGTCAAAGGTCCACAGCCACCGGTTGGGTGAAGCATGCGGCTGATGGCACGTCGAGCACTTGATCCCCGTGCCCGACTCCGGATCGGGAATCTCGCTGTGAGCGGACCCCTCGAACGCCGCCTGGAAATCGAACTCCTCTGATGTGAACACCTGCCCCGGAAGCGGCTCAGGCACCCATGGATCCTCTGGACCGTGACAGCCCGAGCCGTAACAGATGTAGTTCCCCTCGGTCACGCCATCGACGTTGAGCAGCTTCGGCGTCTGAACTGTCGTGCCATGTGGGGTGTGGCAGTCGACACAGACGAAATCACCTTCGGTCTCCCCGTATGTGACCATGTGCGCAGAGACCGGATCGTCAGTGAACTCTCTTCTCACGTTGTACCGGGAACCGGTTCCGTCGTGACAGGTCCAGCACAGCTCCGCCTCCGACGTGCCCTCGGGATAGAACTTCAGCAGCTTGGGACCCTGCGCGATGTGTACCTGGTGACACTCGCGACACGTGTCGCCCATCCACGGGTCGTCTCCCAGAGCGTGCGGAGTGGACGGCCCTTCCGAGGCCACGGTCCTGAAGTGCACCTCGATGGACCGGAAACCAGTGTTGCCCACGGAATCGACCGCTTCGATACGGTACCAGTAGTGCCGGTAGCGCTCGACCGTCGTATCGGTGAACGTCGTGGCCGGAGGCGCTCCGGTGACGGTCCCGAGCGGCACGACCCCTTCGGGATCCTGCCCGCTCGAAGTAAACCGGTAGATGCGGTACTCGACTATGTTGGTCGAGGGTACCGGATCCCATTCGATGGTGATCTCCTCATCTGCGCCTGAGAGCCGCAGGTTCGTCGGCTCGAGCGGCGGCAACGTATACGGACCGATGTAGCGCTGATAAGAATCGGACCCGGCGGCGGTCGCCGGCGCATAGTAGTACGACCGTCGATTCGTGGCGTGCCAGGAGACCCCCGAATTCACCGGGCTTGCAAGGCTCTCGCCCTGGGTGCCGTTATTCGCGGTGACGAGATACCAATAACGAGCAGAGTTGGCCTTCGGCTCGTCATCGAGGAACGAGTTCTTCCACCGCTTGTCGGTGGTCCCCGCGAGCGTCCAGCCGCTCCCGGGGAAGGCGGGGAGCGTCGCTCCTTGTGCCCGGTAGATGCGGTAGGTCATGTTCTCGGTCGAATCGCCGAGCGGTGGCTCCCAGTTGACGACGACGATATGCCCGCGGACCGCCTGGGCGTGCACGAACCCCGGGGCTTCAGTCTGCGCGTAGGCCGATCCAGGGAATGCAAGAGAGAGCAACCCTGTCACGATCATGATCAGGGTGGTCATCATTGCGGTCAGAAGAAACCTCACAGCTGCGCGTTCGATACTCCCACGCCCTGAGACTCGTCCATGATTGCGTCTGTGCAGAGACTCGTCCTCTGCTTCTTCGTATGCTGCCTACAACTGTACAGGGGAAACCAGGGTTCCACAACAAGAGGTGCCTCTGAGAAAACGTCCGCCCGACCTCGCTATTCTGCTCGCGCCATAACCTCCCGCGCGGCCTCGGCCACATGGTGCGCAGTCAGCCCGAAGTGTGCCAGGAGTTCCTCGGGATCACCGGACGTCCCGAAGACGTCCCGCACGCCCACGCGAGCGAACGGCACCGGCATGTGTTCGCCGAGAACCTCTGCCACAGCCGAGCCAAGCCCGCCGAAGATCGAGTGCTCCTCACACGCGACTACCGCGCCAGTCTTCTCTGCAGAGGCAGCGATTGTCTCGACGTCGATCGGCTTGACGGTCGCAACATCGATGACCTCGGCCGAGGTACCCTGGTCTGCCAGAAGGTCGGCGGCAGCAAGAGCTCGTTCGACCATCACACCGCAGGCGGCGAGTGTGACGTCCGTGCCCTCACGCAAGACGTACGCCCGGCCGAGCTCGAAACGAAAGTCCTCCCGGTGCACTAACGGGACAGCTGCGCGGCCAAGTCGGATGTAGAACGGTCCCGGCGTGGCCGCCGCGACGCGGATCGCCTCGCGGGCCGCATAGAAGTCGGCCGGCACCAGGACCCGCATGCCCGGAAGGACGCGCATGAGTGCGATATCCTCGAGCATCTGATGGCTACCGCCGTCCGGTCCCACCGTGATGCCCGAGTGGGTCGGGGCGAGCTTCACATCGAGCTCGGAGTAGCAGACGGTGTTTCGCACCTGGTCGTACGCGCGGCCCGTAGCAAAGACCGCGAAGGAGCCCGTGAACGCCACCTTGCCGCTCGCCGCCAGGCCTGAAGCCACGCCGACCATGTTCTGCTCCGCGATACCGGCGTTGAAGAACCGCTCCGGATACGCGTCGGCGAACGCCGCGGTCGTGGTGGACTTGGACAGGTCAGCCTCAACGGCGACCACATCCACGCCCTCTCCGGCGAGCTCGACCAGGGTCGTGCCGAATGCCTCTCGAGTCGCGCGCTTGCTCACAGCGCCGCTCCTTTCGCTTCAAGCGCCGCGGCGATCTCGCGCAGCGCGATCTGTGTCTCCTCGGCCGAAGGGGCCTTACCGTGCCAGCCCGCCTCACCCTCCATGAACGACACTCCCTTGCCCTTCACGGTGTGCGCGACAAGCACGCCCGGCCTGTCAGGTACCCCGCGTACGTGAGCGAGCCCCGCACTGATCGCTTCGACGTCATGCCCGTCACAGCTGGCCACCTCCCAGCCGAACGACGCGAACTTGGCTTCCATGTCTCCGAGACACATGACCTCCGAGCACGCGCCGTCGATCTGCAGGCCATTGTGGTCGACGATCGCAACGATGTTGCCGAGGCTGTTGTGAGCCGCGAACATGGCGGCCTCCCACACCTGACCCTCCTGGCACTCGCCATCGCCGAGGAGGCAGTAGACGGTGCGGTCATCGTCCGGACTCGGCGACAGGCCGAGGGCAATCCCGCACGCTATCGAGAGACCCTGCCCGAGCGAGCCGGTCGAGACCTCGACCCCGGGTGTCTTCTTGCTGTCCGGGTGGCCCTGGAGAAGCGAGCCGAGTTTCCGAAGTGTGATGAGGTGCTCCCGACCGAAGTAGCCTGCCTGCGCGAGCGCCGCATACAGGACCGGGGCCGCGTGTCCCTTGGAGAGCACGAAGCGGTCGCGTTCCGGGTCGTCGGGGTTTCGCGGATCGTGGCGCATCACGCCGAAGTAGAGCGTCGCCACTATCTCGGCGGCTGAAAGCGAGCCGCCCGGGTGACCGGAGCCGGCTGCGGCGAGCATCTCGACGATGTCGTGACGCATCTTCAGCGCCGCTATCTCTGTAGCTGTCGGATCGAGCAGGTCGGTTCTCATCGTACTCCCGTCTCCTTGAATCCCTCACCGATCGCTTCGTGCACATTAGAGATGATGAGCAGCGCCTGCGGGTCGATGGTGTTCACGATCTGTTTGAGGTCGTCGATCTCTTTGCGGGAAACGACCGTGAAGATCATCTCACGCGGAGTCCCGGAGTACATGCCGCGAGCCGCCAGCGCAGTGGCTCCTCGGCCGAGATCATGCATGATCGCCTCGCCGATCCGGCCCGAATGCTCCGAGACGATGAACGCCGCCTTCTCCACGGGTAGCCCTTCGAGCACCAGGTCGATGGTCGAGCCCATCACGAAGACCGCGACTGCTCCGTAGAGCGCGAGCTCAGGGCCGAACTTCAGCGCGGCCAGCAAGACGACCACCGCGTCGACAGCCAGCAGCAGTTGACCCTGGCCGAGGGAGATCTTTCGCGCAAGCAGCTGCGCGACGATGTCGGTCCCGCCGGTGGTTCCTCCGGCCTTGAAGACCATACCGATACCGAGCCCGGTGAGCGCGCCGCCGTAGAGCGCAGCAAGCAAGTAGTCCCCCTCAGCGAGGCGGGGCGTGAAGGGCGCGAAGACGTCGACGAACACCGAAAGCGCCACGATACCGTAGATGGTCTTCGCGGCGTATCTCCAGCCGCGGGTCCTCATGGCGAAGGCGAGCAGCACTACGTTCATCACGAGCATCTGCACGCCCACGGGCACCGTGATACCGAGGTCGAGCGCGGTGTGGTAGAGGACCGTCGCAAGGCCGGATACTCCGCCGGCGGCGATTCGGTTGGGAATCAAGAAGGCGTTGAGAGTCCAGGCCGTCAGGGCGAGCCCGGCGGTCATCCACAGGTAGTCGCGGACCGGGCGGTGCTTGAGAACCCGGCCCGGAGTCACGCGTTTGAGTCGTCCGGCCATCAGCGCTCACCTCCAAACGCGCCGCTCTCCCAGGCATCGGCGTAGTCGAGGAGCGGGCGCGCTCGACGAGCAAGCAGATGCGTGAGGACCTTCTTTGGAGTGTGATTGATGATGTCATGCTCCGCCAGACCGATCTCGGAGGCGACGGCGAGAGCGGCCTCCATGTGGCCGACCTGACTCGCGAAGTGCGCATCGGAGTTCACGGCGACCGGAACGCCAGCGGCTATCGCTGCCTCGGCGAACTCCCGCTCCCGATGGTTGGAGACCGCACGGATACTCGTAGGCGCGAAGGAGTGGTCGTTCAGCTCGAGGATGACGCCCGCAGCCGAGGCTGCCGCAACGACAGCATCGATCTCGAGCGGGAACTCGTGCTCGTTACCGGGGTGTGTGACCATGTCGACGAGAGGGTTGGCGATCGCCCGCACCAGCGAGTCGGTGTTTCGAGCGCGATCGCGTTGGTCGAACCCGGTGAGAGGGTGAAAGCCGACTGCTACGAAATCGAGTTGGCCGAGGATCTCGTCGGGCAGGTCGACGCCGCTTTCCGTGTCGGCCGGGTTCGCTTCGACACCTTTGAGCATGCGGACTCCGTCGAGCACCGACGGTAGCACTTTGAGGTTCCAGAAGTACCAGGGATCCGGTGCGCCCGGGCAGGTGGGACCGTGATCGGTGATTGCGATCAGGCCAAGACCCGCTCGACGCGCGGCTACCGCGAGCTCGGTCGCAGTGGAGTATGCATGGCCCGAGGCCATCGTATGCGTGTGCAGGTCGGCGGTGAGCGGCATCTTCCTACGAGCCCACACCGGCGACGGCGCCCTGCTGCTCGGAGACGCGCCACCGATGATATCCGACCACGAATTCCTCGAGGTCGCCGCTGAGCACGGCGTCGACGTTGCCGGTCTCGATACCGGTACGGTGATCTTTGACCATCTGGTACGGGTAGAGCACGTAGCTTCGGATCTGACTGCCAAAGCTGATGTCTTGCTTCTCTCCTCGCAGTTCATCGAGTTCTGCCTCGCGCTTAGCCTTCTTCAGCTCGTAGAGGCGGGCTCTGAGGATCTTCATCGCCGACTCGCGGTTCTTCAATTGGCTCTTCTCGTTCTGGCAGGTCACCACGAGTCCTGTCGGGGCATGCGTGATGCGCACCGCCGAGTCGGTCGTGTTCACCGACTGACCACCCGGACCGCTCGAGCGGAAGACGTCGATCCGTAGGTCCTCGTCGCGGATCTCGACCTCTACCTCATCAGGGAGGACCGGCAATACCTCGACGCGTGCGAAGGTGGTCTGCCGACGCCTCTTCTCATCGGTAGGACTGATGCGGACAAGACGGTGTACCCCCGCCTCGGCCTGGAGCATCCCGTACGCGTTACGCCCGTGCACGGTGAAGACTGCCCGGTCGATACCGAGCTCGACTCCAGGAGGGGCGTCGTGAAGATCGGCTTTCCAGCGGCGCCCCTCGGCGTACTTAGTGAGCATCCGCAGGAGCATCTCCGCCCAGTCCTGGGCCTCGAGTCCCCCCTGTCCGGGAACGATCGTGAGGATCGCATCACCGGAATCGAAGTCGCCGGTGAACCACGAAGTGATCTCGAGCCCGTCGACGCGCTTCGATAGATGCTTGAGTGCGACGACGAGTTCTCCAGCCATCTCAGCGTCCCCCTCGGCGAGTGCGAGCTCGTTAGCGACCTCGGCATCCTCGAGTTCAGCGAGCGCGCTCTCGTACCCGTTGACCTCGTCCCTAAGGTCGGCGGAACGTGCCATCACCTGCTGGGCCATTGCCTGGTCGTCCCAGAAATCCGGTTCAGCAGCTCGTACCTCGAGTTCAGCGATCTCGTGGCGCTTCGCTTCGAGGTGGAGGTAGTCTCCCATCTTCTCCACGCGACCTCGCAAAGCTGCAAGCTCACTGCTCCGGTCCTGGATCACCTAGACCGCCGCCCCGTGGCACTTCTTGTACTTCTTGCCACTTCCGCACGGGCACATGTCGTTGCGCCCCACGTTGGCGTACGGGTCTTCCTTGTCCTTGACTACCGTCGCCGCCTTGCCTGATCCGCCCGCAGCAGCGCTCGCCGCCGCGATCGCGTCAGGAGACGGTCCGAAAGACCCGGCTGCGGTCGCCGCTGCCCGCGCGGCCCCCGAGAAGATGGTCGACTCCGAGGGTGCCGAGTAGGACACGTCGCGCGCTGCGACCGACTCTGCCTGGTGCTCGGGCTTGAGTACCTGGATATGGAAGATGGTGCGGAGGAAGTCCTCGTTGATGGCCCCCACGAGTTCGCCGAACATGTTGTACGCCTCGGACTTGTACTCGACGAGCGGATCGCGCTGGCCCATGGCCCGCAGACCGATACCGTCCTTGAGGTAGTCCATCTCGAGGAGATGTTCCATCCAGCGGGTGTCGATGACCCTGAGCATGACCTGGCGCTCGAGCTCTCGCAGGTTCTCCGGGCCGAGGTCCTCCTCACGTTTCGCATACGCCTCAAGAGCAGCCTCGGCGAGTTCATCGGCAAGTTCGTGGGGATTCTCGATCTCGCCCTTGTGCCCGGCAACCACACCGTCGATGCCGGTAAGATCGCGATACCACGTCGTGAGTCCATCCCACTCCCACTCCTCGGAGTAGGTGTGCTCCGGACAGTAGTCCAAGACGTTCGCAAGGACGATCTCGCGCACGAGCTCGTCGACGCGAGCGTGGATGTCCTTGCCGTCCAGGATCCGGTTGCGCTCCTTATAGATGACCTCGCGCTGCTTGTTCATCACGTCGTCGTACTCGAGCACGTGCTTGCGCGCGGCGAAGTTCATCGTCTCGACCTGGCGCTGTGCGCTCTCAATGGCCTTGGAGACGAGACCTGCCTGAATCGGCATGTCGTCGGGGATGTCAGTCTTCTCCATGAATCGGGAGATACGGTCCATGCGGTCCCCGCCGAAGAGTCGCATGAGGTCGTCTTCGAGCGAGAGGTAGAACTGAGAGAGGCCCGGGTCGCCCTGTCGACCCGAACGGCCGCGGAGCTGGTTGTCGATGCGTCGGGAGTCGTGACGCTCGGTGCCGATGACAGCAAGACCTCCCGCCTCCACGACCTTCTCATGCTCGACGGCCGTGATGCGCTTGGCGGCAGCCAGCGCCTCCGCGTGCTGTTCCGGGGTAGCCTCCTCGGGCTGGACACCCTTCTCGCGAAGCAGGTCCTCGACGAGAGAGTCCGGGTTACCACCAAGGACGATGTCGGTTCCTCGGCCGGCCATGTTGGTCGCGATCGTGACCGCGCCGAGACGGCCAGCCTGCGAGACGATGTGGGCCTCGCGTTCGTGATGCTTGGCGTTGAGGACCTCGTGCTGAACGCCACGCTTGGTCAGGAGCCGGGACAGTCGTTCGGAGTTCTCGATGGAGATGGTACCGACGAGGGACGGTTGGCCACTCTTGTGCGACTCGGCGATCTCCTCGACCACGGCAGCGAACTTCGACTCGACGGTACGGTAGATCAGATCTTCACGGTCGTCGCGAACCATAGGCATGTTGGTCGGGATGACGGTCACCGGCAACTTGTAGATCTCACGGAACTCGGCGTCCTCGGTCACGGCCGTACCGGTCATGCCCGAGAGCTTCTCGTACATGCGGAAGTAGTTCTGCAGCGTGATGGTGGCGAGCGTCTGGTTCTCCTCGCGCACGTGCTGCTTCTCCTTCGCCTCGATGGCCTGGTGGAGGCCCTCGGAGTAACGGCGACCATACATTAGCCGGCCGGTGAACTCATCGACGATGATGACCTCGCCGTCTTTGACGACGTACTCGACATCCTTCTTGAACATGAAGTGCGCCCGCAGGGCCTGCTGGAGGTGGTTGACCATCTGGCCGCTCGGGTCGGAGTAGAGGTCCTCTACGCCGAGGAGCTGCTCTACCTTGCGGATGCCATCCTCGGTGGGGGCGACGGTGCGCTTCGCCTCATCGACCTCGAAATCGACCTCGGGGCGCAGGCGTGGGACGATCTTCGCGAACTGCTTGTAGGTGTCGGCCGACTTGGTACCGGCACCCGAGATGATGAGCGGGGTCCGGGCCTCGTCGATAAGGATCGAGTCGACCTCGTCGACGATGGCGAAGTGGCGCCCGCGCTGTACTCGCTGATCCGGGCGGACCACCATGTTGTCGCGCAGGTAGTCGAACCCGAACTCCGAGTTCGTACCGTAGATGACATCGGACTGATATGCCTGGATCCGCTTGGCAGGATCCATCTGCGAATAGATCACACCGACCTCAAGGCCGAGGAAGCGGTAGACCTGTCCCATCCAGTCGCTATCTCGTGAAGCGAGGTAGTCGTTCACGGTGACGATGTGAACACCGTTCCCGCCGAGGGCGTTGAGATATGCAGCGAGAGTCGCTACGAGCGTCTTTCCTTCACCGGTCTTCATCTCTGCGATCTGACCGGCGTTGAGCACCATGCCGCCGACGAGTTGCACGTCGAAGTGACGCATGCCGAGGGCCCGGCGGCCCGCCTCGCGACAGTTGGCGAACGCCTCAGGCAACAGGTCGGCGTTGGACTCTCCCTTTGCGGCCCGCTGTCGGAACTCGGCGGTCTTCGCCCTGATTTCGTCGTCGGAAAGAGCCGCGAAATCGGTCTCTAAAGAGTTGATGCTATCGACGATCCCCTCGTACTGTTTGAGTTGACGTCCTTCGCCGAGGGTGAAAAGTTTGGCGAGGATATTGGCCATGAAGCACAACACCTTTCGGGTGGAATTCTGGGCAGGGTCGCACGAGAAGCACGACGAACAATTTTAGCACAGCCACCATAGTGGAGGGGTCGGCGACACTGTTGTGTCACCGACCCCTTGCCGAGGCGTTTCTTTAGTCCCCCTTGGACTCGGAAGGTGGGCATATCGACCATCAAGATGCCCCTCAGGAGTCTCCCCGGCTCCTCACCCAGTGGCCCTACCACACGCGTCCGCTGCGCCCCTTTTCGGGAAGTCCAGCGAAGACCTTCGGTCCGCCCCATCGAGGTGCTTGCTTGTAGCATCCCGATATAGTCACCATACACATCGACACTTAACCAGGTCTTACAGAAATCAAAGCGCGCAACGGACTCGCAGCATCAGTCGTAGCTGATCTCGTTCGGCCCGTCTTCCATGGCGAGGATCCTCTCGTAGAGACGCACCGTCTCGCCCGAGGGATCGAGGCCGAGATCGTCAGCGAGGCACGACCGGCACGCCATGTACGTCTCGACCGCGGCGCTGCGCTGCCCGAGCGCTATCTGCGACCGCAGCGCAGCCTGGTAGAGATCCTCACGCCACGAGTCGGCCGCTATCCCACGGCGAACCATGCGGAGTGCGGACGTATGGTCACCCTGCTCCGAGAGGATACGGTGCGCTGCGAGCATTCCTTCGGCGAAGTCCTGACGATACCGATCCCTCGCCGAGGAGAACCAGTCGTCGTAGATGTCGCCCGGGAGGAGTTCTCCTCGGTAGACATCGACGAGGCCCTCATAGGCTCTCAAGGCCGCAGGTTGGTCCCCCGCCGTCTCGCCCGCGCGCCCCTCGGCGAAGAGCGTGTCGAACCGGGCGACGTCGGAGGAGACGAGTGACGTCGAGATGTGGCACACACCGTTCTTGTGGCTCGCGTAAGGGCAGGCGACGCTGCGGTCCGCCTCGGGCATGAGGGCGGCCTTCATGGCGCTCCACGTCACGTAAAGATTGTTGCGAGCCCGTGACTCGGTCATCTCGGGCCACAGGTGCTCGTAGATGCTCTCCCGGGACAGGTCGCGCCCATACTGCAACACAAGCATGGCAAAGAGCAGGCGGGATTTTCGCTTGGTCCAATCCCCCTCCGGTACCTCACGGTCCCCGATGGTGACCGTGAACCCGCCGAACAGCCTCACACGGCATGGCGGGGTCTGCGAGACGAGCCCGGTGCGCGGCGAGCCGTCCGGTGCGGGAAGGCGCGAGGCGAGCACGCGCCACTCGTGATCGGGGAGGATGCCGGCGGCGGCGATGAGGGCGCTCTCGGCGCAGCGGTCAGGGAGCATCCGCAGCATGTAGGCTGGCAGCCGCTCGGGTCCGAGCGCAGACGCGATCAGGCCGAGGAGCGCCGGGAAGGCCCGGACGTACATGGCGATGGGGTAGTTGGCGTTCTCATCGAGGATGTAGCGTTCGTGGACGCGCAGACGCTCGACTCCTTCCTGCGCGCTCCCCCGCCGCCGGGCGATCTCGGCGAGCACCATGTCTGCCCGAAACGCCTGGTGGAGTGCGCCCTTGGCGCTGCAGATCCCGCGCACATCACTTGCATGCCGTGCGGCGGCCTCGAGGTCGCCAAGCGCGAGGAAGTTCGCGGCGAGCTCGACCTCGGCCAGATAGCGGATGTAGACGATGCCCAGACTCGTCGCATGCTCGAGCGCAGCCTCGACCCCCGACATCGCTCCGTCGATGTCACCAATGCCCCTGAAGAGCATCGTCCACTCGGCACGCGCATACGACTCGGAGATGCGATCTCCCACCGCCTGATAGCCTTCGATCGCCTCGGCGTAGAGGTCGAGGCCTGCGGCCTCGGACACCGAAAGGAAGTGAAGTGCCGCCCGGATCCCCTTGCCGACGGCCCGATACGTCTCAAGGCCGAAGCCTTCCGCGACCGCTTCGTGGCGCCGCAGGGTCTTGCCGGCATGGGCGAATCTGCCCGATTCGAAGAGGTACATCGCGAGATTTCCGAGAGCCATGGCACGCAGCGCAAGGGGCGCCTCCTCGATCTCGCATGCCTGTGTGAGCATCAGCGCGCCCTCGCGCATGTTCCCGCGAATACACCTCGCAGTCCCGAGCTGAACGTAGATGCGGGCAAGGACCAAATCCCGCAACCCTCCCTCGGTAAGGGCCGCCTCGAGCATCACTCGCAGCCTGTCGGCCCTCTCCATGTCGAACATGAGCACTGCGACCGTGGCGAGGTGCGCTGCGCTGACGAGTCTCCGCTCGCGGCTGAGCGCGTCTTCAGGAAGGTCCAAGAGCTCCTCAAGCGCATCGGATGTCTCGCGAGACCTGCCCAGGTCCTTGGCAGCGTTCGCCATCGCCAGGAGCGCATCCGCGGCCGTGGCCAAGTCGCCTTCGCACTCGGCGAGGCTCTTGGCGAGCGATGCGCGCTCCAGGCGCTCGGCCGAATCGGACGCGACCGGTCCGTACTCCGCGCTCATGAGTAGCAGCCGCGGGTGGGACAGAAGAAGCGTGGAGGGCAGCGCCTCGAGAGCCCGCGCCAGGTCGAGCCCGCGCCCCGAGGAGATGATCCGCTCCCCGTAGGCGAGCAGCCACGCGGCAAGGTCGTCTTCTGAGAGGTGCTCGACGAGCAGCGGGACGAGACGCGAGTAGTCGCGTCTGCGCTCGAGCACCCCCATGCACGCTGCCCGCAGCGTCCGCATGCGCTCAGGACCGCAGCGCTCCGAAAAGACGTGCGAGCCGTAGACGTCGCGCGCGATGTCGTGCAAGTGAAATGACCGGACGGCACCGGCGCCGTCGGCCACGGGCCTGAGCAGCGGGATGCACCGCGACAGCCTCGCAAGGTCGACCTTCCGGTACGCCTCGTCGACGGCGGCAAGCTCGGAAGAGGTGGCGTGACCGAGCAGCGAGATCGCGACGAGCGCCTCGGTCTGGGCGCCGTCGAGCTGCGTGTCCGCCAACGCGACGAGCAGCCCGGTCAGGTCGAGCGAGCGCTCGGCGCCACTGAGCTGCCCGCCCCGCATCGCGGCGTGGCTCGCAAGCACGCTCGTAAGTGCCGCCTGCCCTCCCGTAAGCTCGAGGGCCTCGCACGCAAACGGCGCCGCGCACACGTCCGGGGCCACGGCGGACACGAGGTCTTCGACCTCGGACTCGTCAAAGGCAAGGTCATCGACGTCGATCGCGACGAAGCCGCGAAACCGCGCGACGCGGGCCGGGGGGACCTCCCGGGCGGTGACGACGAGTGCGTGACCGTGCGGCGAGCGGGCCATAAG
>CAYGKH010000003.1:0-39782 GCA_964350345.1 uncultured Coriobacteriaceae bacterium
CCCGTAGACGGCGAGTTCGAACCTGCCGGAGAGCGCCGCGAGGGGGCGTGCGAGCGACGGCGCGCGTGCAGCGACGTCGAACAGAAGCTCGGCGTTCGTACGCGTGCGGGTCCGGGTGAGGAGCCCGGCCTCGGCAAGTGAGCGTGCCGCTCCACCGAAGAGCGCGCGGACCGCCTCGGCGAACCTGCCCGCCGCGGCAAGCGATTCGGCGTAGGCGAGGGCGTCGGCCGGAAGCGCCTCCGCGGCCGCAACGACCGCCACGCCGCCGTGCGATGCGGCGGGGGTCCGCCCGGATACCGATGTGCTCGCCCGAAGCCGCACGGCGAGGCGCACGAGCACCCACAGCAGTGCGGCGGCAAGCCCGGCGATCACCACGCCGAGCCCGATCGCCATGATGCGCCGAGGCGCGCTCGACGAGGCAAGCGCGGTCTGCCACCGCTCGAAGGCCGCAGCGACGCGGTCAATGAACTCGCCGAGCAGTTCGCTCAGCGGCGAGCGGACGCTGAGATTCGATTCGTCGAGCAGTTCCTGCAGCACGTCCGCATCGGCTGGCACCGGGTCATCATCCCCGGGCAACGAACGCTCGATAGCCCGCAGGTGTTCAGCCATCTCCCCGGCGATCTCAGCGCGAACCGGCGGGTCACGGGAGACATCGAGCCGCGTGAGCAGCGCGCGGAAGGTCGAGTGGTCGGCGAGCACCTCCGTCTCGCCCACGACGACCCGTTCGGAGATGGGAAGTTCGCGCAGAAGTGCGGGCACGAGCGGACCGGGACTCGCCTCGCCACCCGTCTCCAGATACCCCTCGAGGCTCTCGCGCGCCGAGAGGACCCGGTCGCGATAGTCGGCGACGGCGGTGGCGGTCGTGGCGGTCGCTGTGGACGGGGCACCCCCGATTGCGATCGCCAGGAGCAGTACCGGGAGCACTCCGATCCAACCGCCGCGGGCCATCATCGCCTCCTCCCGCCGAGGAGGGCCGCCCGCGCCACGAGGTCCATCCCCTCGCGCCGCGAGCGCAGGTCGGCGTAGAAGAAGAACCATGCGAACTCGATGAAGGGCATCACAAGTGCCACCGACGCCGCCGTAAGCAGTCCCTCGAAGGTCTTCCAGCCCACCGAGACAGGCTCAAATACCGCCTCCGGGTTCTGCACCGACGCCATGACCTGACGGACGATCGAGGGCGAGGTCACCGCTGTCTCCAGAACGAGGGTGAAAAGCGAGAGGAACACGAAGAAGCCGATGAGTCTCCACGCATGCCCGCTCGTGAGTTGCCAGGAACGCCGAAAAGCCGTCTCGAACCCTGCACCCTCCACCGCCGCGATGGCAGGCGCAAGCGCGAACCTGACTGCGAAGATGACTCCGGGCACGATGAAGAAGAGGCCGAGCACGCCCGCAGAAAATACGAGCACGAGACTCACCAGCGCGTACGTCAGGAACCGCCGCCATCCCACGGCAAGCACGCCGCGGACACCAGGAGGGTCGTCGGACATGAACGACCCCGCAGCTCTCAACAGGGCGCAGGCGAGATAGGCGCGGGCGACCCAGAAGAACGGAGCTGTCACGTTCGATGCAAGCGCGAACAGCGCGAGCGAGTCGAATCCGGCAAGATCGCCGGTTCCCTCACCGAGCACCGGCACGAGTGCGAGAAGGCCCCGCGTGTAGAAGACCTGGGCCACGCCGACCACCAGTGCGACGGGAAAGACCGTGAGCAGCGAGACGACAGCGACGGTGCGGATGTTCGCCCGGTAGAGTCCGAAGGCGTCGTCGAGCACCCTCCCCACTCCGACCGGTCGCCACACCCGGCTCACGGTGAACCGCCGCCAGCGTGCGGCTCGGCCAGCGTGACATCCCCGGAACTCACCGGGACGAGGTCCCCTTCATCGCCACCGCGTACGAGCAGGCGGCCGAGATCATCGATCCCCTCGGCCGTCCCTTTAGCGACGAGCCGTCCGCTGATGTCGTGCACGCGCACCGGCGTACCCCGGAGCGCATCGAGCGGCTCGGCTGCAACGCGCACAGCGCCGAGGCCCTCGTCTAGCAGGAGCCGATAGCCGCGCGAGATCCCGTCGAGGACGGCCGCGGCCGCCTCCGCAAGCCGGGGCGCCGCGTCGTCTGACTGCATGTCCGCGAGGTAGGCCGCGCCCTCGGCGACGCAAGCAGGGCGCACCACGTTGAGGCCGACCCCGGCGACGACCCACGCGGTGCGATCGGCCTCTCCGGCAATCTCGAGGAGCACGCCTCCGAGCTTGCCGCCACCGGCGAGCAACAGATCGTTGGGCCACTTGACGCGCACCGAGCCCACGACGCCGAACCGCTCCCCGACCTCGGCAGCCACACCCCACGCGACCGCAAGAGGCAGCCCGGTAAGCTCGCCGGGAGTCAGTGGTGGCCGCAGCACGGCCGAAACGTAGACGCCTCCCGCGGGCGACGTCCACTCCCGGCCGAGACGCCCCTTGCCCGCAGTCTGTACTGAAGCCAGTACCGCACTACCGTGAGGCGCTCCCTCTCGGGCCAGCCGGACGGCATCGACGTTCGTCGACCCGGTCACTCCGCCGCCGAGGAGCTGCTCCCACCCTTCGCCGTGCAGGGCGAGCCGCACCTCTGCAGGGAGCGGGGCGTCCGGCACGCCGAGGAGCTGGTAGCCGCGGCCGGGGACCGCGTCGATGTCGTAGCCCGACTCGCGCAGTCCTGCCACGTGCTTACCCACCGCGACCCGGGAGACGTCGAGACGGCCTGCGAGCAGCTCGCCCGAGATACCGCCCGGAGCTGCATCCCGCAGCGCAGCGAGCACGTCGTCGCGGGTGCTCACCCGGCCTCACCCTCGTCGCCGGCGGCTGTGGCACGCGCCTCGGCCCTGCGGGCCCGCAGGCGCCGCACCGCCACGACGGCGCTGATCACCAGTGCGACGAAGACCGTCAGTCCCGCATAGCCCACGCCCGAGACTATCGCCAGCGCCCGCTCGAAGTTCTCGCCGACGAAATACCCGATAAGCATGATAATCGTCGTATAGGTCGCAGCGCCCAGGAGCGTGTAGAACTCGAACCACGGCAGTCGCATCCGCGAGACCCCGGCGATCATCGGCACGAAACTCTTGAAGCCGACGGTGAAGCGGGAGATGAACACAGTCTTGGAACCGTGCAAGAAGAAGTACTCCTCGGCCTCTGCGATCCGCTCCTCACTGATGCGAAACCGGTTCCCGTAGCGCACGAGTGCCTCGCGTCCGCCTCTCCGGCCAAGGAAGTAGCTGATGTTGCTGCCGATCGTTGTCCCGAGAACGGCGTAGACCCACACGAGAGCAAACGATAGCGAACCGTACTGGGGTGTCGACAGGAACGCTCCGCCCACCACGACCGTCTCGCCCGGGGTGAACGCGCCCACGATGAAGATGTTCTCGAGCACGGTGATGCCGAACACCATCGGGTATCCGGCCGCGTCGAGAAAGCCGAGGAACCAGTCGAGCAACGGGACTCCGGTGATGGGACCCACGTGACCGCTTCCTCCCCTGCTACGCCTGAGTGTTTACCACTTCATCGAACCCGAAGTCGAGCGGTGGCGCAAGGGTCAAGGCGCTAGTCGATATCCGATCGATACCTGCGGCGGCGACCCGGTTCAGATCCTCGAACCGGATTCCACCTGATGCCTCGGTCAGACAGTGGCGCCCGGCGGCTTTCGCTTCGGCCCGGACAGCCGTGACCGCTCTGGCCAGCATGACGCCGTCCATGTTGTCGAGCAACACGATGTCGGCCCCTGCCCGCACGGCCTCCTCGGCCTGCGCGATGGTATCGGCCTCCACCTCGAGCAGCAACTCCGGGTGGGCGGCTCGCGCCTTCTCGATCGCGGCAGTGACACCGCCTGCCATGCGGATATGGTTGTCCTTCACCAGCACCATGTCCCAGAGTCCCGCCCGGTGCGGATGACCGCCCCCGCACACTACGGCCCACTTGGAGAGTACGCGAAGCCCGGGCAGCGTCTTGCGCGTGTCGCAGATGTCCACACCGGGGGCAGCGGCGCTCCAGCGGGCTGCCTCACTCGCGATCCCCGAGAGCGTCATGAGCACGTTGAGCGCTGTCCGCTCCGCAGCAAGCACGACCGCCGAGGGGCCCTCGACCGCGAGCACGGTCCTCCCGGGCGCGAGGCTGTCACCCTCCACGGCGAGTGGCTCGATCACGAGAGTGTCCGGCGCGATGCCCGCCGCCGCCGCGAGCATCGTCCACGCGCGTGTCGCCACCCCGATGCCGCAGACCACACCCGCCTCGCGTGCGACCACGTGGCCCCCGAACCGCGAACCTGGCACGGCGACCGCGTACGTGGTGACGTCTCGCGTAAGCAGGTCGGACTGCGCCCCGGGAGTGGTCGGGGGCGCGAGCAGCCGCTGCGGCGATACGCCGAGATCCTCGGCGAGAGCGCGGGCGACGAGATCGTCGAACGGTGGCGGAGGCAGGGGCGATCTCATCATGCGGACCCCCTGCCCGCAGGCACGAACCTCGGCCCTTGGCCGCGCTGCCAGACCAGGTGACCCGACCAGTGAGCGTCGTCGCGGTCGGGGAAGTCGATGCGGCTGTGGGCGCCCCGGGTCTCGTTCCGCAGCCGGGCGGCGTGGGACACCAGGCACCCGACCGTGATCATGTTCTGGACCTCGAGTTCCTCGGAACGCCTGAGGCTGACGTCCAGTAAGCGACTCAGGCCCGAAAGCACGGTCGCGGCCTCGGCCAGGCCGCCCTCGGAGCGCGTCATCCCCACGAATCCGGTCATCACCTGCTGTACCGTATCGCGCGCCGCACCGATCGCGAACGCCGCCGTGCGGTCGGCCTCGCCCGAAACGATTCGTTCCGGACGGGCGGCTCCCGTCTCGCCCTGCAGCACGCGGGCGATCCGGCGCGAGTAGACGACACCTTCCAACAGGGAGTTCGAGGCGAGCCGGTTCGCACCGTGCAGCCCCGAAGCCGTCACCTCTCCTGCTGCGAACAAACCGGGCACCGACGTGCGGCCGTCGAGATCGACCGTCACGCCACCCACCATGTAGTGCGCAGCCGGAGCGACGGGGACGAGCTCGGCGGACAGGTCGTATCCCGCTTCCCTGCACCGCTCCCAGATCGTCGGGAACCGCTTGGAGAGGTGTTCCTCGCCGAGGTGCCGGGCATCGAGCCACACGTGCGGCTCGTCGCAACGAACCATCACCTTCTCGATCTCGCGTGTGACGACGTCGCGGGGAGCCAACTCGCCGAGGGGGTGCACTGCCGTCATGAACCGCTCGCCACGGCAGTCGAGGAGGTACGCCCCTTCTCCGCGAAGCGCCTCGGTGATGAGCGACTTGGGATGGTCCTCGTTATCGAGCGCAGTGGGGTGGAACTGGACGAACTCGACGTCGCTGACCTCCGCACCAGCGCGCCACGCCGCGGCCAGGCCGTCACCAGTTGCGATCAGGGGGTTGGTCGTCACGCGGAACACCTGTCCGCAGCCGCCCGTCGCAAGCACGACAGCGTCGGCCCAGAGCACCTTCGGACGGGCCCTCTCGCCACCTGTGACGAGCGCGCCGACACACCGGTCGCCTGCGGTCAGCAGGTCGACGAGGAAGTGCTCTTCAAGCGTCTCGATGTGATCAGCTGCGCGCACCGCCGCGGTGAGCGCAGCCTGGATGCTCGCTCCGGTCGCATCGCCCGTGTGCAGCACGCGCGGCAGGCTGTGCCCGCCCTCTCGCGCCAACCGCGGCTCACCGCCCTCGGCAGCATCGAAAAGGACCCCGAACCCCGCGAGTTCGGCAAGTGCGTCGGCGGCCTCTCCGACCACGGCGCGCACGACGTCTTCGTCGCAGAGCCCCTGACCCACCACGAGCGTGTCGGCGAGGTGCAGCTCGACCGAGTCCGCCTCACCCACAGCGCCCGCGATCCCGCCCTGCGCGTACCAGGTCGCGGTCTCGCTGAGGCGCGCCTTCGTCACGAGTCCGACGCGGCGCTTCGGGCCGAGGGACAGCGCGGCCGTCAGCCCTGCGATCCCCGAGCCGACCACGAGCACGTCGTAGTGCTCCTGCAGAAGCTCGGCGGTGTCGAACTCGAGCAGATACCGCCGCCCTAGCGCCTCGGGCAGCGCCCCTGCACGTATCTGTGCGCCGTCATCCAAGTGCGACCATCCGCTCCACCGCGCCAAGCGCGCGCCTGGCGACCTCGGCATCTACCTCGATCGCAGTGTGCATCCCGGCGAGCGAGTCACGCACCTTCTCGATCGTCGTGACCTTCATGTTCGGGCAGAGCATCCTCGGGTCGAGGTTCACGAACCGCTTGCCCGGCGCCGCCTTCGCGAGCCCGTGCAGCAGGCCCTCCTCGGTCACGACGATGAACTCTTCAGCCGCCGAGGACTCCGCCCACCTGAGCATCTGACTCGTCGAGAGCACGGCGTCGGCGAGCGCGCAGACCTCCGGACGACACTCCGGGTGCGCGATTATCTCGGCTGCGGGATGGCGCTCGACCGCCTCGCGCACCTGCTCGACGGTGACATCCTCGTGCGTCGGGCACCAGCCCTCCCATGCGATCACCTCGACGCCGGGCAGCTGAGAGCCCACCCATGCCGCAAGGTTCTTGTCCGGCCCGAAGAGGATGCGACCGGTGCCCAGCGACCGTACGATCTCGACCGCGTTGGCGGACGTGCAACAGATGTCAGAGAGCGCCTTGACCTCTGCCGAGGAGTTCACATACGTCACCACCGGCACGCCCGGATACTCGTCGCGCCACGCCGCCAGCTGCTCGCCCGTGAGCATGTCGGCCATCGGACACCCGGCGCGGGGCTCGGGCATCAGCACGGTCTTGGCGGGCGAGAGGATCTTCGCCGTCTCGGCCATGAAGTGCACGCCTGCGAAGACGATCACGGACGCATCCGTTTCGGCAGCGCGGCGCGAAAGCCCGAGCGAGTCGCCGACGAAGTCCGCCACCTCCTGGACCTCCGCGCGCTGGTAGTTGTGCGCGAGGATCACCGCATCACGCTGTCCGGCGAGCGTCCGGATCTCGTCGTGCAGTGCCGAGGGGTCGATCATGCGCTCCATGGCGGCCTACATCCCTTCACTGTCCGCGCGCACGGCAGTCTGGCCCACCGTGAGCGCAACGTTGTCGATCAGTCGTGTGGTCCCGATCCGTCCGGCGATCAACGCGCGCGCCGGGCCCTCGATGCGGTCGACCGGTTCGAGGGTGACCGGGTCGACGACGATCGCGTAGTCAAGAGCAAGCCCCGCGATACCCGCGGTGCACTCCAGCATCGCACGCTCGATCGCACGTGCCTCCTGCTCACCCGCAGCGGCGGCGGCCAGAGCAGCATCGAGCGCAGCCGGCAACGCAAGAGCAGCACCACGTTCAGCCGCCGAGAGGTAGGCATTTCGGCTGGAGAGCGCGAGCCCGTCGGTGTCCCTCACGATCGGACAGCGCACCACTCGCACACCAAGGTCCAGATCGATGACGAGCCGCTCGATGACTCGCAGTTGCTGATAGTCCTTCTCGCCGAAGAACGCCAGGTCGGGCCGGAGCACGGAGAACAGCTTGGTCACGATGGTCGCGACACCGGTGAAGTGACCGGGCCGTACCTCGCCCTCCCAGTACCTGGCGAGAGGACCCGGGTCGACACTCACCGCAACGTCGGGCTCATACATCGCACCCACACTCGGCGTGAAAACCAGATCGACCCCTTCCCCAGCCAGTAGTCCAAGGTCGCCATCGAGGTCGCGCGGATAGCTCTCGAAGTCCTCACCGGCGGCAAACTGAGTGGGGTTCACGAACACCGACACGACAACGTAGTCCGCCCGCTCGCACGCTGCGCGGACCAGCGACAGGTGCCCCTCGTGCAGTGCGCCCATCGTCGGCACGAATGCAACGGTCTGACCCTCGCGATGAGCTTCGGCGACGGCCCTGCGGGCCTCCTCCTTCGATGCGACCCTCTCCACGCTAACCCTTCCGTGCCGCAGAGCCGGGCTCAAACGACCCGTCCCGCACGTCGGCAGAGTAGGCGCTCACCGCATCGCGGATGACCGCACCGGCATCCGCATAGCGCCTCGCATGCTTCGGAACGAACTCGCCACCAAGGCCGAGCAGATCGTGGAAGACCTGCACCTGTCCGTCGCACGCCGGCCCGGCACCGATCCCGATGGTCGGAATCTCCAGCATGCCAGTGACATTCGCCGCCAGATCTGTGGGGATGCACTCGAGCACGATCGCGAACGCTCCGGCTTCCTGCAGTGCGAGACAGTCCTCGACGAGCGCCGCTGCGCCCTCTTCGTCCTTCGCCTGCACGCGATAGCCGCCGAACTGATTGACGGACTGCGGGGTAAGCCCCACATGCCCCATCACCGGTATGCCGGCCTCGGTCAGGCGCCTTACCGTGGAGGCGACGCGCACGCCGCCCTCGAGTTTGACAGCCGCAGCGCCTCCCTCGGCGAGCAGGCGACCGGCCGCACGCAGGGTTTCCTCGGCTGATATCTGAAACGTCATGAACGGCATGTCGGCGACCACGAGTGTCCGGGTGACACCACGCACGACGGCAGCGGTGTGCCGCACCATGTCGTCGAGGGTCACCGGAAGGGTGGACTCATACCCGAGAACGGTCATGCCAAGGGAGTCGCCCACTAGGACGACGTCGACTCCTGCCTCCTCGACAAGTCTGGCCGAGGGCGTATCGTAAGCAGTGACCATCACGATGGGCTGCGCAGCCGTCTTGTACGTGCGCAGCGTTGTCGTCGTGACCGTGCGCGCTGGATCAATCGGCACCATGGCGCTCATGGCACACTCCTTCCGTCCTGCCGTCTCAGCCCCGAATCGTCCGAGGTCCAAGCGGCCCCGTTGCGGTGGGAGGAGAGTATACCCTACAGCAGGTCGGAACCGTCTTCCGGTACCGGCACAGCGGCGTCCGACTCGGCCAGCACCCGGCGGGCCCGCTCCGCGAGCGAAGACGGAACCTTCAGCCGGAACAGCGAACTCAAGCCATACGGGTTGCTCGCCATCTCGGGCGCGTAGGGGTCCCATGCGAACGGGATGCCCTCGGCCTCCAAGACGGTGCGCTTGAAGATGAGTTCCGCCTGCGGTGCGCCCGGAGACTCCATCTCCTCTGCCACGGTGACCCACTCCTCGTCCTCGCCGAAGTCCGCGACGGCGGCAGAGTCGCCCCCATCCACGACGCGGGTCACGTCCTCGAATCCCGGCAGCACGCCAAGCACGCCCGTGATGCGCCCGACCCCCAGCTCCTCGCTACTCACGAGCGTACCGTCCGGGAGCGCCGCAAACGGGTCGGCCTCGAGCAATGGCGCCACCACGAACTCACGCTCGGCGAAACGGGGATGCGGGACCTGGAGCGCGTCGCTCTCCCACTCCTCGTCGCCGAAGAGCACGATATCGATGTCGACGGTCCTCGGCGCACTGCGCTCAGCAGGCGTCCGGCCGAGATCCCGCTCGATCTCCTGGAGCCTGCCGAGAAGGATGTCGGCCTCCAGCCCGGTGTCGATCACTGCGACCGCATTTGCATACGCCGGCTGATCCGGACTCGGCCACGACTCGCTCTCGTACACGCGGGAGACGGCGATCACGGCAGTCGACGGCAGATCATCGACAGCCTTGAGCGCGGCAGCCAGCGTCGCGAGCCGATCTCCGACGTTACCCCCGAGTCCCAGGTACGCACGCACCACGCCCGTCACCTCCCAATGGTCGCCGCGACCTCGAGTGCCTGAGCTGTCTCGGCCACATCGTGGACCCTGAGCACGTCAGCACCGCGCAGATAGGCGGTGACTGCCGCGCCCACGCTGCCGGCGACACGGCTCGCTGGATCCTCTTCACCGAGTATGTGCCCTATGAAACGCTTTCGTGACACCCCCATGAGGACCGGGTAGCCGAGTGCGGCTATCTCGAGCAGCCTGCGGAACAGCTCGATGTTGTGCGCGAACGTCTTGCCGAAGCCCATACCGGGATCCAGCGCGATCCGCTCGCGCGCGACACCGGCGTCCTGTAATCGACGTGCCTGTTCGCCGAGGAACTCGGAGACCTCAGCGACCACGTCGTCGTAGCGAGGCTCGAGCTGCATCGTCTGGGGATCATCGCCGAGCATATGCATGACCACGAGGCCGGCGTCGCATCCAGCGGCCACCCGGATCATCTCCGGGTCACGGAATCCAGTGACGTCGTTGATCACCGCTGCCCCGGCATCGACACACACACGAGCGACCTCGGCGTGACGCGTGTCGACCGACACGGGCACCAATCCTTCCGTGGCGAGCCTGGTCACGACGGGTGTCACGCGAGCGAGTTCCTCGGCGGCCTGCACCGGACGAGCCCCGGGCCGCGTCGACTCGCCACCCACGTCGATCATCCCCGCACCCGCTGCCATCATCGTCCGCGCATGTGCGAGCGCCTCGAGTGGCTCGGCGTGCAAGCCCCCGTCCGAGAAGGAATCGGGCGTGACGTTGAGGATGCCCATAACGAGCGGACGGTCGAGAGGGATGCGATACCGGCCGCACTGCCACTGATGCGATTTCATCTGCCCAGCGTAGGGCCTTCGGTCGCGGGTTTCAATGCCGCAGCGTGACCCGATTCTCCGTCACGGATATACGCTAGCGCCCCTTGATGAGAGCCATCGCTTCTGACCGGGTCGCCATGTTCCGCTCAAAGATTCCACGCACCGCCGAGGTGGTGGTGATCGCGCCGGGCTTCTGCACACCCCGCATCGACATGCAGAGGTGCTCGGCCTCGATCACCACCATCACTCCTGTCGGAGTCAGATGCTCGACGATGGTATCCGCGATCTGGGCCGTCATCCGTTCCTGCACCTGCGGCCTTCGCGCGAAGACGTCGACGACGCGAGCGAGTTTCGAAAGCCCGCAGATCCGCCCCGACTTGCCCGGGATGTAGGCGACGTGCGCCCGCCCCATGAACGGCACGAGGTGATGTTCGCACATCGAATAGAGCGGGATGTCACGCACGAGCACCATCTCCTGGTGGCCCTCGTTGAACGTCACGCAGAAGTGCTCCGCCGCGTCCTGCTCAAGTCCGGCGAATATCTCGCCGTACATGTCGGCAACCCGCTCAGGAGTGCCGACGAGCCCCTCGCGGTCGAGGTCCTCCCCGACACCTTCGAGGATGAGGCGCACGCCTTCTATGATCTTGTCGCGGTCCATGGGTGCCTTTCGGGCCAGGGCGTCTCGGCTGGATATGCGTGATCGTGCTGCATAGTATGCCGCAACCGGCTCACACGAGCAGGCCCTACCCCCCGCCAAGCATCCCGAAAGCTCGGGCGACACTGACGATCGCCGGTCCGGCAACCACAATCAGCGTAGCTGGCAGGATGCAGAGGATCAGCGGGAACACGATCTTGACCGGTGCCTTCTGCGCCATCTCCTCGGCGAACTGACGGCGCTTCACGCGCATGTCGCGCGACTGTGTGCGCAGCACATTACTCACACTCACGCCAAAGACGTCGGCCTGGATCATCGACATGATGAAACTTCTAAGCTCCGACACGTCAGTTCGCTCGCCCAGATTACGCATTGCCTCACGGCGCGAGATGCCCGCCTGAATCTCCTGCAGCATCCGGCCGAACTCCTCGGAGAGCGCGCCGGGCCGACTCGAGGTGATCTTTGCGACTGCCGCGTCAAACCCCATGCCTGCCTCGACGCTGATGGTCAGCATGTCCAACATGTCCGGCAGCGTACGCCGGATGTCAGTCTGCCGCGAGGTTACCTGGCTGCGCAGCCACAGATCAGGCAGATAAAACCCCAGCAGCCCAGTGATAATGCCGCCCAGTATCGCCCGGCCGAGTTGCGCAGATCCAAGCCCACCCACGAGCACCACGAGCGCAACGCCCGCGATGGCCAGTCCGGCCTTCAAGGCGAAAAGCCGGTCGACGTCCATGCCCAGCGGGTTCCCGGCCATCACGAGACGTTTCCGTGTGCGTTCCGCGTAGTCCGCCGGGCCGAAGACCCTGGCGATGGCCGAAAGCGAATGCGCTGCGGGACGCAGAACGCGCTCGGTGAAGGGCATCAGCAGCGGTTCAACCTCCTCAGCCTGATCGCTTTCGTACACAGTCAGGCTTGCGAGCTGCCGCTTCACCTGCCGCTCACTCGAGAAGAACAGACTCAGCGCCGAGTATCCGATAGCTGCGGCACAGGCGCCCGCAAGAACAACGATCACCCACCCGAGCATCAGATCTCCACCTCCGAAGCGCGTCTCAGCCAGACTCCGCCGACCATAAGCAGGACGCCCCCGATAGCAAGTAGCACCATACCGGTGGCAGTCGAGAACATCAGGCTCATGTAACCCGGGTTGACGAGGAGCAACAAGCCCATCATGAAGAAGGGCAAGACGAATAGGATGATCGCCGAGAGTCTGCCCTCCGAGGTGAGCGCCCGTATGTGACGCCGGAGCTCCGAGCGATCGCGCATCGTGGACGCCACGAGATCGAGTACCTCGGCGAGGTTGCCACCGACCTCGCGCTGAATGGATATCGCGGTGACTGTCCACCGGAAGTCGTCACTGTCGAGGCGGTCGGCCATCTTCTCGAGGGCTTCCTCGGGTGAGAGGCCAAGCCGAGACTCCGCCTGCACTCGCCTGAACTCGCTGCGCGCGGGATCTGCGAGTTCCTGCACGATGAGGTCGATCGACTGCTGGATACCCCAGCCCGCACGGAGCGAACTCGCCATCATCGAGAGGATCTCCGGAAGTTGATCCTCGAACGCGACGCGGCGCCGCGTGATCGCCGCCTCGAGGAACAGGATCGGGAGTGCAGCAGTGATCGCCACTACGAGCAAGGACAAGAACAGGTTCCGACCCAGAACCTGGGTGACGACACCTGCCCCCACGACACCGACCAGATGGAGATACATATACTCGACCGGCCTCAGCGGCAACCCTGCCCGCTCGAGTTTCTGGTGGACGAGCGGGGTGAGTCCCCGACGACCCGCCACTACTGCCACCGCCTCGCGGATGACGCCGGTGATTCCTGCCGCGCGAGTCGTCGTATTGTCCTCGACGCTGTGCAACTGATCGTAGAAGTGCAGCTCGTCCAGGCGTGTCGACCGGGTCGCGAACATGCTGAGCAGAGCCCATGTGGCAAGGGTCGCCGATAGCGAAACAAGGGCTACGACAAGGAGGGCGAGGCCGATCGAGACAGCGGGCGAGGCCGGAGTCGTTCCCATCCCCTCCGCCCCTTCGGAGAGCTCGAAGTATGGGTTGTCGATGACGAAGTCCGCACGTCCGCTTTGTCCGTCGACTGCGGCCACGACTTGCAGCTCGAGGTCTTTCGTGTTCGGTCCAACACTCTCGAAGGTGACCCGGTACTGCGTCGTGAGTTCGCGCGCGATGTCCTCGTAGAGGCGCTGGAGGTCCCCGGAGTCCGCCACCCCCACCATCCTGCCACGGGAACGCGCCGCCATCGTCGCCAACACGCCCATGTCAGTCTCAGGCGTCTCAAGCCCGATCGCATAGATGGGCGCGGTGCTCGCCCCTAGGCGCGCAACCGCCTCATCGAGACCATTGATGCTCGACGTATCGCCTCCGTCGCTCAGTAGCACGAGCACCCGGTCCCTGCCTTCGCGCGCCGCGAGCAGATCCGCGCCGCGCACGACCCCGTCGTAGAGCGCGGTGTTGCCCTGAGCGTCCAGAGCACCGATCGCCGACTTGAGTGAATCGCGATCGGTCGTGAAATCGGAAACGAGCGTCACCTCGGTCGCGAAAGACAACAAGGCGATCTCATCACCGGAGCCCATTGCCGCCACGAAAGCAGCAGCAGCATCCTTCGCGTCCACCATCGGCTGCCCACGCATGCTGCCACTTGTGTCGATGAGGAGCACGACATCGAGAGGAGCCCGTACCGCCGCAAGCGGCTCGACCGACAGCGGATCGATCT
The DNA here is from genome assembly GCA_964350345.1 of uncultured Coriobacteriaceae bacterium. GTDB lineage: Bacteria > Actinomycetota > Coriobacteriia > Anaerosomatales > SLCP01 > JAUVXE01. The sequence goes on from CAYGKH010000003.1 coordinate 13,858, forward strand.
CGACGCCGTTCTCAAGCACCGAGAATACCGGTTCCGCCTCGCCTCCGGTCAACAGCTCGACAGGGAGTGTCACCGTCAGAGCGATCCGCGGGTAGTCCGAGGCGTCGGTGCTCTGTGCAACGAGTACCGCCTCGGTCCCGCCTTCAGCAGCGACGAGCGGAACTGCGGCAAGCAAGAGAGCTAGGGCCGCTACCAGGACTATGCGTGCCATCCGCATCGGTTCACCGCCTTGCCGGTGGCTCGTACTCGAACAGGTCGCCGGGCGTGTGGATTCCGAGATCATCGAGACGCTGGGTGAAGCTCGGACGCAGGCCGGTCGCCTTCAGTGTCCCGGCGAACCTGCCGTCCTCATCCACGCCCATCGCGTAGTCGAAGTAGAAGGCGTCCTGCATGATGATCGTGTCGCCTTCCATGCCCCCGACCTCGGCGATCTGGACCACCTTGCGCGAACCGTCCCTGAGCCGCACGAGGTGGACGATCAGGTCGATGGCCGAGGAGACCTGCTCGCGAATGGCGCGGACCGGCAGGTCGAGGCCAGCCATCAGCACCATCGTCTCGAGCCGGGCAAGTGCGTCGCGTGGCGAGTTGGCGTGTACGGTCGAAAGCGACCCCTCGTGACCGGTGTTCATCGCCTGCAGCATGTCGAGCGCCTCGGCCCCGCGGACCTCCCCGACGACGATGCGGTCGGGCCGCATGCGCAGCGAGTTTCTGACGAGGTCGCGGATCGCCACCTGGCCCTTGCCCTCGATGTTGGGCGGCCGCGCCTCAAGGCGCAACACGTGCTCCTGACCGAGACGGAGCTCGGCCGCATCCTCGATGGTGATGATGCGCTCATCACCCGGCACGAACGAAGAGACAACGTTGAGCAGCGTCGTCTTCCCTGTCCCTGTGCCGCCCGAGATCAGTATGTTCATCCGCCCGCGAACGCACGCCTCGAGGAACGTCGAGACGTTAGGCGTGATGGTCCCGAAGTTGATGAGATCGTCCACCGTGAATGGGTCCTCGGAGAACTTGCGCACAGTGAGCATGGGGCCGTTGACGGCAAGCGGATGGATCACCGCATTGACACGTGAGCCATCGGGCAGACGCGCGTCGACCATCGGCGACGCTTCGTCGATCCGCCGACCCACCTGGCCGACGATCTTGTCGATGATCCGCAGCAGATGCGCCTCATCGATGAACCGACGGTCCGTGAGTGATATCTTGCCTCGCCGCTCAACGTAGATGGTCTCCGAATTGTTGACCATCACCTCGGTGATCTCCGGATCCTCGAGCAATCCTTGGATCGGGCCGTAGCCGAGCACGTTGTCGATGACATCGAGGGTGATCTCCTTGCGGTCGGTCGAGGAGAGCGGGGTCGTCTCCCGATCGAGCAGCTCTGTGAGCTTGTGCTCGATCCTCGCCCGCAGGGCAGCATCGTCGGAGTCCGAGTCCCCGAGCTCTGTGCCCATCTCTTCGATCAGCAGCCGATGCAGATGGCGCTTCACGGCGTCCTTCGTGCTGTACGCGGTGATCCTCGTGGAGGCGATATCCTCGGCGGCAAATCCGCCGGTGCCCGACGAACCAGGCCCCTCCCTGAACGACATCATGCGTCCGCCTCCTTCGCCGGGACGATCCGCTGTGCCAGGCCGACCAAGCTTCGGGCAACCGCAGACTTAGGAGAGTCCGCGACAACCGGCGTGCCCTTGTTCACCGAGCGCGGCACTAGACGGTCGCTCGGGATCTTCGCCACGATCTTGCCTTCGACCGCGCGCTCGACCTCGGAAAGCTCCAGCCATACCTTGCTGTCCGCCCGATTAAGCACCAATTGGACAAGGCTATCGTCGTACCCGAGTCGACGCAGTTTCTGCAGCGATATCCGCGTGTTCTTGATGCTTGCGACATCCATCGTGGCGACCGCGAAGACCTCGTCACTCTTGTCGATCGCGGTGAGCACCATGTCGTCGAAGGCCGCCGGGGTATCGATCACGACCACGTCGGCGATCTCGCGCAACAGCGCAATGATGCGGGAGAGCCGCGTCGTGGTCACAAGGGCCGCATCCTCAGGGCGTACCGGAGCGAGCAGGACATCAAGTCCGGACTTGTGATGTGTAAGAAAACCGCGGAGCATCGAAGCATCGAGCCGGTCGAACGCCTGCACCGCATCGAAGATGGTGCGCTCGGGCTTGAGTTGCAGCATTATCCCCGTGTCGCCGAAGTGAAGATCAAGGTCGAGCAGCACCGTCCTCACGCCGAGTTGACCTGCAAGGGCGACGCCGATATTACTCGCGATGACGGTCTTGCCGACGCCTCCTTTGGTGCTGAAGACCGTCACGACCTTGCCACGGCCGTTGCCAGGCCCGGCAGCGGTCACCGACTCCCCTGACGCCGAGCGCCGACGTAGTGCGTCCTCGCCCGCGTCGAGCACGGCTGAAGCCACCTCTCCGAACGTGCCCTCGGCACCGACCACATCCTTGAAGCCAGCCCGCATCGCCTGGCGCATCAGCTCGGTAGTGATCTTCGGTACGACCAGAACTGCGGCGACCGCCGGCACACGGACCGATAACGTTCCCACCGCTTCGAGCGAGCCCTCGAGCGGGATCGACGGGCCGAAGACCACCACATGCGCATCGCTCTCCGCGATCTGCTCCATCAGCCGCCCGAGTGCGGGCACGACCAGAACCTCCTGTCCCGGCTCGCGGCAGAGCAACTTCTCGAGCTTGGTCGCGAACTCCGGATCTCTGTCTACGACGATGATCGCTCCCACGCCGGCCCCCTACTGCCCGAGAACGGACTCGAGGGTCTGGCCCGGCGTCACTGGTGCCTCGGTCTCCGTCGACCCAAGCAGGGCAAGCCAGACGGTGCCCTTCTCCTCGGCGAACACGAGACGTTCGACGTCGGCTGGCGACAGCGCGAGGGTGATGGTGTTGGCCGTCGGCTGCTCCTGCTCCTGGGCTGATTGACCGCCGAGGCCGCCACCGCCGTTCGTCGCAGCCGCCGCCGGCTCAGCGCCCACCGAAGTGCCGACCGCCAGAACGCGCGCCTTGCGGATAAAGATCTGGCTGAGCGGCTGACCGTCCGGGCCGGGATCGAACGTCACGACGGCCATCACGTGGTCGCCGGGCTTCACCAAACCCGCGACCCCTTTGACTGCGTTGTTAGAAATGGCAACCGCGACGTAGTCGGCCGGGATACTGTATGCAAGCCCGGCCTGACTCGGGAACTTGAACCGTGCCTGGGTAATCTGCTCACCCGCCGAGACCCCCTCGGCGAGCACCTGGCCCTCGATGCTGGCCGCTGAGGAGACGGCCCCTTCGGCCACGTACCGCCGCGGGATGCTCTCCCGAACAATCAGACCCTCCTCGATGAGCTCGTCAGCAGAAGCCCCCCGTGCAAGAGTGTCCTGGGCGACGAGGACCTCGATCGGCTCGTCCTCCGCCGCCACGCCCCGCTGAAGGCTATCGATGTAGCGGCCGGTCAACACAGCCGCCAGCACGCCCAGTGCGACTGCGACTACCAGAATTACGATTCGGGATCGCATACAGGTGTCCCTCCGATAGGCTGCCTATGATGCGGTTCTCAAGCCCATATGGGCTACACCGACCTGGCACTACTCGACGAGGTCCCAGGTCCTGAGCCCGAAGTCCACTGCGGTTGGATCCACAAAGCCGTCCGGCCCCGTCACGACGGTCTCTATGAAGCGGATGAACAGCCTTGGATCTTTGCTCTTCACGCCGTCCGGACCCACCTCGTCGGCGGGCACGAAATCTACGACATTGATTTTGGCGAACCCGACCACCTCCAGCCACCCTGTTCCGGTCACACTGCCGCTTACGATCGGGACGTAGATGTCCTGGCCCTCCAGCTCGAGCATCGCCGTCTCCGGCGCCTTATTCTTGAACATCGAAATTCCGGTGTTCGAAAAGACATTCGGGTCATCGATGGCAACAGAACGCGGCCACCCGTCCCTCAAATGGTCATCGAATCTGTTCGGATTCGAGAAGAGCGCCTTGTACGTCCCCAGACCGTCGAAGTCCAGTGCGCCCCAGTTGCCGGATCCAACTTCGTGCTTCCCGAGGAGTTCCGTGTCGGGGTCGTCAAGCGCAAGTTGGTACTCTTCTTCTCGGAAAGCAATCGGCCTCAACCCTTCCATGGCACCGACAGGGCCGACAAGAGCGACAGCGCGGGCCTTGACGTCACCGTCCGTGAGGCCAAAGATGCGCGCGAAACCGTACTCCACGTTCGTACCAGTGCTGGCGACGACTCTGGATCCATCCACCTCAACAACGGTGAGATCGGGATCCGATCCATTGTCGATCGCGTACTGGCTTCCCAGTCCCGCGACTCCAGCAGCGTTACCCAGGGCCAACTCCTGCGCCCCGGCAAGGGCTGCTGCATCCGCAGCATTCACCATCTGTCGCCGAGCGAGATGCATCTGACCCACATCGACAACCAGGGCGGTCATCCCTACGAGTACGACCATCAACAGTGCGACGATCACCGCCACGGCTCCGCTTTCAGAAGCTAATCGTCCAAATTGGCGCGTTTCGCGATGAATCATCGCACTCGCCTCCAAATGCCGAACGTAGACTAGTTAGCGTACTCACGACGCATCGTTGCGTCGGCCGTGATCACCCAGTCAGTACTCCTGAAGAACCCGACGAGGGGAGTGAGGGCTCCGCGCACTTCGACCGTCACTGAGTCCGCACCGCGGTCAATCGTGGTAGTCGGCGATGTGTCGAAGATCGTCGTGTGATTCTCAACCGCCTCAACGACACGGTCGTTGCTGGTGTCCACCGCGGCGATGCGCGCGCCCTCTCGGGCTGCGCCCGTGACAGTGATGAACCCATTGAACGCCCAACCAAACTCCAAGATGCCCATCAGCAACGCCAGTAGGATCGGGAGCACAAGGGCGAACTCGACAGCGCTTGCGCCATCGTCTCTGCGGATCATTGCAGAGCCTTTCACCGGATTCACCTCCTAGATCATCCTCGCCTGCCAGGAAGCACGGGACCCTCATGTCCAAACCTACCCGCACAGGAGCAATCCGCACACCCGGGGATCGACGGCTAGAAGCTGGGAACGGACTCGAACAACGCGAGCACTTCCCTCCCGACGAGGCCCACAACCACGATGATCATCGCGGCGACGGCCGCAGCCATAACCGCATATTCCAGCACCGTCGCTCCTTCATCCCAGTGGCTTGACGGCGCCGTCATGACCCCCGTTCGCATACGCATCGCAGGCACCATCCGTATCCTGGCCTGGGTGGCGTCCGCCGGTTGACGAACCCCCGATTCGACGATAAGAACCCCGCACAAGGCGCACGGGGTCCTTATCGTCGCGCCCGTACGGCTAGGTCCCCGAGAGCTCGTCCAGCACGGTCTGGAATGCCGCGGCAATCTCCTCGCCGATCAGAAAGACGATAGCGACGATGACGGCTGCGATCGCCGCGACCATGATCCCGTACTCGACGGCGGTTGCGCCTTCGTCGTCCCGTACCATCAGACTCTGGGCCTTCACATACAACTTCGTGAGCATCGCTCACACCTCCCCTTCCGGGACCCGTCGGATCCCACTTCCCGCCGCGCCCCGGCTGACCGGGGGGTGATGCTCGGTGTGCCGCGACGGCCACGTGCATTCCTATTAATACAGTTTCCCTGCAGGCCGGCACGTGTCGTCATTCATCGGACCGTTATGGGAGACGGCTAGTATGATTCTCACTCATCCCAATGGAGGATGCCTATGGGGAGATCTGCGCAGGGCGCCCCCGCTTCAGTCCCCGTCCTTCCCTATCGACACGAGTCCCGCCCTCACTGCCGCCAGCACCGCCTGGGTGCGATCGGTGCGATCGAGCTTCCGAAGGATATGACTGACATGCGTCTTCACGGTCGTCTCGCCGATCCACAGCGCGCGGCCGATCTCCTTATTGCTCATGCCGCGTGCAATCAACCGCAAGACTTCCATCTCGCGCTCTGAAAGCAGGGAGCGCATCGCCTCGGCCTCGCCGTTCCCGCCTGGTTTCGCACCCCCGGCTATCACCCGCTGCGCGATCGCGTCGTCGAAGACCACCTGCCCGTCAGCCACAGATCTGATGGCCTGCGCGACGTTCTCGGCGCGCGAGTCCTTGAGCAGGTAGCCCGAGGCTCCGGCAGCAAGCACGCCGAATATCTCTTCCTCGTCATCGTAGCTGGTAAGCACGAGGACCCTGACACCGGCGTGCGCCTCCAGCACGAGCCTGCAGACCTCGGCCCCGCCGGGGCCAGGCATGCGCATGTCGAGCAACATCACGTCCGGCGCGGCCTCGGCCACCCTCTCGATCGCCTCATCACCGTTGGCCGCCTCGCCAACGAACACCAGGCCCGGCTCGTCGTCGATAAGCGACTTGAGTGCGAAACGGACAAGCTCGTGATCGTCGACGATGAACACCCTGACGTCGCTCACTCTGTTTCCTCCTTAGAGCGGAATCTCGACCCGGACCTGCGTACCTTTGCCCGGTTCGCTCCGGATGTCGACGACCCCCCCCTCGCCTCTCACCCGACGCGTGATGCTGTGCAGACCGATCGACCCGTCCTTCTCACGGCGCGCGAGCGCCTCATCCACGTCAAAGCCCCGGCCGTCGTCGGAAACGAACAGGATCACGCTCCTGTCCTTGTAGTCGAGGAGTACCTCGAAGTGGCCTGCGTCAGCGTGCCGCACGATGTTGCTCACGGTCTCCTTCGCCACCCGGTACAGGCACGCCTCAAGCGCGCCTGTCAGGAACCATGGCTCGCCGCGCACGATGACCTCTCCCTCGACGTCCCGGCCGTTCGTCGCCTCCTTGACCCAGTGCTCAACAGAGGCGGCAAGGCCAAGCTCTTGAAGTTTCGCCGGCCGGAGGTCGTAGATGACTCGCCTGAGTTCGACCATGCTGACATTGAGCTCGTCCTGCAGCTCCTCGAGACGCTCGGCGACCGTCTGCGGATCGCGGAACACCTGCTTCTTGCAGACCTCCAGTCCAAGCGAGATCGAGAAGAGTGACTGCGCGATCCCGTCATGCATCTCGCGTGCGATGCGGTCCCGCTCGGACGCCAGCAGGACGTAACTGTTCTCCTCGGCGAGTCGTGCGTTCTCGACCGCAGCAGCAGCAAACGAGCTCAGGATTGCCAGGTACTCAACCTGGTGCCCGGTGAACGGACGATTCTCATCGTTGATCGCACACAGCAGCCCGATCGGGCGCTCGCGCACCTTGATGGGGTCACATAACATCAGAGCATGCTGGCGCTTATCGTGATCGAGGTAGGTGCGACCGTTGCGCAGGACCTCCGAGGCCATGTCGCGGATCTTGCCGGCCCACCATTCCTCGGGAAGCTCGTCGCGACTTCCCCTCACCGTCAACGTGTCGAAGTCGAGAGTGTCGGAGTGGTCCGTCGTCAGCAGAAGGACCGCTTTCTGTGTGTTCGTCACGCGCTTGGCGCGATCTACGATGGTGCTCAGCACCTCATCGACCGAGAGCGTGGAGGATACCGCCGAGGCAACGTCGTTAAGAGACGCAAGGAGTTCGCCTTGAAGGCGGTGGGGGCTCATCCGGTAGCGCAGGGCTTCGAGCCATCCGCCACGGGACCCCGAAAGATGCTCGGCCCCCTCGACCGGCATCTGCCACTCCGCTACAAAACGCGTGTCACCAGTGCGATCCCGCCCCACGGAGGGTTCCCCTTCGCCGAGGTACGAGCATCCGCGTCGCGCACCGCGCGCGACACTCACGAGGGATATACCCTTTCCGGAACCGGGACTCTACACGCTCGAGACAGCCGGCGGGGCTCCCCGGGCCTCATCTCCCGGGCCATCGCTCTCTTCGGCCGCCACCTTGCTCTCGGCGATCTCGTCCTCAGCAGGCTCATCCTCACTCTCGACCTCGCGCTCGGCCTCCTCGGCCAGCCTGGCCTTCTCGAGTTCGAGGAACGCTGCCCAGTCGTCGGCAAGCAGCGCTTCGAGTTCGCCCTTATCGACCGTCTCCCTCTCGATGAGGACTTCGACCATAAGATCGAGTTGCGCTCGACGCTCGGTGAGTATCCTTCGCGCGGAATCGTACGACTCGTCGATGAGCCGCCTGATCTCCTTGTCGATCTCATACGCGACCTCGGGGCTGTAATCAGCGTTCGCCGAGAAGTCCCGGCCGAGGAACACCTCGTGGTTGGCGTCCCCAAAAGTCTGCGGCCCGAGCTTGTCGGACATGCCGTAGCGCATCACCATCTGCTTGGCGAGCTTGGTGGCGCGTTCGATATCGTTGCTTGCACCCGTCGTGATGTCGCCGATCGCGATCTCTTCTGCCACACGACCGCCGAGCATCATCGCGATCTGGTCGAGCATCTGTCCCTTGGAGTTCAAGAAGCGGTCCTCCTGCGGCAAAGAGAGCGTGTAGCCCAGCGCCTGACCGCGCGCGATGATCGAGATCTTGTGGACCGGGTCGGTCTTGGGTAGCACGTGGCCCACGAGGGCATGCCCGGCCTCGTGATAGGCGATGACTTTCTTCTCCTCCTCGGAGATGAGTCGGCTCTTGCGCTCGGGACCCGACAAGACCCGCTCGATCGCCTCATCGAGTTCCTTCATGTCGACCTTCTTCTTGCCGTGGCGCGCGGCGAGAAGAGCGGCTTCGTTCACAAGATTGGCGAGGTCAGCACCGGTAAACCCGGGCGTGCGGCGCGCAAGGACCTCGAGATCGACGTCGTCCTCCAGCGGCTTGCCGCGTGCATGGATCTTCAAGATCCCCTCGCGCCCCTTGAGGTCCGGACGGTCGACCACGATCTGGCGGTCGAAGCGACCCGGACGCAGCAGCGCCGGATCGAGGATGTCCGGCCGGTTGGTCGCCGCGATCAAGATCACGTTGTCCTGCATGTCGAAGCCATCCATCTCGACGAGCAACTGGTTCAGGGTCTGCTCGCGCTCATCGTGACCTCCGCCGAGACCGGCGCCACGCTGGCGCCCGACGGCGTCGATCTCATCCATGAATATGATGCAGGGGCTGGCGGCCTTGGCCTGCTCGAAAAGGTCGCGCACCCGGCTCGCGCCAACGCCGACGAACATCTCGACGAAGTCCGAACCCGATATCGAGAAGAAGGGCACGGCAGCCTCGCCGGCCACCGCACGGGCGAGAAGAGTTTTACCGGTTCCGGGAGGTCCGACGAGCAGAACGCCCTTGGGGATCTTCGCGCCCAGCGCCTGGAACTTGCCGGGGCTGGCGAGGTACTCCTTGAGCTCGTGCAACTCCTCGATCGCCTCATCAGCGCCGGCGACCTCCTTGAAGGTGATCCTCGGCTGGTCACGGGTCACCCGCTTGGCCTTCGCCTTGCCAAACGACATCACCTTGGAGTTCCCGCCCTGCATCTGGCTGAAGAAGTAGATCATCACGATGATCAAGATAGCGATGGGCAGCAGCGATGTGAGAATGCCGACCCACAGCGACGTGTTCTGAGGGTCGATGATGAGATTAACTTGCGAATCCGCTGGAGCCCCTTCGTTGTACTCGGCGATACGGCGCTCGAGCCCCTCGTCGCTCAGGAACGTCGTCGTGTACTTCGAAGTCTCCCCAGCATCCCTCGCGGCCGTGTCCGCATAGTAGGTGCCGAAGATGGTCCGGTCACGCGCCTGCGCCTCGACGTCGACGATACGACCGTCCTCGAGCGTCGCCTGGAACGCGCTCGAACTGAGCTCGGTGGGCACGTCGGGATCGCCGAGGGTGCCGGCGACGAAGTAGACCGCTGCCACCAGAAGGACAAGGTAGAGCAGGACGGTTCTCAGATTCCTATTCAACAGATCTCAATCTCCTCGAAACGATGGAACAGGCGGCTTTACTCCGAGTAAATCTCCGACCGGAGTACTCCGATGTAGGGGAGGTTCCTATATCTCTCAGCATAATCCAGGCCATATCCCACGACGAACTCATCCGGGACATCGAACCCGACATACTTACATGAGATAGGTACCCTCTGCTTGTCCTTCTTGTACAGGAGCGAGACGATCTCCAGACTCTTGGGCTTGCGCGACGCGAGGTTCTTCAGCAGATACTTCAGCGTGAGTCCTGTGTCGATGATGTCCTCGACGACGATCACGTGCCGGCCCTCGATGAGCTCCTCGAGGTCCTTGATGATTCGGACGACACCGGACGACTCGGTCGAGGATCCGTAGCTTGAGACAGCCATGAAATCGACCTCGACCGGGGATTCGATCGCTCGAGCAAGATCGGCGACGAAGAGCGCCGCGCCTCTGAGCACTGCAACGAGAAGAACCGTCTCGCCACCGTAGTCGCGGCTGATCTCTGCGCCCAGTTCCCTCACGCGCTCTTTGATCTGTTCCTCGGTCACAACGATGTGGTCGAGATCCGGATGCATCCAAGACTCCTTGTCTCCGCGGCCTTTGCCGCGCCAGCCTATCGGTCCGCTTGCATGTGTAAGTCGGACCGCACGTAGTGTGCCCGGGCCGACCCTGTACTCCTCACTCTGCCTGACACCGGCGAGCCACACGACCCGCTTACCATCCCGCACGACCGGCACCGACTGGCGGTCGCGTCTGGGCACCTTCGCATCGATAAGGAGGTCCGAGAGCTTCTTCGTCCCCCGCATGCCGAGGGGTTGCATCCTCTCCCCCGCCACCACCGGGCCGACCGACAGCGTCTCCGCCTCGCCGACATCGACCACCACGCTCGACACAGCGCCCTCGTGGTCCTCGGGTGACACGACCACGGCGAAGAGCTCTCCCGCGTGTCCGAGATCGACACTGCCCGGTAAAGGGAGCAAAGAGGGTGCCACTGGCGGGCGCCCTTCCCCATGTTGCGAGACCGTCATTCTACCGTACTCGGTGAACGCCCGCAGTCCTCCGGTGAGGTCGCGTGCAAAAGCATCGTCCTGTAGACCCGAGACGATCGCTTCGACATGGGCGAAATCAAGCCGAGAGACCGCAGGAAACGTACGTTCCAGTGCCGCGCGGACGGTCCGGCGACGCATCGCAGGCGCAAGCGTGCGCAGCATCGCGCGATCGAGCGAGACCTCGCCCTCTCGTACCTCGGCGGTCGTGAAGTCCCGGACGAAAGCCTCGGCCATCTCGGCGAGGAGCGCATCTTCCTCGGCGAGGATGCGCATCGTGCGGGCAAGCGTGGTGCGGAGCGCGGGCTCGGCCTCGAGGAGGACCGGCAGGACCTCGTGACGGATGCGAGCCCGGGTACGCGACGTGTCGAGATTGGAGGCGTCTTCGCGCCAGGCATGGCCGCACTCCTCGAGCCATGCCCTGATCTGCGGGCGCGGCACGTCGCCAAGCGGCCTGACGATGCGGTCGCGCACGGGCCGGATGGACGCGAGCCCTCCCATACCTGCACCGGAGAGGAGTCGCGAGACGAACGTCTCGATGCGGTCGTCGAGCGTGTGGGCGACAGCGATACGTGCGCCCGAAGGTGCCGCGCTGACGGCGAGCGCACGGGCGTCGGCCTCCTCGGCGGCAAAGCGGTAGCGGACGATCCGGCCGGCGTCCTCGAGGTTGAGCCCCGCAGTCTCCGCATAGCCAGCTACATCGAAGCGGACCGCGCGGCAGGACACGCCGAGCCGGGCGCACTCGGCGACCACGTAGGCCTCGTCGGCGTCGGCGTCGGCGCCGCGGAGCAGGTGATTGACGTGCAGCACGCTCACATCGAGGCCGTCACCAAGCTCGCCCGAGACGAGCAGGTGAAGCAGGGCCATCGAATCCGCGCCGCCGGAGACCATCGCGACGACCGTCGACCCTTGCGGAAGCATGTCGTGCTCGGCTGCTGTCGCACGTGCGATGTCGGGAAGTGGACTCATGCCCACAGGGTAACGCAGCGCCACGTCTCGATGTGAACGAGTTCGTGTCACGTAGATGACCAATACCAGGAACGGGTGATAAGCGGTGGCGCCGGTGCGTCGCCTCAGGCCTCGAGCCCGCGCGGCGTCACGAGACGTTCCGTCGTCGCAAGAAGCCCGTCCGCCACGATCGCGAGAAGTGCTGCTGCAGTGGCCCCCTGGAGCACGTACGCCATGTTCTGCACGTTGATCCCACCGATGATCGGATCGCCGAGCCCCCCTGCCCCCACCGCCGCAGCGACGGTAGCGGTCCCGATATTGATGACCACCGAGGTGCGGACTCCCGCCATGATCACCCGCGCCGCAAGGGGCAGCTCCAAAGTCAGCAGGGTCCTTGCCCGGCCCATTCCCATGCCGCGGGCGGCATCTACGAGGGTGCGCGGAACGGCCTCCAGACCGGCTACCGTGTTGCTCACCACCGGGAACATCCCGTAGAGGAAGAGTGCGACCACCGCGGGCCACAGGCCGAACCCGAGGATCGGCATCATCAGCGCGAGGACGGCAACCGGCGGGAAGGTCTGTCCAAAGTCGACCGCCGCAGCGACGATCTCGCGGAAGTCGGCCCCCGACGGCCGGGTCACCCAGATGCCGAGCGGCAAACCCACGAGCAGCGTGAGTCCGCTCGAGATGCCGACGAGACGGAGATGCTGCCACGTGAGTTCAGCGACGGTCGCGCCCGGGTAGATCGGTCGTGCCGAGCGGGGAAACAGCCCCCCCAACACACGCGCCCACAGATCCTGCTGACCCACCAGCAAGGCGAATCCCGCGACTCCGGCGAGGGCCATCGCCACGGGGAGCATGTCTCGCCGGGCGCTCATGAAGGTTCGTCCGGCCCGGGAGGTGTCCCGAACACGTCCCCCTCGGCCAGGTTCGACACGTGTGCGTCACTGGCCGACATCGTGTTCTCTATCGCCGCGAGTGAGACTTCGCCGAGCAGCCGGCCGGCCTCATCGACCACGGCGACGTTGCGAAAACCCATACCGAGCATGCGGGAGAGCGCGTCTTTGAGCGTCGTGTCAGGATGCACCGCCGCCTCACGCCAGTCGACCAGCGTGCCTGCGTCTTCGGGCGTTGTGCCCGCATCGAGCACGCGGCGGTCGACCCATCCTTCTAGCCGACCCGCTGTATCGATGAGATACACGAATCGCGCACCTCGGCATGGTGTGGGGTCGACACCCTCGGCTCCACGTGTCGTCACCTCGATGTCGGTGCTCATGACGTCTACGACCCGTGCACGTCCGAGCCGCTTGAGGGCCCGATCGGCGCCCACGAAATCGTGCACGAACTTGCTTGAAGGATGGTCGAGGAGCACTTCGGGAGCGTCGTACTGCTCGAGTCTTCCTTCGCGCATGAGCGCGATCCGGTCACCGAGCCTGATCGCCTCGTCCACGTCGTGAGTAACGAACACCACCGTCTTCTTGAGCTCGCGCTGGATGCGCTCGAACTCCGCCTGCAGCCGCTCGCGGGTAAGGGGATCGACCGCTCCGAACGGCTCGTCCATCAGCAACACCGGCGGATCGGCAGCAAGTGCGCGTGCCACACCCACGCGCTGCGCCTGACCACCGGACAGTTGGCGCGGGTACGCATCCGCATACTTCCCGGGCTCGAGCCCGACCACGCCGAGGAGCTCGTGAACCCTCGGCTCCCAGCGACGGCGTTCCCACCCGAGCAGCTTCGGCACGGTCGCGATGTTCTCGGCGACGGTGAGGTGCGGGAAGAGCCCCACCGATTGGATAACGTAGCCGATGTGGCGCCTCAACTGCTCCGGGCGCACGCTCATCACGTCTCGACCGTCGACCTCGATCGTCCCCGATGTCGGCTCGATCAGTCGATTGATCATGCGAAGCGTGGTCGTCTTGCCGCAACCGCTCGGCCCGATCAACACGCAGACCTCGCCGCTGGCGACCTCAAGGGTCACCCGGTCGACGGCCGTGACCTCGCCGTAGCGCTTCACGACGTCGCGCAAGACGATCACGGTGTCGAACCCCCTTCTATGCCCGGCGAGACGACCGCCCGCCGAAGCACCCTCATGGACACGTCCGCGAGCACTGCAAGTATGACCATCGGGATCGCACCGAGAAGTATGAGGTCATCGGCCTGCTGTCCCCATCCCTGAAACACCAGGATGCCGAGACCTCCAGCCCCGATGAACGCGGTCACCGCTGCGATGCCGATGACCAATACGGCCGCGGCACGGATCCCCTCGAGGATGAGCGGGAGCGCAAGCGGGGCCTCGACGCGCAACAACAACTGCGTGCGGCCCATGCCCATCCCACGTCCTGCGTCGAGCGCTCCGGGGTCCACGCCCGCCAGGCCAACGAATGTGTTGCGCATGATCGGCAGGAGCGCATAGAGCGTGAGCGCGATGATCGCAGGTGTCGTGCCGATCGCGGTGACCCCGAGGGCCGCCAGCGGGGTGATCAGCAGCCCGAGCATGGCCATAGAGGGAATCGTCTGGATCACGCTCACGATCCCGAGTCCGATCTGGCGCACCCGCCGGCTGCGCGAGGCATACACGCCGAGAGGTACGCCGACCAGTGTCCCGAACGCCAGACCCGAGCCGGCGAGCACCAGGTGTTGGTTCACGAGCGTCCAGAAGCGGCGGGACTGAGCGGCATACTCGCGGGCGAGAGAAAGCTCACCTGCGCCGCCCCACACTCCTGCTGCGCCCGCGGCAAGGATCACCGCGACGAGCACTCCCCGACGCAGCAGCGGGGTGTCGACGCCCCGGGTGCCCGCGAACCAGAGTATCGCGCCGCCCACCGCGACAAGCCAGGCCCCCGGCCCGATAGACACCCGCGCAATCTCGGGCACGCCATCGAGTAGGCGCGCCGCACCAGCTCCGAGCGCCCATGGAAGCGCTGATATCAGTAGTCCACCAAGCGCTAACACTGCGGGAGACCGCACACGACCCCGCGGCATGAACGAGGCCATCAGCGCTACGACACAGGCAGACAGCACGAACCAGCCCCATGCGCCTGCCGCCCCGAAAGGCTCGGGTGATCCACTCACGATGCGATTCGGCCGAAACTCCAACAGCGGCAATAGAAGACATCCCGCAAGCGCGACCACAGCACCGAATGCGGCGACCCGGTCGACACGTCCCGTGGGCCGTCCTCGGTTACCGTCGTGTTCAGGGATGGCCATCGCTCCTTACTCGATGAAGCCCTCAGCCCGCAGCCATCCCTCGGCAACATCACGAGCGTCCTGCCCTTCGAGAGCCACCTGAGCGTTGAGAGACTGCAAGGTCTCGAGGTCGAGGCGGCTGAAGATCGGTGCAAGAATGCCTGCGATCTCGGGATACTCGTCGATGACCTCACTTCGGAAGACCGGAGCGGGCTGGTAGATCGGCTGTGCGCCCAGCGGATCGGCAAGCACGACAAGGTCGAGCGCCGAGATCGTGCCGTCAGTCCCGTACGCCATCGCGGCGTTCACCCCGTCCGTTCCTTCGGCCGCAGCCTTCACGGTGACGGCCGTGTCACCTGTGGCAAGTGCAACCTTCTGGTCCGCGCTCAGTGTGAACCCGTATGCTTCCTCGAACCCCGGCATCGCGTCGGCGCGGTCGAAGAACTCCTGCGAGCCTGCGATCCGTACCTCGCCGCCATCGTTGATGTACATCGCCCAGTCCTCGAGCGTAGCGATGGCGTTGCCTTCGGCGAACTGGCGCGGAACGGCGATCGCCCACGTGTTGTTCGCTGGTGCCGGCTCGAGCCAGACGATACCCTCGTTAGCCAGATCGAGTTCGGCTGCCATCTCATACGTGGCGCGGGCATCGGTGAGGACCGCTGGATCGATCTGCTCGTCAGCGTAAAAGACCGTCACAGCATTCGCCGTGTACTCGGGGTATGCGTCGATCTCCCCCGCCAGCAGAGCCCTGCGCACGACATCGGTCGCCCCGGTGCGCATGCGGTCTACGACCTCGATGCCTTCGGCCTCCAGCGCCGCCGCCATGAGATACCCCAGGATCGGGCCCTCGACATCGATCTTGGATCCGATCGTCACCGGCGCCCGCGAAGCATCCGGTACATCGCCGACCGGCTCGTCGGCATCTTCGGTAGCACATGCTGCAAGCATCGTCATAGCGAGACAGAAGACCATGCCAGCCATAAGTATCCTTCGCATCCGCGTCCTCCTCGAGTTCGGGCAGGCAGGAATTGGACGCCAGCCGTTCCTTTCTATCTATCCAACTGCTGGTAGTATTAACGGCGATTTCCTTCGGAGGACGGTTCGATTACGGATAGGTCCATGGCGCTTCCCCCGACGCTGCCGAGCCATTACCCTGAACGCGGCTGCTGCTCGACGAAAGGACGACAATGCCTGAGAAGATCACAGTGTTCGGTGCGGGATACGTGGGGCTGGTGACGGGCGTGTGCCTCGCCTCGTCGGGCCACGATGTCACCGTACTCGATGTCGACCGTGCCAAGCTGGACGCCCTTGAGAAAGGACGCTGCCCCTTCTTCGAGCCCGGGCTCGAGGACCTCATTGCAGATGCGACGGGAGCCGGACGCCTCCGGTTCGACGAACCCTCCCCGACGGCACGCCTCAGCGGCATCCTGATCATCGCGGTAGGTACGCCCGCCACAGCCGTCGGCTCAGCAGATATGCGCTACATCCGTGCGGTCGTCGATCAGATCGAGCAGAACGCAGACCCCGGAACAGTCGCAGTGATGAAGAGCACCGTGCCTCCGGGGACCGGCGCGCAGATAGCAGAGCGCCTCAAGGTCACCGGCGTCGACTACGTCTCCAACCCGGAGTTCCTGCGTGAGGGCAGCGCTGTGAAGGACTGGTTCCACACCGATCGAGTGGTCCTCGGCGGATCGACGCGCGCTGTCGAGCGCGTACGCGAACTCTACTCGGACATCGATGCCCCGGTGCTTGCCTGCGACATCACGAGCGCGGAGATGGTCAAGTACGCAGCTAACGCGTTCCTGGCGACAAAGATCTCGTTCATCAACGAGATAGCCGTACTGTGCGACCGGATGGGAGCCAGCGTGGACGAGGTCTCCTACGGCATCGGTCTGGACAACCGGATCGGACCTGCGTTCCTGCGGCCCGGCATCGGATACGGCGGATCGTGCTTCCCGAAGGACACCCGGGCGCTCGACTTCCTTGCCACGCTGCACGGATATGACTTTCACCTCCTGCGCGCGGTGATCGACGTGAACTCCCGCCAGCGCCTCCTTCCTGTACGCGCGCTCAAGACGCACTTCGGCTCGCTCGAAGACCTTCGGGTAGCGATCCTGGGCCTCACCTTCAAGCCTGAGACCGACGACACCCGGGAGTCTCCGGCGATCGAAATCGCCGACCTGCTTGAGGCCGAAGGGGCAGACGTGATCGGCTACAACCCGATCCCCGTCACGCTTCCTGACGGTCCTCCCGTCGCCGAAAGCCTCGCTGAGGCCGTACGCGACGCCGACGCGGTGATCCTCGCGACCGAGTGGGCCGAGATCGTCGGCGCGGATTGGCCGGCGCTCATAGCGACGATGCGCCCGACCCCGTTCGTCTTCGACGGACGCAACGGCCTCGATCCGGGCGTGATACAGCGTGCTGGAGCAGTCTATGTCGGCGTCGGCCGGCCGAACGGACCCGGCTGCACGAGCCTCGGAACAGATGAGGGCGCTGGCGAGGAGGCGGACCGGTGATGAGCGGGCCCTTCCACCTGATCGACCAGGCGCTGGAGCCGATTGCGGCGAAGGTGCTCGCTGGTGAGCGCCTAGACGCTACCGACGGCCTTGCGCTCTACTCGACGCGCGACCTCCTCGGCGTCGGCCAGATGGCCGACCACGTGCGGCGCCGGATCAACGGCGAGCGCGTCCACTTCATGGTCAACCGCCATATCAACCCCACCAACATCTGCGAGAACCGATGCAAGTTCTGCGCCTTCTCCAGAAGCGCGGGGCAGAAGGGCGCCTACGAGATGACGCTCGATGAGATCGTCGCGCGGGCGCGGGAGTGTGTGCCCGAGGGCGCGCACGAGGTCCACATCGTGGGCGGCCTGCACCCCGAGTGGCCTTTCGAGTTCTACGTCGAGATGATGGCCGCTCTGCGTGAGGCGCTCCCCGCCCACGTCATCATCCAGGCGTTCACAGCTGTCGAGATCGATTTCTACGCCCGTATCAGCGGCCTGTCGACCCTCGAGGTCCTCTCGCGCCTCAAGGATGCCGGCTTGGACGCGATGCCCGGGGGCGGAGCCGAGATCTTCTCGGAGCGGACGAGGCTCGCCGCCTGGGAGAAAAAGACCTCCGCCGATGACTGGCTGCGCATCCACGGCGAGGCGCACTCGCTCGGCATCAAGACGAACTGCACGATGCTCTACGGTCACATCGAGACGCTCGAGGAGCGCGTCGATCATCTCATCCGCCTGCGCGAGCAGCAGAATGCCAGTGGCGGCTTCCTCGCGTTCATTCCGCTGGCCTTCCATCCCGCGAACACTGAACTGTCGAACCTCCCGGGAACGACCGGGTTCGACGACCTCAAGACGCTCGCGATCGCGCGTCTCATGCTTGACAACATCCCGCACATCAAGGCTTTCTGGATCATGGTGGGCCTCAAGGTAGCGCAACTCTCGACCGCCTTCGGAGTCGACGATATCGACGGCACGGTCATCGAAGAGCGCATCACGCACATGGCGGGTGCCACCACTCCTGAAGCACTGTCGAAGGAAGAGCTGGTGGAACTGATCGCCGAGACGGGACACACCCCGGTCGAGCGCGACACACTCTACCGCGTGATCCAGGTCTACACAGACGCGTGCACCCCTATCTGCGACGGGAAGTGACATAGAGCCGTGCGCCCGCGCCTCGGCCACATCCAGTTCCTTAACTGCCTGCCGCTCTACTACGGCCTCGTCAAGAACGACGTGCTGCTCGACGTGGATCTCGTGAAGGCCGCGCCCCGCGACCTCGCGGCCCGGCTGCTCGACAACGAGCTCGACATCGCTCCCATCCCCGCGATCGAGTACGCACGACATGCCGACGAACTCGTGCTCCTGCCCGATATCGCGATCTCCAGTCTCGGCGAGGTGCAGTCAATCCTGCTTCTCGCGAAGCGGTCGGTGCACGAGCTCGACGGCTCGACCGTCGCGTTGACCGACACCTCCAGAACCTCCCAGGTGCTCGTCCGCATACTCCTCGAGCGGCGCTGGCGTGTGCAGCCTGCGTACGTCGAGATGCCCGCCGACCTGCCGATGATGATGCGCGAGGCCGAAGCGGCACTTCTCATCGGCGACGACGCTCTGCGCACGTATTGGGAGCCTCCCGCAACACTCACCATCTACGACCTCGGCCGAGAGTGGACCGACTGGACCGGACTTCCGATGGTCTACGCGGTCTGGGCGGTGCGGCGCGAGTTCGCCGAGTCCCGTCCGGATGCGGTCAACGCAGTCGCCGACGCGCTCTCCGGCTCGCTCGACTACTGTCGCGCGCATCTCGATGACATCTCCGCCTACGCCGCTCGCTGGGAGCCATTCCCCGCCGAACGGTTCCGCTCCTACTTCGACGCACTCCAGTTCCGCTTCGAGCCACGGTATCGCGAGGGCCTGACCCGCTACCTCGCCGAAGCGCATGCGGTCGGTCAGATCGATGAGGTACCCGGACTCGTCGTCTTCGGAGAGGGGTGATCACGTGGCGCCCGATCTGCGCGACATCGCACTGGCGACCGCCCGCGGCGAGCACCGGCTCTCCCCCGCAGAAGCACTCGCACTGCTGGAGCGTGGCGATCTCCTCACCCTCGGCGCAGCAGCCTCGGCGATGCGGGAGCGACTACACCCCGGAGGCGACGTCACCTTCATCGTCGACCGCAACGTCAACTACACCAACGTCTGCATGAGTCGCTGCACCTTCTGCGCCTTCTACCGCGATGCGGGCGACACCGATGCATACGTCCTGGACCCCGGCGAACTCTCCGTCAAGGTCGCCGAGACGATCGACCTCGGCGGTACCGCCATCCTTCTCCAGGGCGGGATGCATCCTGAACTCGATATCGGCTTCTACGAGGAGATGTTGCGCTGCATCAAATCCGCCCACCCCTCAATCCATGTGCACGGCTTCGGGCCGCCCGAGGTCGTACACATCGCGCGCCTGAGCGGGCTCGACACGCGGGCGGTGCTCGTACGCCTGCGCGACGCCGGACTCGACTCACTGCCGGGCGGCGGGGCGGAGATCCTGGTGGACAGCGTCCGCTCCCATCTCTCTCCGAAGAAGGCCACTTCTGAAGAGTGGCTCGGCGTGATGCGCGAAGCTCATCACCTCGGGATGTCGACGACAGCCACCATGATGTTCGGCAGCCACGAGACCTCTTCCGACCGGGTCGAGCATCTACGCCGGATACGCGAGGTCCAAGACGACGCGGTAGCGGCAGGACAGGTCGGATTCCGGGCCTTCATCCCGTGGTCGTTCCAACCCGGCAACACCGAGTACGCCGAGTCCAATCCGGTGAGCACTGCGAGCGGGTGGGAGTACCTTCGCATGCTTGCGGTCTCACGCCTCTTCCTCGACAGCTTCGAGAATCTGCAGGCCTCATGGGTCACGCAGGGCGCCAAAATCGGACAGGTGGCCCTGGCGTTCGGAGCAAACGACATGGGCTCGACGATGATCGAGGAGAACGTGGTTGCCGCTGCGGGCACTCGCTTCATGCTCGCGCGCGAAGAGCTCGTGCGACTGATCGCCGACGCCGGTTACTCGCCCGTCCAGCGCGACACACTCTATCGCGACGTGAAGCGCTACTAGCACAGGCGCTATGGTGCGCCCGCACCGGCTCGGGTACGCT
Organism: uncultured Coriobacteriaceae bacterium; assembly: GCA_964350345.1. GTDB lineage: Bacteria > Actinomycetota > Coriobacteriia > Anaerosomatales > SLCP01 > JAUVXE01. Next base: position 34,449 of record CAYGKH010000003.1, read on the forward strand.
TCAACAAGGAGGTGTCGCACATGTCCGACCAGCAGGTACCCCGCGTTGCGTTCGGTGTCTGCGGAGGCTCCGGGACGCTCAGCCTCGGCACGGCAGGATCGCTGCCCGACGAACGAGTCACCGTCCTCGCCGAGGACCTCGTCTTCGTCACCCCGTTCGGGCGCTCCCCCGCATTCACCCACATCCGCGTCGACGGCCCACGCGGTCTGCGGGACGCACTCACCGTGCGCATGCACGGCTGGCGCCGGGGCGTGAAGCGCGCCGATGCGAGCCTGCAGGTCTTCTGGGTCTTCCACGAGGCCGGTGTCTCAAAGGTGCTTGCAGACGGTGGCGTCGGCTCCCTCAACCACCTCCTCGACCCGCGTGATGTGGTCATCCCGAACGACTTCATCGACCTCACCACCAAGCAGGACATCTACGTCCGGGGAGACCACCTGCTCATCATGCGCCAGCCGGTGTGCCCGGATCTCGCCGATCACCTCTACGCAGCAGCGAGCGAGCCCTTCGGGCGGGTGTTTCGCCGCGCGAACTACCTGGTGACCGACGGACCGCGCTTCGAGAGTGTGGCCGAGATCGACTATATGAAGCGTCTCGGAGGGGACATCATCGGCCAGTCTCTGGCCCCCGAGATCTTCCTCGCGCGCGACATCGGCGCATGCTACGCCGGCATCTATATGGTCGTGAACTACGCCGAGGGCGTGGTCCGTGAATGGGAGCACTCAGAACTCAAAGCGATCTTCTTCGAGGAGTCCGCCCATATCGCGCGCTGCGTGATCGATGCGGTCAGTAGCGCCGACCTTGACGCGACCTGCGGCTGCATGGATCTGCGCAAGCCAAGTCTCCTCGGTCTGCCGGAGGAGTAGCCGTGCTCCTTCACGCCGACTGGGTCCTCCCGATCGCATCTCCTCCCATCCGTGACGGAGCGGTCGTCACGAAAGGTCACCACATCGCAGCAGTCGGCACACGTGAAGAACTCGTCCGCGCGTATCCTACCGAGCCGATAACGCGTCACGACGGGTGCGTGATGCTGCCCGGACTCGTCAACGGCCACACGCACCTCGCCCTCACCGCGCTGCACGAGATCCTGCCCTCTGCCCCCTTCCACGAGTGGGTTGCTCTCCTCGTCCGGGCGATGCGCGCGCTGACCGACGACGACCTTGCGGTCTCCTCGGTGCTAGGCGCCCACCGTGCGATCGCCTCCGGCACTACGGTCGTCGGTGAGGTCGCCTACGGCCCCGAATCGCCCGCGATCGCGGCGGACACCGGCCTGGGAGGCACTTTCTTCTGGGAGGTTCTCGGCATCGCCGCCGACGACCTCGACAAGCAACTCAAATCGCTCGAGTATCCCAGTGACCCGGAGCGCTACGAATCAGCCAGGCAACGCCATGGCCTGACCGCTCACTCCCCGTATACATCCGGACCCGGACTGCTCGCTGCGGTCCACGGACACGCAATAGGGCACAACACCGGCTTCGCGATCCACGTGGCCGAATCCCCGGCGGAGGTCGAGCTTCTCCGTGACGGCACAGGCCCCCTCGCCGATATCGCAACCCGAACTGCGACCGGTTTTACCGCCCCGGGGGTCTCTCCCGTTCGCTACCTGGCCGACCTCGGTGTCCTCGACAGAGCACTTGCTGTCCACTGCGCGGAGATCCTGCCCATCGATGCACCACTGCTGGCCTCGCATGCCGCAGGTGCCGTACTCTGCCCGCGTTCCAATGCGTTCCTCCATGTCGGTCCGGCGCCCGTGGACAGCCTGCTGCGCTCGGGCGTCACGTTGGCGCTAGGTACCGACTCGCTGGCCAGCAACCACGATCTCGACCTGTTCGCCGAAGCGCGCGCACTCAAGAAGCGGTCGTCGCTACTGTCGGACGAACGTATCATCACGATGATGACTGCCGAGGGAGCGCGTGCCCTCGGGCTCGACGACATGTTCGGGACACTTGGGGCCGGAAAACAGGCAGACCTTGCAGTGTTTCGGGTCGACGGCGGAAGCGATCCCTATGCCGCCCTCGTCGACCAGGGCGGCCGCAGCACGGTCGTCGCAGTGATGACTGCTGGATTGTGGCGAGTACTCAACGGCCAGGCGACTTTCCCTTCGCGATTCGCCGAGAGTGCCGTCCGTCATGCGGCGGTCCGTGCAGCGATCGCGATCCAGTGAACCCCTGCGTGATCCCCGGTACGGAAGCGGCCCGGACCTCCATCGGAGGATTCGGGCCGCGGTTCACTGAAGCTTGCTGGTACTAGATCTCCCCAAGATAGGTCTTGCGCACCTGCTCGTTGCGGAGCAACTCAGTGCCGGTGCCCTGCAGTGCGACCGAACCGGTCTCGAGAACGTAGCCGCGATGTGCAACCTGAAGTGCCATCGCCGCGTTCTGCTCGACGAGCAGGATCGTGATACCGGCCTCGTTCAGCCTCTTGATCGTCTCGAAAATAATCTCGACGATGACGGGCGCAAGACCCATCGACGGCTCATCGAGCATCAGGAGCTTGGGCTGCGCCATCATGCCCCGCGCGATCGCGAGCATCTGCTGCTCCCCACCTGAGAGCGTTCCGCCCTTCTGAGTGATCCGCTCCCTCAGCCGCGGGAAAAGCTCAAGGACCCTCTCGCGGTCCGCAGCGATGCCATCCTTGTCGGTCCGCAGGAACGCGCCCATCTCAAGGTTCTCGCGAACCGTCATATGCGGGAAGATGCGTCGCCCTTCGGGTACCTGGATGACCTGTTTGGCGGTGACCGTATGGGAGGGTAGACCTGATATCGTCTCACCGAGGAAATCGATCGAGCCGTGAAGCGGCTTGAGCTGTCCGGAGATCGTCTTGAGGGTCGTGGACTTGCCGGCGCCATTGGCGCCGATAAGCGTGACGATCTCACCCTCCGTCACTTCGATGCTGATTCCCTTCAGGGCCTCGATCTTGCCGTAGAAGGTATGGATGTCGTTGACTTTGAGCACTTCGGAAGCCTCCCTAACCCTCAGCCATGAGCGCTTCTGCGCCACTGCCCAGATACGCCTCGATGACCTTCGGGTTGCGCTGGATCTCCTCGGGCTTGCCCTCGGCGATCTTCTCACCGAAGTCGAGGACCGCAATACGGTCCGCGATACCCATGACGACCTTCATGTCGTGCTCGATGAGGAGCACCGTGATGCCGATCTCCCGGATCTTGCCGATAAGCCTGGTGAGCGATGCCGTCTCTTGCGGGTTCATCCCCGCCGCAGGCTCATCAAGGAGGATCAGCTTGGGTTCGGTCGCGAGAGCGCGCGCGACCTCGAGCTTGCGCTGCTCGCCGTAGGGTAGGTTAATCGCGAGTTCGTTCGCCTTGTCCTCGAGCCCGACGAAGCGCAGCCACTTCCGCGACTCGTCTACAGTGTGCTGCTCTTCCCGCTTGAAGTTGGGGGTCCGCAGCACCGACATAGCCGGCGTAGCCTTCGTGCGCGTGTGACGCGCGACCATGCAGTTCTCCAGCGTCGTCATATTCGCGAACAAGCGGATGTTCTGGAACGTTCGCGCCACGCCCATGATGCAGATGCGATGCGCCTTCTTGCCGATCAGCGAGGTGCCAGCGAAATTGATGGAGCCCTCAGTGGGCTTATAGATACCGGTCAGCAGATTGAACAGCGTGGTCTTACCCGCGCCGTTAGGACCGATGAGCGCGACAATCTCACCCTCGTCGACGTGGAAGTTCACGTCCGAGAGAGCCTTGAGACCACCGAACTGCATCGTCAGGTTTTCGACCTTTAGCATTGCCATGCCGCGTCAGCGCCTTTCGTCCGCGACTAGAAATTGTCGCTATCCGTGTCGAGCTTGTGCTCGGCCTCCCAGAGCTCCTGGTTCTCCTGCGCAAGAACGTGCGCATCCACAGGATGAAGCTCGCGTGCGCGCCGCTTCGAAGGCAGGATGCCCTGCGGTCTAAGCGCCATCATTGCGACCATGAGACCGCCGAAGATGAGGAACCGGTAGTCGCCCACGAGGGACGCCTGCTCGGGAGTGAGCACCCCACTCAGTGCCGGCGATGCGGCCGCGGCCCGGATGACCTCAGGCAGGGCGGTGATGAGCACCGCACCGAGAATGGTACCCGGGATCGAGCCCATCCCGCCGAGAACAACCATGCAGACCACGAGTACCGACTCCATGAAGTTAAACGACTCGGGGCTGATGAATCCGACCCAGTACGCGTACGTGTGACCAGCGATACCGCCCCACGCCGCACCGAGCGCGAACGCCCAGAGCTTTGTGGTGAGGATGTTCACGCCGACCGAAGCAGCCGCGACCTCATCCTCGCGCATGGCAACCCACGCACGTCCGAGGCGAGAGTTGTCCAGGCGAGTGATCACCATGATCGCGAAGAGCACGAGCGCAACGATGATGTAGTACCAGTAGAGATCCTTGGAGAACAGAAAGTTGCCCATGGAGAGGTTCTCCCTCACCCACTCCTGGCCGGCCACGGGCGGCACGTTCTGTCCGATGGCCGGAAGACCGGAAGCGCCGTTCGTGATTGACCCGATATTGTTCGTGATCGCGATGCGGACGATCTCGCCGAAGCCGAGTGTGACGATCGCCAAATAGTCTCCGCGAAGCCGCAGCACGGGCCCGCCGATCATGATGCCCGCGATCGCTCCGGGTACTGCCGCGAACGGCAACAACATCCAGTACGTCCAGTTCTCGGGTTTCTCACCGAGGAACCCGAGCCCCATCAGCAGCTCCTGCAGGAGGAACCCGAGGTTCATACCTGCGTACGCCCCGACCGCGTAAAACGCGATATAACCGAGGTTCAGTAGTCCCGCGTACCCCACGACGATGTTGAGGCCGAGGGCGAGCAGCACGTAGATGCCCACGAGCGCGAAGATGCGCACCATGAACGCGTTGCCGACCGCCTGGAAGTAGATCGGCATGAAGAGGGTGAACAGCGCCAACACGAAGAGAAAACCGATCTTGCCGGGCCTCGTCGCGAAGAAGCCGGTGACGCTGTGGAGTCCGTTTCGTATCGCAGTCATTAGCTACACCTTCTCCGCAACGGACTCACCCAGAAGTCCTCCGGGTTTAAAGATCAGCACGACGATAAGGATGCCGAAGGCGATGACGTCCTTGTAGCCGGTGCTGATGTATGCGGCCGCCAGTGATTCGAGCAAACCGAGCAGGAAGCCGCCGAGCATGGCCCCGCGCACGTTACCGATACCACCGATGACCGCCGCTGTGAACGACTTGATGCCGGGGATGAACCCCATGTTGTACTTGATGTTGCCGTAGTACATGCCGGAGAAGATACCGGCAGCGCCACCGAGTGCCGGCCCGATGAAGAAGGTCAGCGCGATGACGCGGTTGATGTCGATTCCCATG
>CAYGKH010000004.1:0-3749 GCA_964350345.1 uncultured Coriobacteriaceae bacterium
GCCAGGAGGCGTTCGAGCACCTCGGATACGCCGAGGGGTCGCTGCCGGTCGTCGAATCCGCTTGCCCCGAGACCTTCGCGCTCCCGGCCTTCCCGGGCATCACCCGCGAGCAGCAAGAAGAGGTCGCACGAGTGCTGCGCGAGGCGCTGTAGACGGATAGCCAGACAGCACGGGTCCCTACTGCAGCGCCCGATTCACCTTGGTGCGGACCGTGTCGCACACCGCGCCCTGACCGCCCAGATAGGTCACGTGATCGATCTCGCTCTTGCGATTGGACAGCCCGCCGAGGGATGTCGCACAGATGCTGGTCGACCCACTGAGAACCATGACCGAACCTCGGCGACCCTGCAGCACTCCACCTGCGAGCGCATCGGGGAAGTTCTCGCCTGTCGCGATCGCGACACCGTTCCACTTCAGGCCTACGTTGCTCGCGCCGTAGTTCGCTACGGCGATGGCCGTACCGTACCGGTCACGTCCACTGAGACGACGTACCTCGGCTCGCGAGAACCGGCTACGCAGGTCGCGTTCGGCCGCCTGGCTCACGGCACCCGTTCCGCCGAGGAGCAGCACGCGCTTGGGTGTACCCATCGACGAGCGCGTACCCGCACTCAAAGCACGGCCAGGCTCGACGAGGTAGAGCGGCCATGCCTTCGCGGCAGCCAGCGGCGAGACCGCGAGGGCGTCCGGGTAGTTACCGCCCGTGGCGACAAGCACGGTGCCGTCGTATGCGGAGCCGCGAAGCTGGATCACTCTGCGCGCAACCGCGTCTGCGGTCTGGTAGCGGTTCGAACCCGAGATTCGCGTGACGCTGCCCGCGAGCAGCTTGTTGAGATCGCGCGCAACCGCATCACTCACTGCGGCCTTGCCGCCGATGATGATCGCATCGCGCGCACCGAGACGTCCGATCTCGGCCCTGACTTCGCGTGGCACCGACCCCGGCTCAACGAGCAGGATCGGCCCACCGAGGGCTCCGGCAAGCGAGCTTCCGCCAAGCGCATCGGGCCAGTTCTGGCCTGTCGCGATCACCACGGTACGCCGGCCCGCCGGGTCAAGCCCTTTGGGGAAGGCGCGCCGGGAGACCTCGACTGCCGTGCTATAGCGGTTGGATCCGGCGATCGCTTCGACCTTCAGGGAGCCGCTGGCGGACGAGCCACCGGTGCCCGGCGGTGCGTAGGGGTCGTACTCGGGGTAGTCGGCCGGATTGGGCGGGGTGAAGCCCTCCTCGGCACCGTAGAGGTGCACTGCACCGAGGATGTCGTGCGCCGAGAGCGAACGACGGGTGCTGTTCGACGGTATGGCGCCCATCGCGCGGCCGAGCGCCCCGTACTGGTCGTCGAGGCCGACCGTGTGCCCGAGCTCGTGGAGCGCTACCGACTCGATGTCGAACTTGCCCGCAGCCGCTCCCACTGTGAAGGTGTAGGCCGCATCGGCGAACACGATGTCGGACTCGACGATGTATCCGCTAAAGTCGAGCCAGATGAAACACTGCGCGAGCGCCCCGGTAGGCATCGCGTCACGCGTGAAGTAGATGTCGTTGTGCCCATCGCGAGCAGGCCTGTACGTCGAGGTAGTGGTCGAACCGCCGTAGGCGAAGCGCAGGGGCGATCCCGCCTGACTCCACGTCTGCATCGCCGCTGTGATCGCTCCCCGCTCTCCGCTCGTGCTCCGGGAGTTCTCATTGATGCGGAAGGTGACCGGTGAGGCATCCTCACGCCACACGTAGCCCGAAGCGCTGAAGCCTGGTGCGTAGAAGTGTCCGCCACTACTGGTCCCTGCGGCATCGGTCACGCGCACCGGTCCGGGCTGAGCCAAACGGGGGACCTGGACGACGACACGCGTGTCGGACCACGAGACTATGGTGTCCGCCATGACCCGCAGACCCATCTGAGAGTCACCGCGCAAAAAATCGACCTTGCCCGGCGTCGCACCGAACCCGGTACCCGAGATCGTCACGGTCTCGCCGATCCCGGCAGGAACGTACGCCGGCAACATCGAGGTCACGGTCGGCACGGGATCTTGCGTCGCGGTCAGACGTACGTTGTCGACGTAGGCGCCTTCATCGGCCGTACCCGTCGTATGACGATAGGCCAGTCGCATCCACACCGCAGGCCTGCCGGTCAGATCGATCGAGCCGCGGCCGAACTGGTCGACCACACAACTCAGGTCAACTGCGAAGCTTCTCCAGCCCGCACCACTTCCCTGGGCGAACGTTCCTTGAGGGGTGAACCACGGACCGTCGGACGATGTCGCCAGTTGGACGTTCATCCAGTTCCCGGTCGACTGAGACAAGCCGGTCCAGACGTCCCAGCGCAGCCATGCCTGTGTGTATCCGCGCAAATCAATCGCGCTCGAACGGGTCGCCAGGGCGAAGACGGCCTCTGGCGAGGGACCCGGGGCGGGGCGGCCGAGGCTGCCTCCTCCGGATCCGTAGAGTGAGTAGGAGCCGTCCTTGGCACGGTGCATCGTCGCGGCCCATCTCGGATCGCCCGACATGGTCCATCCACTCGTGGTGCCACCCTCGAAGGTCGCGTCCAGAAGGGTCGTGTGCGTAGTAGAGGTGATGCCGAATTCGGCGGAGTCCGCCACCTCTCCGTTGGCGACCAACGGGTCGCCCAGGCCGGCTATCCCGGTCGAGCCGGTACGTACGATCTCATCGATCGCCCGGCGTGCCTGGGCGAGTGAGAGGCCGAGCGTCGGCACACTGCCGTCGACGATGTCGAGCTTGCCCTGCCAGCCTCCGACGACACCGGCCTCATCGAGGAAGATGATCGCGCGCTCACCCGGCTTGAAGTCCGGCATGTCTGAAACCTCGAGCACGTAGCCATCGGCGCGCCCACCGGGCTGCGTGAACGCGATAGACTCGCGGTCGCGCCCCTTGAAGACTCGCGTGACCTGAAGGTCGACCTCCGTATCGATACTGATGACCCGGCCGTTCGCGCGCTGCGAGCTGGCGCCCGCCTCGCGGACACGGACCTCGGCCACGGTCTCCGAAAGCTCGGTAAGCTCCTCGAGAGTGAGCGGTATGACGTACGCCGAGGCCGGGACGGGAGCTCCGAGTGCAACGACGACTGTAACGAGCAGTAGGCAGAGTACGAGATGCGCTTTCGAGAGCACCATGAAGTATGTCTCCGGACTGTCGGGAACGACTGCACTACGATAATGTTCGGCAGCCGGAACTAGAAACTGAAGTACTCTCGGATGAGTGGGGCGGGCGGGTCGCCTACTTGATGAGGTTGTTCACCGTCGTGCGCACACCCGGCGGCACGGCGGCATCGCCTCCAAAGAAGGTGACCTTGCTGATCTTCGCCTTGTTGGCGGACAGCGCGCTTGCGGTCGGTGCGGGCACCCGGTTCGCGTCAGTGAGCAGCATGACTGCGTTGCGTGAACCCAGCACCGGTCCTGCAGCAAGCGCATCCGGGAAGTTCATGCCGGTGGTGATACCGACACCGTCCCACTGCATGCCGCGACCCACACCGAACCGGGCGACGGCCGCGGCGGTAGCGAAGCGGTCACCTCCTGCGAGGCGCTTGACGCTTGCGTTGCCGAGCCTCGACTTAAGTGAGTTCTCGACTCCTTGCGACACCACCGCCGTGCCGCCTGTGATCCAGACGCGCTTCACACTTGCAGGCAAGTTCACGCTCGAGCGTGCTGGGTCAGCCAGGAAGACCGGCATACCTTCAGCTGCCGCGATCGGCGATGCGCCGAGTGCGTCGGGGAAGTTCGCGCCTGTGGCGATGAAGGCGTCTCCG
>CAYGKH010000004.1:3759-24551 GCA_964350345.1 uncultured Coriobacteriaceae bacterium
CCGTTGTAGGTACCAGAAGCGTTCAAGACCTTGATGGTCTCTGCTGCCACGGCATTTGCGGTCTGGTAGCGGTCAGGGCCTGCGATGCGGACCACGTTGCTGTTGCCGAGCTGGCGCTTCAGTGCGGACTCGACGTTTGCAGAGACGGCGCCGGTGCCGCCGAGGATGTAGGCCTTCTTGGCTTTGAGGCGCGTGACCTCAGACGAGACTGCACCCGGAAGCGCTCCCTTCTCGGTGAGCAGAAGTGGGGATTTCAGCGCTCCGGCAAGACCGGCGCCGCCAAGGGCGTCTGCGAAGTGCTCACCGGTCGCGATCACGACGGCAGGAGCACCGTTGGGGAAGGCCGCCTTAGAACCGGCGATGGCGGTCAGGTAGCGGTTGTCACCCTTGATGATAGACGGGAGAGCCTCGGGCGAGAGCTCGATCGAGCTACTCACGATCGCCGAGACATTGCCCGCGGCGTCCCGGAACTGCATCGAAACCGTCTTCGTGCCCGCACCGTCGGGAAGCGTGACACTCACGGGACTCGCGTAGGAGCGCCACGACCGCCATGTGGAACCGCCGTCGACGCTGATCTGCATGGCTTGCGCGTGCGGACCGCTCGCGCCCCAGTTCATGTTGCTGGTGGTGACCTTGACGCTCGTCGAGGTGGTGGTCGCTGCCCCGTCGTTGATCCGGATGGATCCGGTCGGCTTGGTCGTGTCGAGAGTGATGGTCACCGGCGGAGCGACGATCGTCCGGTCGTCATTGTCGAAGAACCGGGCGTCGATGGTCTTCTCCCCGTCCGGGCCGGTGAGGTCGAGTTCGTATGACGGTTCGAACTCGATCTTTTCACTCCATTCGCCACCGTTGATGCGGAACTGCATCGTTCCAGCCTCGCGGCTACCCCACACAACATCGCTCTTTACCGTGACTGCGGGATCCTTCGTGAACCTAGCCCCATCTGCAACGGTGATGGTCGCAGACGTTTCCACGGTGTCGTAGATGACCGTCCCGCTGACCGTGTCCGATACGTTGCCCGCTTTGTCAAGGAACCTGACGTCGACCGTCTTCTCTCCATCGCCCTCGGTCAGAGTCACGGCGATCGAGGATGAGTAGGGCTGCCAGTCGCTCCACTGCTGTCCGTCGACCCTGTACTGGATCGCGTCCGCCCCGCTCGGCCCCCACTCTACGTCGCTTGCGACCTCGACATCTCGAGAAGCGGTGTATGAGTTGCCGCCATTGATCGTGATAGTGCCGAGTGGCGCGGTACCGTCGATACGTACCACGCGCGACTCCGACGGCCCCCACACACCCGCCACATTGCGTGCGCGCACGGAGAAGTACCACTCGCCATCCGCCACGCCTCCGACCGTGTACGTGCTTGCGGAAGTATCGCTCGCGGTATCAGGTTCGAGCGCAGAACCGGCGTTCCAGGTATAGGAGTAGTCAGAGACACCCGAGAGCGACTGCGCCGACCACTCGAGCTGCACGTTTCGCCCGGGATACCACACGCTTTCCTCGGGATGGGAGGAGGAGTCGATCGCCGTGATCTCCGGGGCGGCGGTGTCAAGCACGATGCTGTCGCTCGCGGACGGCGAGACATTCCCCGCAGCGTCGCGCACCTGGGCATGCACGGTCTTCGATCCATCGCCGGAGGGCAGGGTGAGGGCGGTCGGCGAACTGAATGCCCTCCACGCGTCCCAACTGGTTCCGCCGTTGGTGCTGAAACGCATCTGCCCCGGACCGCTCACTCCCCACTCGTCCACAGAGACGCTCACTTCGACATCCCTGGTAGCAGTAGCGAAATCTCCGTCGTTGATAGAGACACTCGCCGAGGGAACGAGCGTGTCGAGGATGATCGAATCACTCGCGTCTGTCTCCGAGACGGTTCCTGCGCCGTTGCGGAACCGCGCGTGGACTGTCTTGTCGCCGTCGCCGGAGGGCAGCGTCACGTTGATGGGCGACGCGTAGTCACGCCACGCGCCCCACGTGGTGCCACCGTCGAGACTGAACGCGATCTTGGCAGCGCCGCTCGGCCCCCACACGACCGGATCCGGGCTCGTCACCGAGACGTCATGCACCTTGGTATAGGTCGCGCCGCCAGCCAGGACGATCGAGCCCGAGGGGACGGTAGTGTCGTGGTGCACGATGTAGGTAGCGGGAGAGCCCCAGTTGCCACCATCGGCCTTCGCCTTGACGTTGAAGTACCAGACTCCGTCGCTCAGTGGCCCGGCGAAAGTCCACTCCGTCTCCGACGAACCCAGCGTTATCTCGTGTTTGGGGACCTCAGTCCGGTCGGTGCTAAAGGAGACCGAATAACCTTCCGCCCCGGAAACCGGGTCCCAGCTGAATTGGGGAAGTCCGGCAGCGTCGCCATACCAGGAGTCCTCATTCGGGTGCGTGGCCGAAGAAATCCCCGTGACCTCCGGACCGGGCACCGGAGTCCACCAGTTCTGCCCGTCGATGGTGATCCGCACCCGCCCGCCAGTCCCGGCGAGCCATCCCTTGAGGCTCGGACTGCCGATGAGGTGCAGCGAACGCAACGACCGACCACTCGCCTCCTGCGCCCAGCCGGACGTCCAGCTGGCGCCACCATTCTGCGTGCGGCGCACGGTGCCGTTGTCCCCGACCGCCCATGCGTTCTGGGTGTCGAGCATGAAGACATCCCTGAGTGTCTCGGTGCCCGACGTCTGCGCGGTCCACGTGGCACCGCCGTTCGTCGTCTTGCGTATCGCCCCGCCCGTACCCACAGCCAAGCCGACCTGGGTGTCGGCGAACGAGATGCCGTGGAGGTCAGCACTGCCCGTCAAGCCGCTTCCTGCCGAGGTCCAGGTCCTGCCACCGTCGGTGGTCCGGTAGACGAGCGAGCGAGCGGGAATGGGCCGCCGGTCAACACCGGCCACCCATCCGTGAGTCGTACTGACGAAGTCGATACCCCTTAGTATCGAGTTCCCCTCGGGCGTAGGGTCGTCCTGATGGCTGTAATCGGGACCCTCGAAGACGCGTGTCCAGATGATTCCCCCATCGGTAGTGCGATAGATGATTCCGGGAACACCGGGTTTGCCGGAGTCGGGAACGTGTCCCCGAGCAGTGAGGAATCCCATGCTCGTACTCACGAAGTGCAGGTCGTAGACGATACCCTCAGTATCGGCCAGGGTGCTTCCCCGCCACCTTGGAGTCGACGGACCGAGCCATGAAGCACCCCCATTTGTGGTCCGGTATACCCGTCCGTCAACAGTAGACGCCCAACCGTGACTGCGATCGACGAAGCTCACCGCCACGAACGTCTCGGTCGTCGGGGTGTCCAGTACCTCCCAGTTGTTCCCGCCGTTGCGCGTGCGCAGGATTGTCCCGTTGCTGCCCGCAACCCAGCCCCACATCTCGTCCACGAAGTCCACAGAGTTGTAGTCGACATTCGCTGGAGGAACCGCTGCATGGGCAGCAGGCGGTGCCCCCACAAACGGCAACATCGTAAAGACAAGGAGCGCGGCAAGCGCTACGGACAACGGACGACGCAGGACGGTGGCGTGCATTCGAGTACCCCTTAGTGACTTCGGAACCTGCTGCTCGGACAGGTGTCGAACTATGTAACTCGTGTTACGAACCTAGCACGCTCCGTGCCGTAGTCGCGAGGCACCCCACCGATTCTGCACAACAACTCCGCGGAAGCGCGACAGTTCCCATATCCCACCTGGTCAATACGCTCAACACGAGGCCCGCCCCCTGCGATCAGGGAGCGGGCCTTTCGTGACTGGGTACCGTCGCGCGGGCGGGTCGCCTACTTGATGAGGTTGTTCACCGTCATGCGCACGCTCGGCGGCACAACGGCGTCCCCTCCGAAGAAGGTGACCGCGTCGATCTTTGCGCGGTTGGCAACAAGCGCATTGCGGGTGTATCCGGGCACCGAGTCCGTGTCGGTGAGCAGCATGACCGAGTCACGTGATCCGAGCACCGGTCCTGCAGCGAGCGCGTCGGGGAAGTTCATGCCGGTGATGATACCAGCGCCATTCCAGGTCATGCCGCGCGAGACACCGAACGCCGCGACGCGTGCGGCGGTATCAAAGCGGTCACGCCCTGCGAAACGCTTGACGCTGGCGGTACCGAGCGTGGACTTCAGTGAGTTCTCGACCCCTGTAGACACCACTGCTGTACCGCCCGTGATCCACACGCGCTCGACACTCGCTGGCAGGTTGACCGTCGAGCGTGCGGGGTCTGCCAGGAAGACCGGCATACCTTCAACTGCTGCGATCGAAGATGCGCCCAGTGCATCGGGGAAGTTCGCGCCTGTTGCTATGAAGGCGTCCCCACCGTACCCACCGGAGGCGTTGAGTACCTTGATGGTCTCTGCCGCGACCTTGCTGGCGGTCTCGTAGCGGTTGGCTCCTGCGATGCGGGTGACACTCGTGACACCGGAGAGCCTGTCGAGTGCACGTCCGACGTCTGCGGAGATCGCGCCGGCGCCGCCGAGGATGTAGACCTTTGTGGCGCCGAGGCGCGAGATCTCGGTTGCGACCTCGGACAGCAGTACGTCTTTCTGCGTGAGCAACAGTGGCCCGTTCAGCGCTCCGGCAAGCCCGGCTCCGCCAAGTGCGTCGGCGAAGTTCTCGCCGGTGGCGATGACGACAGCAGGAGCGCCGTCATCAAAGGCCGCCTTCGAGCCCGCGACGGCGGTCAGGTAGCGGTCGGCGCCCTTGATGATGCTCGGGAGGGAACCGGCTGCGACATTGAATGTCACCGTCTGCTCGGTCTCAACATTGCCTGCCACGTCAACACTCCAAAACGCGAGCGTATACGTGCCGACCTCGGCCACTTCGATCGGCGCGGTGTAGGTCGTCTCCGCACCACCATCGATCGTGAAGTACGTCGCGAGAACGCCCGAGGTGTCGTCGTTCGCGGTGAGGGATACTCCGGCACTGGCGACGTACTCCTCGACAGCGTCAGATGTGGTAACGGGAACTTCGGTGTCGACGGCGAAAGTGACGGTGCGGGTCTCCTCGACGTTTCCGGCGAGGTCGGCAGCGCGATACGAGAGCGTGTGCTCGCCCTCTGCGATATTGGCGACCGTGGCGTTCTCGGCGTACTCGCGCTGCCAGGGCTCCTCGGCCAAGCGCCACTCGATGTAGTCGACGCCCGACTCGGTGTCGGTCGCCTCGATCGAGACTGCCGGCGCGCTTACATACCAGCCCACAAGCCCGTCAGGCGCGGCAGGCGCGACCGTGGCGGTGCTCGACGGCGCGGTGATGTCGACCACATCGATCGTCGCCGTCTGCTCGGCCTCGGTGTTGCCCGCCACGTCCACGCTCCAGAAAGTGAGCGTGTGTGAGCCAAGCACCTCGACGGTGATGGGGCCTTCGTAGACGACGGCGTCCCCGTCACCGAGCCGGTAGAAGGTCTCGGCCACGCCGGAAGTGGCGTCAGTCGCGTCGAGAGTTATCGTCGCGGTCTTTTCGTAAGTGTCTGCCGCATCCGAAGTCGTCACCGGCGGGGTGGTGTCGACCTTGAGCTCGACGGTGCGGGTCTCCTCGACGTTGCCGGCGACGTCTGCGGCACGATACGAGAGCGTGTGCTCGCCGTCTGCCATGCCGGTGACAGTAGCTGCCGCACCGTCCTCATGCTGCAACTCGCCGTCTGCAGCGATCCTCCACTCGATGTAGTCGACCCCGGAGCCGGTGTCGGTCGCCTCGATCGAGACCGACGGCGCGGTCATATACCATCCCGCCAGCCCGTCGGGGGCATTCGGGTCCAGCGTCGCGGTGCTCACCGGGGCCGTGGTGTCCACGACCTCGATCGTGACAGTGGCAGGCTCGGAGTACTCGATGCCATCGTAGGCGCGATAGGTGAAGGTATCATCACCCGTGAAGCCAGCGAGTGGCGAGTACATGAACGAGCCGTCGGCGGCCAAAGAGAGTCTCCCTGCAGCCACGTCGATGTCTAACTCGGCGGTCAGAGTGTCGCCGTCCGCATCGGTATCGTTGGCAAGCACGCCAGGTGCTATGACAGCGAGATCGACTCCTGCCTCGGCAAGGTACGAGACGCTCTCGGCGACCGGCACGCTGTTCGGCGGCTCGGCGGAGGCGAGAGCCGCAGCCGCATCGAGCCGTCCGCCGGTGACCGTCTTGCCATCAAGCGAGCTCAGAGGCTCGACCGTATCGAGTATCGCGGCCTTCAGGCCCGCGTGATCGAGATCCGGCGAGTACGCTTTCAATAGCACAGCCGCACCTGCGACGTGCGGGGCAGCCATAGAGGTCCCGCTCATATAGGCGTGTGCATCACTGTAGTCAGCGCTACCATCGAGCACCAGCGCGTCGATCTCGACGTCATCGACCCACACGCCAGCTCCGCCGCCCTGCGCCCCGCTAAAGAAGACGAAGGCCAACAGCACGTTCCTTCCCGCCAGTGTCGAGTTCTCAAAGCGGTAGCTCCTAAAGGCGCCACCGGTCGATCCGTCCACCCAGCCGAGCCCGACCCAGTGACCGCCCTCGGGCAACGCCGCCACTAGCAGCCCATCGTCCTCGGAAACGAGGTCCAAACGGGCGTTGAAGCGCACAGCCATGCTGTCAGCCCCGCTGAGCGAGACGTAGTCGCGCATGTCAATCCACGACTGCTCGTTGGCAACGTAGCCCCCGGGAGGTGCGTGAGCAGCCGAATGAGACGGGCTCGCATAATGCGTAGACGAGTGCGTCCAGGGGTTGTACCGATAGGAGCCCGTGTTCCACGCGCCCAGCGTGTTCATCGGGTCACTGAACACCGTCGTCGCCTCGTATGTATGCCCGGGTACCGTGCTCAAGATCGACACACCGGGTGCGCCGAGATCGACAGTCGTGGCTCCGTAGTTCGACCAGCTTGCGATCGTGTCGGTGCGGTCGGTTGCCGCAACTGCGACGATATTGTCGAGATCGTAGGATGCCGGATAGCTCGGTGAGGAGTCTGTGTTGGCCCCGCTGTTGCCCGCTGCGACGACCACGAGCGCGTCGGAGGCCGCGATGGCGTCGTAGAACACCTGTGAGTAAGATCCCCCGCCGAGCGACATGTTGATGACGTCCGCTCCATGATTGCTCGCGTAGGTGACCGCCTCGGCTATGTCAGCCGTCCACCCGCGGCCGTCATCCCCAAGCGCCTTCAGCGCCATGATGCGCGCATCCCAGGCAACGCCCGCCACCCCGTAGCCATCGTCGCCCACCGCTGCGATCGTGCCGGCGACGTGGGTGCCGTGCCCGTGGTAGTCCATCGGGTCGTCGTTGCCCTCGGCGAAGTTCCAACCGATCCCGCTCCACACGTTGTCCGCGAGATCGGGGTGTCGATACTCCACACCGGTGTCTATGACCGCGACGATGACATCCTCGCCACCGGTGGTGACCGTCCAGGCGTGCTCGGCCTTGATGTCGGCCCCTTGCGTCCCACCGGACTGGCCCGTGTTATGAAGTCCCCACTGCTCGCCGAAGCGCGAGTCGTTCGGGACAGCATCGATGCTCACCGGATAGTTCGGCTCCGCGTACAGCACTGTCGGGTCGTTGAGGTAGCGCCCGAGGATCTCGTCTACCGAGGATCCGTCCGGCACGGTCACGAGTTCGTAGCCGGGCATCCCCCGTAAGACACGTTCACGCACGGCTCCCGCGCGCAGGTGCGCGACCCCACGTGCGGCCATGTCGAACTCGGCACGAGGTGCGAATCGCACGATGACCTCGTGAGAATCCGGCTCGCTGTAGAAGAACTGCGCGCCCGGGGGCGGGCCGGCCACGACTGGGACAGCCGCGACCGGTGCGGCGAACAGAACCGCGCCGAAAGTGATAGCCACAACCGTGACGATCAGGAGGAGCGATACCCCCTGAGAGATGGGTCGGCTAGACATCCGTGCACGCGCCTTCCAGTCTTTGGTACCAGAGTTTCTTCACTGATACCATCGGCACCCTCAGGCACGAGCCTGACCTCACTGTGACGGGCGGCACGCGTTTAGCCGCACATCTCCCTAAGGCTCTCCCGCAACGCGGGACCCATCTCCTCGGACTGAAGCGCCAGAGCCACATTCGCCTCGAGCCAAGACTGGACGTTACCGGTATCGTAGCCGTCCGACGTCATCGTCACCGCGTAGATGTCCTCAGAGCGCAAGAGTTCGCGCAGCGCATCGGTGAGCTGGATCTCGTTGCCCCGGCCAGGCTCGATCCTCGGGAGGATCTCCATGATCTTCGGGGTGAGCAGGTAGCGTCCGAAGATAGCCAGATTGCTTGGCGCCTCGTTGACGGGGGGCTTCTCGACGAGATCGGTGAGCTTCCATACACCGGGCTCGACCTCGGTTCCGGCGATAACGCCGTAGCGGCTCACGAGCTCGCGCTCTACCTGCTCGACGGCGATGACGGAGGTCCCGAACCGTTCGTGAACCTCGGAGAGCTGCTTAAGGCAGCTGTTGCCCGGCACGATCACGTCACCGAGCATCACGAAGAACGGCTCATCGGCGGTGAACGGCGCTCCGCATAGTACCGCGTGACCCAGACCCCGCGGACGCTTCTGCCGCACGTAAAAGACTTCGGCCAGTTCAGAGATCAGGCGCACCTGGCGAAGCTTGACGACATCTCCACCGCTCTCAAGAAGGCTCTCCAGCTCGATCGACCGGTCGAAGTGGTCCTCGATGGCGCGCTTCCCCCGACCGGTGATCATGAGGATCTCGCCCGCACCCGCGGCTACCGCCTCTTCGACCACGTACTGGATGACCGGCTTGTCCACGACCGGCAGCATCTCTTTGGGCTGCGACTTGGTCGCAGGCAGGAACCGTGTTCCGAGACCGGCCGCGGGAATGATGGCCTTCATTTCGTCGACTCCTCTCACGCCGCCATGACAGACGACGGGTCGTTGCTTCGCTACAGGGTCTTGAGCACCTCGGAGGCCGCTGCGACGAACGCATCGATCTCCTCATCGGTGTGAGCGACCGAGACGAACGTCGACTCGAACTGACTCGGCGCCAACCAGAATCCACGGTCGAGCATGCCGCGGAAGTACGCTGCGTAGCGCTCTGTGTCGCTCGTCGACGCACTCGACCAGTTCGAGACGTCGAGGTGCGTGAAGAACATGCACGACATCGAGCCGACCCGGTTGCACGAGACGTGAACGGCAGCGCTGCCTGCGGCACGGCACAGACCGTCGGCAAGATGCTTGCCCCTGCGCTCCAGCTCCTCGTAGACACCGGGCTGGCTGAGTGCCTGCAGTGTCGCGAGGCCCGCGACCATCGCAACGGGATTGCCCGACAGCGTCCCGGCCTGGTACACGGGGCCCACGGGCGCCAGGTGCTCCATGATCTCGCGCTTGCCGCCGAAGGCACCCACCGGGAACCCTCCGCCGATGATCTTGCCGAGCGTGGTGAGGTCGGGGGTCACGCCGTAGAGTCCCTGTGCACCGCCGAGCCCCACGCGAAAACCGGTGATCACCTCGTCGAAGATGAGCACCACGCCGTAGGAGTCGCAGAGCGCGCGCATGCCCTGCAGGAAGCCGTCTCTCGGAGGAACGACGCCCATGTTGCCGGCGATCGGCTCAACGATGATCGCAGCGACCTGTTCGCCCTGCTTCTCGAGCACTTCGGCGACCGCATCGAGGTCGTTGTAGGGCAGCACGATCGTGTCCGCTGCGGCTCCCTCGGTCACACCGGGGGTCGAAGGGATGCCGAGGGTCAGCAGGCCGCTCCCCGCCGCGACGAGCAACGCGTCGGAGTGGCCGTGGAAGTTGCCGTCGAACTTGATGAACTTGTCGCGCCCGGTGTAGCCGCGGGCGAGGCGCAGGGCGCTCATCGTTGCCTCGGTGCCCGAGGAGACCATGCGCACCTGCTCGATGCTCGGAACCGCCCTGGTGACGGCCTCGGCGAGCGCGACTTCGGCGCAGGTGGGCGCACCGTAAGAGGTGCCGCGATCGAGCTGCTCGCGGACCGCGTCAAGCACCGTGTCGGGCGCGTGGCCGAGGATCATCGGGCCCCAGGAGGCCACGAAGTCGATGTACTCGCGTCCATCGATGTCCCAGATGTGTGAGCCCTTTGCGCGTTCGACGAAGCGCGGCTCGGTGCCCACGCTCTTGTAGGCACGAACCGGCGAGTTGACGCCGCCGGGGATGAGTTTGCAGGCCGCAGAGAAGTACTCGGAAGAGGAAGCACTCATGGATGTATCCGCTCCTTGTGAAGTCGCGTGACCGGACCTGTCGTATTCTACACGTTCCACGACCGACGGCCTCACGTTCCGTTCCGCTTCCAGGGCCACCGGCCGTCGATCTCGACCTCGAGTGAGAGGGACAGGAACGTACGGATCCCGATGAGCGCGGCGAGCACCGCGATGTTGCGGAGCGTCAGCTCCATGGTGATCGTGCGTACCAGGTCTGCTGCGATGAGCACCTCGAGGCCGAGCAGGATGCTGCGCCCGAACGTCGCCCGCAACGTGTCGAACACACCGCCCGACCCCCGGCGCCACACCCTCCATGCACGCGCCACGGCGAAAGAGAAGCCGGCGAGGATGACGAGCACGCCGACGACCTCGAAGAAGACGACCACCGCATACATCAGCGGCTTGAGAGCGGGTACATCGACCATCGACATGCCTCCCGGGAAAGAGTCGGACTACCCCACTCATACCCGAGGAGCGGCCGACACTACTCGCCGAAGTACCTCATCGAGGTCTTCTTGAACTCCCTGACCGAGTAGAGCAGCCGCGGCTCGGGGAGCGCCGTCGCCTCACGAATACGCGCGGCGATCTCGACGCACTCCTCACGGCTGCGCCCGTGGATCATCGTGTAGAGGTTCGCCGGCCACGTGGGCGCCATGGGCCGCTCGTAGCAGTGGCTGACCTCCTTGAACGAGGCCATGATCGGACCGACCTCCTCCACGCGATCGCCGGGACAGGTCCAGACCCCCATCGCATTCGCCGCGAAACCGGTCTTGTGGTGCTTGATCGCCGCGCCGAACCGCCGGATCACGCGCGCATCAACCCACGACTGCGCGTGCTCGATCACCCACGCCTCGTCTGCGTCCACACCGGCATCCTGCAGCCGTACCGCGACACCCGCCAAAGGCGTGAGCCCCTCGGGGAGGTCATCCTGGAGGAGTCGTGCGAGCGCCTTCTCCTCGATGGTGAGTTCGACCGCCTCGGTCTCGGCGGGCTTTACGATGGGAGGCGCCTCACTGCGTGCGGCACGCTCACCGGTCAGGTCGAAGTCGACCTTGATCTTGAAGAGCCGGATCGCCGGCAGGTTCAGGATGTCATCGATACCGGTGGCCTCGGCGATCTCGGCAAGGATCCCCTCGATGCGCGCCTCACTCTCGGCGATGAGCGTGAACCAGATGTTGTAGCGGTCCTCGCGCAGGTAGTTGTGGGTGACGTTGGGGTAGCAGTTGATGAGCTCCGCGACCTCCTCGACCCGCTCGTCAGGCACCGCGATCGAGCAGAGCGTGGAGCGGAACCCGAGGCGGTGCGAGTCGAAGATCGCGCCGATGCGGCGGATGACCCCGCTCTCGCGCAGGCCGAGGACCGACTCGTACACCCCGGTCTCCGTCCCGCCGATCTTCTCGGCCAGCGCGGCGTAGGGCGCAGGCGTGATAGGGAAACCCGCCTGGATCTCGGTGAGTACCCTCTTATCGAGCTCGGTCAGTTCTGCCACTTCGCTACCTCCGCGATCGCGTTCAGTACAACATGCTGGGTACATCGTGCCGGGTATATCGTGCCCGGCGGCCCTGACTACTTCTTCCCACCGCAAGGAACTCGGGGGGTCGAGAACCGCGCTCTGCGTGACCTCGCCCGTGACCTCATCCGTGAGGTTGCCGGTGACCCTCATGACCTCACCCGTGATGCCACGTGACCTCGCCCGTGACCTCACGAGGGTCACCCGTGGCACTACCTGCGACGTCACCCGTGAGGTCAGATTCACGCACCTTTCCGACCCCCCGCCACCCGCTCGCAGGCCGCCCTGACTACTCCGTCTCGTCCCCGCACTCACCGGTCCATCCGGGTGGCTCGTAGATACAGTACGGCTCGGCCTCGAGGTAGTCGCCGGTGATCTCAAGCGCGCGCGCCCGACATCCGCCGCACACGGCCTTGTACTCGCACGCTCCGCACTTGCCCTTGAGCAGCGAATAGTCGCGCAGATCGTTGAAGACCCGCGACTCCGTCCAGATCTCGCTGAACGGCTTGTCCTTGACGTTGCCGAGCTGCATGTTGAAGTAGCCGCACGGCTGCAGGTCGCCCACGTGCGAGATGAAGCAGAATGTGATCCCGCCGAGGCATCCCCGCGTCATCGCGTCGAGTCCGTACTCCTCGCGGGTGACCTTCTTGCCCTCGGCCTTCGCCTTCTGGCGGATGATCCGGTAGTAGTGCGGCGCGTCGGTGGGCTTGAAGTGCAGCGGCGAGGTCTTCTGCCGCTCGTAAGCCCACTCGAGCACAGCTTCGTACTCCTCGGGCGGAAGCTCCTTATCGAGCAGGTCCTCGCCACGGCCGGTCGGCACGAGCATGAAGATGTGGAACGCGTCCACACCGAGGGACTCCGCGAGATCGTGGACCTCCTCGACCTTGTCGGCGTTCATCGTAGTGACAGTCATGTTGACCTGGACGCCCACGCCGTGGCGTTTGGTGATCTTGATTCCCTCGATCGTCTGGTCGAAGCATCCCGGCTGGCCGCGGAAGCCATCGTGCTCCTCGGCGGTAGGAAAGTCGACCGAGACGCTGATCCGCGGGATGCGGTGTGCGGCCATCTTCGCCGCGATCTCGTCGGTGATGAGCGTGGCGTTGGTGCCGATCACCGGCATCGCACCCTTGTCGTGGCAGTAGTCGACGATCTCCCAGATGTCGGGCCGCATGAGCGGCTCGCCGCCCGTGAGGATGATGATCGGGTTGGTGATTGTGACGATGTCGTCGACCGTCGCCTTGATCTGATCGAGCGACAACTCTCCGGCATACGCTCCGAACTCGGCGGCCGCACGGCAGTGTGCGCACGAGAGGTTGCACGAGCGCGTGATCTCCCAGGCGATGATGCGCGGCGCCTTGATACCGGTGCGGGCCTCATACGCCTGGGCAGCCTCACCGCCTCCGGGACGAAAGCCCATCGAACGCGCGCCCCCATGCCGCTGGCGCTCGACTCCGGCAGGATGTCCGCCGAGCGGCACCCCGACCCCGACTCCCCCGCATGGCGCCTCGGCCGCGGCGAGTTCGTCCTCGGTGATGGTCGGCTCGGTCTCGCCCTCGGCAAGTGTCTGCTCGAGATCAAGATCGGGACGTGCGGCGGCGTTGCCTACACTGTCGGCCATTCGTGTGGGTCTCCTAGCTTTCGCGCAGCCAGCGGGCTGCATCCTTCGCGTGATAGGTGAGGATGAGGTCGGCGCCCGCTCGCTTGAACCCGAGCAGTGTCTCGAGCACCACGCGGCGCTCGTCGATCCAGCCACGCTCTGCGGCAGCCTTCACCATCGCGTACTCGCCGCTGACGTTGTAGGCGGCGGTTGGATAGCCGAACTCGTCGCGCACCCGGCGAATGACGTCCATGAACGCCAGTGCCGGCTTGACCATGACGATGTCGGCACCCTCGGCTATGTCGAGCGCGACCTCGCGAAGCGCTTCCTCGCTGTTACCGGGGTCCATCTGGTAGGCACGCCGGTCGCCAAACGTCGGAGCACTGTCGGCAGCGTCACGGAAGGGGCCGTAGTAGGCCGAGGCGAACTTCGCGGCATAGGACATGATCGGCGCCTCGGTGAAGCCCTCGGCGTCGAGAGCGGTGCGGATAGCGGCAATGCGGCCGTCCATCATGTCGCTCGGCGCGACCATATCGGCGCCAGCCTCGACGTGGGACAGCGCGGTAGCCGCAAGCATCTCGAGCGTGACATCGTTTATCACGCACCCGTGCTCGTCGAGCGCGCCGCAGTGGCCGTGCGACGTGTACTCACACATGCACACGTCGGTGATCACGAAGTACTCGGGATCGTGAGCCTTGATCGTGCGGATCGCCTCCTGCACGATACCGTCCTCGGCGAACGCACCGCTTCCCGCCTCGTCCTTGCTCTCGGGCAGGCCGAACAAGATCACCGCGGGTATCCCGAGGGAGTTCAGCTCGTCGATCTCTCCCGGCAGCTGATCGAGCGACAGCTGAAAGACGCCCGGCATCGATGTGACCTCGCGGCGCACACCCTCACCGGGCATCACGAAGAGCGGGTAGACGAGGTCGCCCGCGTCGAGCGTGTTCTCGCGGAACATGGCGCGCAACGTCTCGGTCCGACGCATGCGACGGGGTCGATAGGTTGGGAACTCCATGGTCTACTCCACGAACTCTTCGACCCGGACAGGTTCACCGGTCACCGTGTCGGCGGCCTTCGCGGCGACACCGCCGGTCTTGTGATCGACCAGGCGCTTCAGGAGCACCACGGCGTAGATCGCGGCGACTGCAAGCACCACCCAGTAGAGAATCTGGACGACCGGTCCCGCATAGAAGATGAACTCCTGGAACGCCACCGCGAATCCTGACTGTGCTCCAACCACGCGTCTCCCCACCTTCCTGTTCGAGCGCGAGCGGTCGCCCGCGCAAACATGACCATCCTGCTAACAGTCGAGGCGCCCCGCGCATTCGCGGACCGCCTCGACATCACTATCGTTGGTGGAGACGAGCGGATTCGAACCGCCGACCTCTGCCGTGCGAAGGCAGCGCTCTCCCAACTGAGCCACGTCCCCACATGTCGCATCGCCCGTGCGGACGAGAGCAGATAATAGGATGCCGAGCGAAAGGCATGTTGTCAAACCCCCGGTGTGTCCGAACCCCGGAAGAGTTAGTCCGTCCCGCCGCCCACAAGAGTCCCACTTTCGATGGCGACCTCGGCCTCGGTGCGATCCGCCATGTCGGCGAGTTCGTTCAGGCCGATCTCCTCATCGGAAAGGTAGCACGCGGGATCGGGCTCCCACAGGTCGCCTGTCGCGGCCTCGGCACGTACCCGGAAGTTGCCTCCGCAGATCGAAAGCCACGTGCACTCGGCGCAGCGGCCTTTCACGTGCGGGCGCTTGTCCTTGAGCTTGGCCATGAGCTCGCTTTGCTCGGTGTCGCCGGACACATCCGTCCAGATCTCGGAGAACGGACGCTCGCGCACGTTGCCCATCGAGAAGTGGCGCCAGAACTGATCCGGATAGACCTCGCCGTTCCAGGAGACACAGGCGATACCGTTGCCACTCGAGTTGCCCTGGTTCCACTGAAGAAGCTGGAGTACCTCCTCGGCACGCTCGGGGTCCTCTTTGAGCAGCTCCATGTAGACGAACGGACCGTCGGCGTGGTTGTCCACGGTGAGGATCTCAGGAGCCAGTCCCTTGTCGAACATGGCCTTGGTGCGGTCCATGATGAGGCGGACGGCCTGACGGGTCTCCCCGTGGTCGAGGTCTTCTTTCATCAGCTCGCTGCCGCGCCCGGTGTACACCAGGTGGTAGAAGCAGGCGCGAGGTATGTCCTCGGCCTCCATGATGTCGAAGAGCTCGTTGATGTCGCGCCAGTTACGCTTGTTGATCGTCATGCGCAGCCCGACCTTGATGCCCGCTGCTTTGGCGTTGCGGATGCCGGCGATGGCCTTGTCGAAAGAGCCGGGCAGCCCGCGGAACTTGTCGTGGGTCTCGCGGCCGCCGTCGAGCGACACGCCCACGTACGACAGCCCGACTTCGGCGTACTGCGTGGCCTTCTCCTCGGTGATGAGCGTGCCGTTCGTAGAGATGACGACGCGCATGCCCTTGGACTTGGCGTACTTCATGAGTTCGACGAGGTCTTTGCGGATCGTCGGCTCCCCGCCCGAGAAGAGCAGCACCGGTGCGCCGAACTCGGCCAGGTCGTCGATCATGACCTTCGCCTCTTCAGTCGACATCTCGCCGGCGTAGTCGCGATCCTCGGACTGCGCGTAGCAGTGGACACACTTGAGGTTGCAGCGCTGGGTGCAGTTCCACACCACGATCGGCTTCTTGTCGCGCGAGAACTGGAGAAGCTCGCTGGGCAACTTGCCGGAGTCACGGTCGTAGCGCAACACGTCACCAGGCTCGACGGACCCGCAGTAGAGTTTTGAGATACCTATCATCTGTTCGCGTTCCTTTCGGTGGCCTACTCGGGTGATCCGTCAACGAAATGCCCCACGACCGCCTCGACGAGTCCCGGGATCGTATACTCCTCGGCCTCCACGCCCACGGTAAGTCCGAGGTCGCGCGCAGTATCCGAGGTGATGGGGCCGATCGAGGCGATCAGCGCCCGTGACAGGGTCGGAGCAATATCCGTGCCCTCGGCGAGCTGCATGAAGTTCTTGACCGTCGAGGAGGAGGTGAAGGTGATGGCGTCGGCGGTCCCCTCGGCAAGGCGAACGAGTACGCTCTGCTCGCCAGCGCCGAGTATCGTGCGGTAGACCGGCACGACATCGACCGTCGCCCCTTGCTCGCGCAGGGTATCCGGCAGGATCTCCCGGGCCTCGAGCGCGCGGGGTATCAGCACGCGGCTTCCCTCGCCCACGCCGCGCTCGAGAAAGCCCTCGAGTACGCCCTCGGCGCGATACTCTGCCGGGACGTAGTCGGGACGGATGCCATGGTTCATGCAGCGGGCGGCCGTCGCGGGCCCAATGGCGGCAACGCTGCAGGCGGCAAGCTGGCGCGCGTCGACGCCCATCTCCTCCATGCGGTCGAAGAAGCTGTCGACTCCGTTGACCGAGGTGAAGACCAGCCAGTCGTAGGTCGGCAGGTTGCCGATCGCCGTATCGACCGGGTCCCAGCTCTCGGGCTCGACCACGCGGATCGTGGGGAACTCGAGCACCTCGGCGCCAAGCTCGATGAGGCGCTCGGAGAGGTCTGATGCCTGCGCACGCGAGCGCGTGACGATCACCGTCTTGCCGAAGAGCGGCTTGTTCTCGAACCACGCGAGCTGTTCGCGCAACTTCACAACCTCGCCGACGATGGTGATCGCCGGAGCCTTGAAGTTCGCGGCCGCGGCCTTCTCGGCGATGTCGGCGAGCGTGCCGACGAGCGTCTCCTGCCGCGGGGTGGTGCCCCAGCGCACGAGCGCCACCGGGGTCTGGGGAGAGCGGCCGAACGTCATCAGCCGCTCGGTGATCACGGGCAGGTTCTTGACGCCCATGAAGAAGCAGATGGTGCCGACGGCAGTCGCCAGGTGCTCCCAGTTGACGTCGGTCGTCTCCTTGGTGGGGTCCTCGTGACCGGTGACGAACGCCATGTCGGTCGTGATGCCGCGATGCGTGACCGGGATGCCCGCGTACGCCGGTGCAGCATAGCCGCTGCTGATGCCGGGTACGACCTCGAAGGCGATGCTTTTCTCGGCAAGCGCAAGAGCCTCTTCGCCACCGCGGCCGAAGATGAACGGGTCGCCACCTTTGAGCCGGGCAACGATCTTGCCACCGTCCTCAAGCGCCTTCTCGACGAGGATCGCGTTGATCTCCTCCTGCGTGACGTGCTGCGAGAAGCCCTTCTTGCCCACGTAGATGATCTCGGCGTCCGGATCGGCTGCCGAGAGAAAGCGCGGATTCGCGAGGTAGTCGTAGACGACGACCTCGGCCTTGGCGAGACATTCCAGCCCCTTGACCGTCATCAGGCCCGGGTCACCCGGTCCCGCTCCGATCAGGTAGACGATGGGAGCACCCATCCGACCTCCTATGTCGTGATTCCGTCGTTGCTAGCTGACGCTTAAGTTTCGAGCAGTCCGTCGACCCGGCCGTCTGCCGCGTCGGCTGCGGCGCGCACCTCGGCCAGTATCTCTGCCGCGCCGAGACCGCGCAGCGACTCGACCATCGCGTTGCCGAGGGCGACAGGCTCCCCGGCAGGTCCGGTGAGCCGATGCCTGACGATCTGCGTGCCGTCCACACTGCCGACGAAAGCGTCCATCACCATCTCGCCGTCCTCAATGCGTGCATACGCGCCGATCGGTACCTGGCAACCACCCTCGAGCGAACGCATGACGACGCGCTCCGCCGTCACGCAGCGGAAGGTCTCATCGTGCGAAAGGGCCTCGCACACCTCGGCCATGAACGGATCATCCTCGCGGATCTCCACGCCGATGGCACCCTGGCCCACTGCCGACACCATCTGGTCGGTCTCGATGTAGTGGGTGATGCGCTCCGACCATCCCATACGCGTGATGCCGGCACTTGCGAGGATCACCGCGTCGACCTCGCCCGTCTCGGCCTTGCGCATCCGCGTGTCGAGGTTCCCGCGAACATCCACGATCTCCAGGTCGGGACGCAGCGCGACCACCTGGCTGCGGCGACGCAGGCTCGACGTGCCGAGCTTCGCGCCCTGCGGCAAGGTTTCGAGGGTATAGGCGGCCGGACCGCTCACGATGACATCGCGAGGATCCACCCGCTCGGGGGTGGCTGCTATGACGCATCCTTCAGGAAGCTCGGTCGGCACGTCTTTCATCGAGTGGACGCACAGATCCACGGTGCCGGCGAGTAGCTCCACCTCGAGTTCCTTGGTGAACAGCCCCTTCCCGCCGACCTTGGCGAGAGGCACGTCGAGGATCTTGTCGCCGGTGGTCTTGATGACCTTGAGGTCCACAGGAAGGCCGGTGATCTCCTCGACCCGCGTCTTGATATATTCGCTCTGCCACAAGGCAAGCTTGCTGCCCCTGGTACCTATGGTGAGCCGGTCGCGACTAGCAGCCAATCGAATCTCCCATCTCATTCTTCGAACCCTTGTCAGCTGCCCGCTCGGCGGCCTTCTCGGCCCGTCCGAGGAGCGTCTTTATCAGTCCGTGGTGATGCGCCCTGTCCTCGGCGCTCAGGTCCAGTCCGTAAAGGAAGCGCGCGGCTTCGACGTACTCGTAGCCGTCCTTCTCGCCGGCGACCTGCTTGAGGCGGGCGGTCGGACCGTGCAGCATCTTACTGACGATGGAGCTGGTGAGCGCCTCGACCGTTTTGATCTCCTTCTCAGAGAGTCCTCCGAGCCGTTTGAGCGCCTTCTCGAGCTCGGCTGAACGGATCTGCTCGGCCCTCGCCCGAATCGCCGCGACGGTCGGCACTACCTCCATCGACTCGATCCATCGTTCGAAGGCAACCATCTCCTCGGCGATGATCGCCTCCACAAGACGCGCCTCGCGCATGCGCTCCTCGAGGTTGGACTCCACAACGCCGTTGAGGTCGTCGATGTCGTAGAGGAACACGTAGTCGAGGTCGTTGACGTCAGGGGCGATGTCGCGCGGGACGGCGATGTCGATCAGGAAGAGCGGGTTGCCCTTCCGCCCGCGCATGGCCGAGGCCACCTGGTCCTTGGTGACCACGTGGTGGGTCGCCGCCGTCGAAGAGATGACGATGTCGGCCTCGCGCATGCGCTCGAACAGCTCGTCGTAGCGGATGGCTTCGCCCTGGAAGCGTCGCGCGAGCTCCTCAGCCCGTTCGAATGTGCGGTTGGCGACGAGCACGCTCTGCACCCC
The DNA here is from genome assembly GCA_964350345.1 of uncultured Coriobacteriaceae bacterium. Lineage (GTDB taxonomy): Bacteria > Actinomycetota > Coriobacteriia > Anaerosomatales > SLCP01 > JAUVXE01. The sequence continues at coordinate 23,131 of CAYGKH010000004.1, forward strand.
GTTGCACACGAGATGCTTGGCGGTCAGCTCGCTCATCTCTCCCGCGCCGAGGATGAGGATCGTGCGCCCCTCAAGGGAGTCGAAGACCTTCTTCGCCAGTTCGACAGCCGCATAGCTGATGGAGACAGCGCTCTCGCCGATGTCGGTCTCCGTGCGAACTCGCTTGCCGACCTCGAACGACTGACGGAAGAGCCGGTTGAAGACCCGGCTTGCCGCATCGTTGCCAAACGCGTGCTCGTAAGCCTCTTTGACCTGGCCGAGGATCTGCGCCTCACCTATCACCATCGAGTCGAGAGAGGCAACCACCCGGAAGAGGTGCCGGACCACAGCCTCGCCCTCGGAGTGGTACAGGTAACGAACGAGTTCGTGACGATCGAGGTCGTGGTAGTCGGCGAGGAAGTCGATGACCGCACCCAAGCCATCCGAGCCCGCAGCTGTCACCGCATAGATCTCGGTACGGTTGCAGGTCGACAGAATGACCGCCTCGGCAACGTCAGGGGTTCGCATGAGAAGCGACAACGCCTCCTCCTGGCGGTGAGCCGGGAAGGTGAGCTTCTCGCGTATCTCAACCGGCGCGGTCTTGTGACTCAGGCCAACGAGGGTCAGTTGCACTACATCACGCTCGACTCGGCTGTCGGCTTGCCAGGTGTGGCCGTGCTGGGGGCACAGGAACGCCCTCGCCGGAGCGGTGCATGTTGTTCAGGCAAGCAGGCCCAGCGAGGGCGATATCCATGAAACACACGTGTGAACCACGCACCTTCTGCACGTTGCCTGAACAGCAATATTCTATCATCGTCGGCGCGCCTTCGCCACGTCCGCATCCACGATGCGGAAGAACACCTCGGGCAGCAGTCCTTTGAGTCTGAAGTAGAAGCGGCTCGTCGCATCGGGAATGATGTGGAACCGTCCGCGCTCCATGCCGCGAACGACCGCCTCGGCAACGCGCTCGGGGGTGATCGGCTTGATGTTGCCGGCGACGGCATCGGTCTCGGGCGGGCGCATGGCGCGCTCCGCTGCAAGCGCCGGAGTATCGGTGTCCGGCGGCAGCACCACAGACACTGCGACCCCGTGTGGCCGCATCTCGAACCGCAGCGCCTCGGTGAAACCCAGCACCGCGTACTTCGCTGCAGCGTAGCCCGTGTACCCGTAGATGCCGAGAAAACCGGCGACGGAGGAGACGTTCACGATGTATCCGGCTCCCCGCTCGACCATCCCCGGCACCACAGCCTTACAGGGATTCACGACACTCCAGTAGCCGCACTCCATGTTGGTCTCAAGATCCGCATGAGGCATAGTCGCGAACTCACCGGGAAGGATCACACCCGCGCTGTTGAGCAGGATATCGGGAACGAATCCGTCTGCGGCAAGCTCATCGAAAGCGACTAAGGTCGCGTCGAGGTCAGAGAGGTCCGCACTCGCGA
>CAYGKH010000004.1:24651-28204 GCA_964350345.1 uncultured Coriobacteriaceae bacterium
AGCTCATCGAAAGCGACTAAGGTCGCGTCGAGGTCAGAGAGGTCCGCACTCGCGACCACGACACGCTGGCCCGGATCGCGACGCGCCGCCTCGACGAGCGCGCGTGCTGACTCGAGGCGTTCGGGGTTGCGCGCGACAAGGGCGACATGAGCGCCACGGGCAGCGAACGCAGTCGCGCAGGCGAGCCCGATTCCGCTGCTGCCGCCGGTGACAACGGCATACGAGCCGGAGAACACGTCAGCCCTCGCAAGTGTCGTCGGTGCCCGAGGCCGGTACCGCCCCGGCGACTGTAGGAGCAGCGAACTCGCGGAAGACATCCTCCGGATCCGGACAGACGCCGCCCATCACGCGGTCGAAGAGATCAGATGCCGCGATCGCCTCGAAGATGGGCTTGCGCAATTGCTCTCCGCCCGGGATGCGATCGAGGATGAGGCACCGCACTTTGCCGAGGAGGCGCACGTAGCACTCCCACTCTTCGCCGTAGTGCTCCTCGAGTTCGCGGCGCATCTGCTTGGCCACCACAGGCGCGGCGCCTCCGGTGGAGATGGCGATCTGCAACGGCCCGCGCTTGACGATCGACGGAACGATGAAACTACAGAGCTCCGGAACATCCACGACGTTCACAAGGCAGCCTTGCCCCTCGGCCTCCTGGTAGACGGCGCGGTTCACCTCAGTCGAGTCGGTCGCACAGACCACGATGAAGGCGCCGGCGAGGTCCCCGCGAACATACCCGCGCTCCTCGTGCGTGATCAGACCCTGTGCGACGAGCGCGTCTATACCGGGGGTCGCCAGCGGTGCGATACACATCACGTCGGCGCCGTACTCGAGCAGCGTGGCGATCTTACGCTCGGCGACAGAGCCGCCACCGACCACCACGGCAAGCCGCCTGCGTAGGTCCAGGAACACGGGATAGTACGGATCAGAGTAGGGTTCGCTCACTCGTACCTCACAGTCCGAAGATATGGAAGCCGCTCGGCACCGTCCGCGCGAACACACCGAGAACGATGACCGCGGCCAGGCCCAGCAGCGCGATCCGCGCCAGAAGCTTGCCGGAGCCACCGCCTCTGTAGAAGAGCAGCAGATACAGGCCGAAGATCGCCCACACGACACCGGAGAGCATCACGCGGGGGTCGAACCACCACAAGTCGAGCTGGAACTCGATAGCGCGGATGATGCCGAGAAGCATCCCGGCAGTGTAGACAGGATAGGCCAGCATGATCGCACGGCGCGCGAGCTGCTGGGTCTGCGTCAGGGAGGGGAGACGCTTCATCAGCCCCGATGACTTGTGCTTCTTGAGCTGCCCATCCTGCAATAGGTAGACCGCAGACGCGGCTGCAGCGACAGCAAAACCGGCGTTGGCGATCATCATCATCGCAACGTGCATCGCCACGCGCCAACTGTCGAGCTGTTCGAGTGCTTCAGGCGTGAGCTCCGCTCCGGTCACCTGCAGCGATATCTGCGCGGCAGCCATCGCCACGAAGGCCACGGGGACAAGCAGTGTCCCGTAGAGCTTGAGCCTCACCAGGTGTTCGACGATGAAGTAGATGAGGATGAGGGCCCAGGCAGCGAGCGAGAGGGAGTTGAAAGCTCCGACGATAGGAACCTCGGCAGTGGCCCCCCAGTGGAGGCCGATGGAGGCGGTGTGGGCCAGGAAGCCGGCTCCCGTGGCGAAGGTGGCATACCACGCAAAGACCGGTCGCTTAGCGACGAAATGGTAGACGTAGAGCACCGTCGCGACCATGTACAGAGTCATGGCAAACCACAGATTTACCAACGCCGCTTGCTCCACGTCTTGCCTCCCTCCCTCTTCATGACAGCCGGACCGCGCGAGTGGCTAGTCGCCGATCCGCCGTTCTACGAACTCTTCGAGAACCTTGACCTCTTGCTCGAGACGCATGAGGCGCCTGAACACCATGCCGACGTAGACCATGAGCGCGACCCACAGGACGGCGTATGCCGCGATCACGTAGGGCGCGTCGTGTAGTACGAGTCGATAGAGTTCAGCGTTGGTCGGATCCATCGTCAAAACCTCCTCGGATACAGTCTACCGTTAGCCTTCGAGTGCGTCTTTCATAAAGTCGACCCGCTCCCCGAGTCGCTCCTGCTGCATCCTGATCGTGTAGATCGCGTATCCGACCATCAGCATCCCGATCTGGCCGAGAATGAACGGGACCAGATTCGATGTCGCGAATCCGGACTGGAACACCACCGGATGGTTCGATGGAACGAGCCGGGTGATGAAGAAGGAGATTGGCGCGTTGATGAACGCGATGATGCCGAACACGGCCCCGTAGACGGCGCGCCGCTCCTCGTCTTCGATAGAGTTACGGAGCACGAAGTAGCCGATCATCATGAGCGTCATGATGAAGTACGTGGTGAGCCTCGGCTCCCACTCCCACCACACGCCCCAGGCCGCGCGCGTCCAGAGCACGCCAGTGATCATGGCAAGAGTCACGAACACGATCGCCGTCTCCATGGCGATCCGCGACTTCGTGTCATGCTCTTTGCGCTTGGTCATCAGGAACCGGATAGCGAAGAACGCCGCGACGCCAAAGACCAGGAACGACGCCTCCGCCACCGGCACGTGGAAGTAGAAGATCTTCTGGCTGAACCACGGTCGCTCGTAGCGATACCCGTCGGCCGTCGCCTCCTGAAGCGGATACGCGGTATCGATCTGCTCGGGGAGCGTGACCGTCCCGAAACGCTGCACCTCCGCGGTAGTGAACGCCATGACGAACGCGACCGTAGTCAGGAGACCTCCGATCACCAGCATCACGAGCGCGATCTTCATCTGTTTCACGCTAGGCCTCCCAGAAATGTCAGGCTCACGGGCGCATCAGGCGCCGAGCACGAACTCGTAGAGTGCGTACGCGGCGAGGATCATGATGACATCATACGCTGCGATAAGTCCCATGCCGGACCAGAACTGCTGCACATATCCGTCCCCGCCGAGGACCGCCGCGGACGTGGCGGACACACACGCGAGCAGGAGCGGGTACATCAGCGGGATGAAAAGCACCGCAAGCACGAAATCTTTGCCTTTCGTGTTCACAGACATAGTAGCGAGAAGCGTACCCACACCGGATATCCCCACCGTCCCGCCGAAGAGGGCAACAGGGATCATCCACAGGTCACCGCCATACTGGCTCCCCTGAAGGAACAGGAAGGCGAAGACCGGGATCGTGAGCACCTGGACTATGAGCAGGAAGATCGCGTTCCCGATCGCCTTTGCGAAGAAGATGACAGGGCGATCGACAGGAGCGAGCAGGAGCGCCTCGAGGCATCCCTGATCCTTCTCGTGAACCAGGGAGCGGTTCAGCCCCAGCATGCTTGTGAAGACGAATGCCAGCCACAAAAGACCCGCAGCGATAGTGCGCGGATCGAAGGCGGTCCCCGCCTGGGAGAGCGCGATCTGGTAGACGACCATAGTGAGCAACGCATAGAGGCCCATCGAGGTGACCATCTCTTTGGTCCTTAGCTCCATGACGATGTCCTTGCGCAAGATCGCCTTGAACTGACGCCAGGAGAGTCCACGGCCGGAGGAGCGGACAGC
>CAYGKH010000004.1:28304-36634 GCA_964350345.1 uncultured Coriobacteriaceae bacterium
GAGTGCCCGGGCGATCGAGAGTCGCTGAAGCATCCCCCGCGAAAAGGTCCGCACGAGATCGAGGCGACGGTGGTCGAGTTCGACAGCGACGAGCAGCTCCCTCGTGCGGTCGGCTGCGTCGTTCACGCCGTACATCTCGGCGAAGAAGCGCAGGTTCTCCTCGGCGGACAGATCGGGATAGAGCAGCGGGTTGTGGCTGATCAGTCCGATCCGCTCCCGCAACTCAACGGCGTCTTGCACGACGTCGAGACCGAACACCTTCGCAGTACCCTTCGATGGGGCGGTCAGCGTGGTGAGGACCTTGACGAGAGTGGTCTTGCCCGCTCCATTGGGCCCGAAGATCGAGAGGAACGCGCCCTTCGGCAAGTCGAACGTGACCTTGTCCAGCGCCTTACGCGCGCCGAAGGTCCGGGTGAGACCCCGGACCTCGACTGCGTTGCTGCTCCCTATGAGTGACGGTTCAGGCATGAGGGTCGCGGCGCCTACCCGAGCGGTTCGGGCCGTCGGTGCGGCCACATCGCGAGCGCGGAACCGACAGAGAGCAGGCCGAACCCGAACCACACCCAACTGATGAGCGGATTGATCTTCACGTTCATCTGGAGGTTGCCTGCCTGATCGAGTCCTTCGTAGACGACGAAGATGTCGCGGAGGAACTCGACGATGACGCTCACGTCCAGGCGCGTCTGGTCCTGCCGGAAGAACCTGACCTGGCCCGGGGTCGCCACCCCGGTCTGCTCCCCGTCACGGAACACCTCGAAGATAGCCTTAGTGACCTGGTCGCTGTTGGGGAGCGTCTCATTATGGAATCCCTGGAATACGAAATCGTAGCCTCCGACTTCGAACCGCGAACCCGGTTCATCGGGAACCGAGATGCGGGCGTCCTTGACGAACATCGACGAGCCGACCAACCCGATGAGAATGATTCCCATGCCGAGGTGCGCGAGATAGCCACCGGACTGGGTGCGAGCCTTGAGCATGATAGTACCGAGCGCCCGCAAGAAGCTTTCACCCTTGGCAAGGGCGCGCTTCTGCGCTCCGATGATGAACAGATAGAATGCGACCGAGATCGCGAGCGCGCCCACCGCCAGCGCGATCAGCGCCTCGTAGGTATAGACGATGGAGGTGGCAGGGTTTGCGCCGGGGTTCCCGAACAGGTGATTCGGCCACATGGCAGTCCACCACAGTGCGACCAGAGCGACGAACATGAGCGCGGTCGCGACGAGCGGCCACTTGATCTTCAGGAAGAACTGCGAACCTTCGGTCTTTCGCCACGCGAGCAGTGGGCACACCGCCATTATGAACACATAGAGAATACCGACCGGCCGCGCAATCGCATCGTAGGTCGCCGGCCCGTATGTCCTGCCGCCCATGGACGGCGCAAGAGTGAGCGCAGCGATCACGATAGAGGAAACCAGCATCAACACGTTGTTGAAGTAGTAGGACGCATCCTTCGAGGTCAGGCTCTCGAACTCATCGGCACTGTTGAACGAGTCGCCACGCATCACCACACCGACAGTGGCAGAGAGCATGATTGCGGCCATCATCCCGAGGAACCACCAAAACGACAGGTTGTCCGGTGCGAACGCGTGTACGGACTGCACGATGCCCGAGCGGACGATGAAGGTGCCGAGGATCACGAAGGTGAACGTGACGGCCGACATCATGATCGCCCACTTCTTGAAGCTGCCACGGCGCTTGTAGACCGTGAAGGAGTGCAGCAAGCCGACCCCGGTAAGCCACGGGAGCAGTGACGCGTTCTCGACCGGGTCCCATGCCCAGTACCCGCCCCAACCGAGGACGACGTACGCCCAGACAGCACCGAGTCCGTTACCCAGCCCGAGAAAGAGCCACGCGAATATCGTAATGCGGTCGACGATGTCGACCCACAGCTTCGAGGGATCGTTGACGATCAGCGCACCGATCGCGAACGCGAAGGGCACGGCCAGACCTGCGTAGCCGACGAAGAGTGTCGGCGGATGGAGCATCATTGCCCAGTGCTCAAGGAGCGGGTTCATGCCCCCCCGGATGAGCAGTTCGCCTCCCGGCCCGACCCAGGAAGCCGGAGACAGCTTGAAAGGGTTGTTGAGCGGGATGAACAGCGCGACCAGGAAGGTGAACTGTATGACGTTGAGGACCGCGAGCGAGACGTTGGAGAGCGGATCGGTGATCGACATCCGACGATACGCGATCCAACCCACAAACATGGCGAGCAGCCACGCCCAGAAGAGCAGTGAGCCCTCACGTCCAGCCCAGACAGCCGCGACCCTGAAGAACAACGACAGCGGAGATGCATCGGTCGAATGGTGACTGGCAACATACTCAAGGGTGAAGTCTTCTCGCAAGAACGCGATGGTCAGGACAGCGATGGAGCCCGTTGTTCCGAGCAGTATCCCGAAGGTTGCAAGGTATCCTGTGTTCGTGAGGCTTTCGCCCCGCTTCGGTCCGAGCCTATGCCCCCATGTGAGGGCTCCGATGGAGAATAGTGTCGCTACAAGGGCGAGTCCCATGAACAGATTGCCGATAGTGGCCATTCGTCGGTGCTCCGCTTCACTCGGGTCCCGGTGCGGTCGCTCGGGACGTTCGTCATGCAGACGTTGCTCGTGCGGCTGTGCGCTGAAAAGGGGTCTTGCGCGGTTCCTACTGCTCGATGTCGGACATCGAAACGCTCGATGCCTCGAACACGCCCCCGGCGTCGATCGAGCCACCAAGAACCACCTGGGAGCCGTCGGTCATCCCGTCGGGAAGTGCTCCGCCATAGTAGACGTTGACAGAAGGCTCGCCGCTGCGATCCGCGATCGTGAAGCGTGTGTCGCCGCCGGGAGGCTGGATAGTGTCGGCAACAACGAAGCCTGTCAAACGCACGGGGAGGCCGACGATACCGTCGGCCTTATCCATGAGATCGATAACCGTGAGCGCGCCCTCGGCGGACTCATACCTCGACGGGCACTCGGTCATCATGCTCTCAGACTCGAAGTAGCCCTCCTCGGTAAGGTGGCCGGTGAGGATCGCTGTGACCTCGTCGCCGAAGGTAGCCGGGACGCTCCCGTTATAGACGACTGAAAGGATAGGCCCTCTCGAATCGTCCCTGCCCCTGATATCGAAGCGCATCGGGCTTGCGTTGCCGTCCCACGAGCCGGGGATGACGGTACCACTGACCTTGACGCGCTCACCCACAAACTCAGAACTACCAAGCAGTTCACCCACGTCGCGGGAGTAGGCGCCGTCGGTCGCACCGACCGATAAGAAGATCGCGAAAAGGGAGATCACAATGATCACGGTCACGCCGATGAGCCGCATTCTGGCTCGTTTGTTCACGCCACCCACTCCTTTGTAGGGACCGCACCCGGCGCGAGTCGAACACCGCCTGCCCACGAGAGTACCAAGCCCGTGGCGGGGTGAGGGAGACACCGCTCCGCGCACCTGCTTACCTGAACAGTTCGATAGTACCACCGTGCGGCACGGGCGACAAACAGATTCCCCGTGTTCGAACATTCCGCTCGGCCACGCTTGCGACAGCAAACGCGATGCCTATCCGGAGGATAAACACACACGTTGCGCCGAGAATCCCTGTGACGGCCTCCGGCTATGCCGCTACCTCAGCCTGGAGCCACAGTACGTCGGGCACGAATCCGACCTCGCCGAGCAGGCGCAGATACTCCGCAGGCGTAAGCTCCGTCGAAGAGCCCGCAAGGGCCACAAGGGCAGCTTCGATCACATTTGTCCCGAAGGAGCGTCCGTCGAGCCGTGGAGTTGTCGTGATCAGCAGTTCCACGCCGCGGACCCGCATCTCCTCGACGTCGGCGGCGGTCGTCGTGTTCGTGACGACCCACTTCCCGCCCATGTCATCGGGCATGAACTTGCGCACGTACTGATAGTCGCCCGCGATGATGTCGAAGTCCTTGTAGAGGCGCGCTCTCTTCGCCGAGGGCGCCTTGTCCTGCTCCGCCCCGGTCGGATAGAGCCAGCTGAACGGCAGTTGCACGACGGCCGGGGCGAGGATGTGGATGAGCGTGTCGAGCGCGCGCTTGCCGCGGATGAGCACCGGCAGTCCGAGCACATAGAGGAGGTCTCCGTAACGAAGCTCACACCCCGCCTCCACAAACCCCTCGGCAAGGCTGTACCTGTCGACCGCCGACGTGATGAGCACCCGCTTGCCGTGCAGGTCAAGACCGAGGTCTTCCCGCATGTAGCGCACGGTCGCGTGTTCGAGCGGGCCTTTCAGCGCAGCACCACACACGAGCGGCGTCGAGGTCACGCCGGCTGCGAGTCGCCGTGCGGCGCGGAACCGGTAGTCGTGTCCCGCAGCGCGCAGGTACAGATCGATCCCGCCGAGGCTGAGCGCATCGGCGACACCGTCGAGCTCGACAAGCCTGGCCGCCGCGCGTGCGACATCGCCGTCGAACCCCTCTCGCCGCAGCCGAAACTGCTCACCGGCAAGCTCGGCCTCGACCTCGTGATCGCGCTCGGACGAGCCGAGGGAGACGCTCACGACCTCTTTGATGGCGTCCACCTCCCCGCCCGCTCGGCGGCGCCTTTGAGCGCTCTGCTCACACGCCCCGAACGAGAACTGCGACTGCCTGCGACGCCCTTGACTCCGTCGAGCACCTGCTCGAGTTCGGCGATGTCGACTGAGACATCCTCCCGTAACGGAGTCGGGCCGAGCGGGATCGCGACGACCTCCCGGCCCAATATCCGTTCGATGAGTTCGATGCGCCAGTCGCTCGCCATGAGGATCGTCACGTCGTAGTCGCGCAGAGCGGCAAGTGTCTCGAGCAGGCGATTGAAGACCTCGCCCCCCGAGGAGCCCTCGATCCGCTCGCGCTCTGCCTGGTTGAAGACGAGAACGAAGTCCACGCCGTGCTCCTCGGCCAGCGCTCGGACCTCCTCGGCGTTGGCGACCGGGAAGCCCACGAGCGCGATGCGCGCGCCCCGGCGTACTTCGCCGAGCGACTCGAGGATAGAGACGAACGAGCGCTGCACACCGTGCGAACGAGCGGTCTCCTCCTGAGTGGCGCCGGCTTCACGATCGGTCAGGATGTCTGTGAGCGCGTCGAAGATCTTCTCCTGGCTCACGACCTTCTCGCCGATGCGGAAGAACCTCACCGCGACCTCCCCGGGACGAACCATGCTTGATGGGCCGGATCTGTGAAACGTGTACACATAGATGTGTACAGGGCAGTATAGCGCGGCGATCGGGCTGGGGTCAGACGACCTGACTACGCGTTGCGGCGATACACCACTATGAGTCCCTTGAGGGTGAGGTCGGGATCGACGGCGGTGATCGTGTCGCAGAGAGGCGCCATCGCTACCGCAAGCCCTCCCGTCGCCATCACCGGCGTCTCGACACCGAGTTCGTCCCACACCCGACGCACGAGGCCATCGACCATGACCGCCTCACCGAACATCAGGCCGGCCTGCATGCTCGCTCGCGTATTGGTGCCGATCACCTTCGGTGGCGCCTCCAGGTCGACCTTCGCAAGCCGCGCGGCCCTGGTGAACAGAGCCTCTGCGCTCGTCTCCACTCCAGGAGCGATCGCTCCTCCGAGGTAGGCTCCCTCGGCATCGATCACGTCGATCGTCGTCGCCGTGCCGAAGTCGACCACCACCACAGGCCCGCCGAGCGCTTCGAATGCGGCGATCCCGCCTACGATACGGTCGGCGCCGACCTCGTGGGGGTTGTCGTAGCGGATCGGCATCCCGGTCTTGAGCCCTGGGCCGACCATCATCGGCGGGATGCCGCAGACCTCCTCGGCGATCTCCTCATATGCCGCGCTCAGGCGGGGCACGACCGAAGAGACTATGAAGCGCTCGACCTCGGTGATCACGTGACCGTCAACGGCGAGGAGAGCCACGAGAGTGATGCGCAGCTCGTCAGCGGTGAGCGCGGGGTTGCTGGAGATGCGCCAATGGCCGTTCAGACCGCCCTCGTCGAACAAGCCGAGTACCGTATGGGTGTTGCCGACGTCGACGGCAAGAATCACCGCAGCTCCCCTCATATGACGGAACGGTGACGCACGCGAGACGCACGCCGGGTCAATGGTATCATCGGCCCAGGTACAACCGCGACACCGGGAGGGACATATGGCCACCGGACCAGCGCGGATCCTCGTCGTCGATGACGAGGACTCGATACTCGAGTTCGTCTCGTACAACCTCAAGAAGGAGGGGTACGAGGTCGACACCGCACACACCGGCGATGAGGCCCTCGAACACGCAGCGGCCACCGCCTTCGACCTCGTCATCCTCGACATCATGCTCCCCGGATCGGACGGCTACGAGGTCTGTCGGAAGCTGCGGACTACCAGTGACGTTCCGGTGCTTTTCCTGTCGGCGCGCGACACCGAACTCGACAAGGTCGTCGGGCTCGAACTCGGCGCCGACGACTACCTTGCTAAACCGTTCGGCATCCGTGAGCTGCAGGCACGGGTGAAAGCACTACTGCGCCGCTCGGCCGGCAAAGGCGGCGCCCGCTCCGAGGAACTGGCCGGGGAACGCCTCGAGGCGAGCGGTATCGTGCTCGACGAGTCGACCCACGACGCACACTTCGGTGAGAAGGAGATCGACCTCACGCCGAGGGAGTTCGAGTTGCTCGCGACCCTCATGCGCTACGCGGGCAAAGTGCTCACCCGTGACCAGCTGCTGAAGCAAGCGTGGGGCTGGGAGTACCTTGTCGAGACGAAGACCGTCGACACCCACATCAAGCGGCTCCGGGACAAACTCGAAGCGGCGGGGATCGATCCGGCGGTCGTGGAGACGGTGCGCGGCTACGGCTACCGCATCCAGGCGTAAGATGCGCGCCGCAAGCGCGTCCATACGCACCCGTCTCCTCGCGTCCTTGCTCGCCGTGGCGGTCGTGTCCGCGGCCGGACTGTCGTGGTACTTCCTCAACCAACTCGAATCGATCGGGCTGCGCGCACTCGAGGAGCGTCTCGGCAGTGAGGCGAGACTGGCCGCAGGCGTACTCGGCGAGCGCGGACTCGGCGGGGCCGGATCCCTACACGCGTCCCTGGTCGAGACCGATCCGGACCTGCCCTCACGCCTGCGCGTTCTCAACGGCGCCGGGGTCGCGATAGCCGACTCCGCCGGGGAAGCTGGGCTCGGCATCGACTACACGGAGCGCACCGAGGTCGGCGAAGCGCTCGCGGGCCGCTACGGTGGGTTCACACGCCTGGGGGACGACGGCCGCTACGGGATGTTCATCGCATACCCGATCCGTGCAGAAGGACAGATCATCGGCGTGGCGTATTCCTCGGCACCAACCGTCGAGGTCACGAACCTCCTCGCCGACTACCGTCAGCGTCTCGGCTGGGCGATCGGCGGATTCTTCCTGGTGACCCTGGTGATCGCCGAGCTCCTCTCGCGGTGGCTCGCACGGCCGTTGCGCCGCCTTGAGAGCGGAACAGCGGCACTTGCGACGGGTGACTTCACCGTTCGCGTCCAACCCGTGGGATCTCGCGAGACCCGGGCGATGGCCGAGGCGTTCAATATGATGGCCGACCGCATCGAACACGTCGTGAGTGAGCTGAAGAACGAAGAGCGCCGCAAGTCGCGCTTCGTCTCCGACGTGAGTCACGAGCTGCGGACCCCGCTCACCGCCATCCGGGGCGCTGCAGAGACGCTTCTCGACGGCCCCGTCGAGCCGGAGTACGCCGAGCGGTTCCTCTCGACGATCGTCAGCGAGTCCGACCGGCTCGCCCGACTCGCCAACGACCTGCTCGCCCTCCAACGCATCGAGGGAGCCACTGGCGAACTGCCGATCCGGCGGATGGACCTCGCGGACGTATCACGCCGCGCAGTAGCCGCCCTTGAGCCGCTACTCGAGGAGCGAGGCGCCACCGTCGAGATCACCGGCACGGCTCCCGAGGTACTCGGCGACCCCGATCGCATCCAGCAGGTCATCGCGAACCTTATCGACAACGCTACGCGCGTCGCCGAGGGTGGCACGGTGCGTATCGAACTCGCCGCCGAGGAAGGGCGCGCCATGCTCTCGGTGCTCGACGAGGGGCCGGGTATCCCCGAGAAGGAGGTCGAGCGACTCTTCGACCGCTTCTATCGTACCGAGTCGAGCCGGGCGCGCACGAGCGGCGGCTCGGGACTCGGGCTTGCGATCGTTAAAGCGATCGTCACCGCACACGCTGGCGAGATCGAGGCGAGCAACAGGTCCGAGGGCGGTGCCAGATTCACGATGTGGCTACCCGCACTGAAAGACTGAGGTGCGGGCGTCAGCAGCGGTCTAGCGACAGACGCGTGAGTCCAGGCTCGGCCTCCGCGAGCACCGCGGCGGTCTCCGGATGGCAGGTGAACACGACGACCTGACGGCTCTTGGCGAG
>CAYGKH010000005.1:0-1600 GCA_964350345.1 uncultured Coriobacteriaceae bacterium
GGTGCCCCGGTGCCTGCGGAAACTGCGGCCAGCGAGAGTGCGTCGGAGAAAGTCTCGGGGTCAGCACCGTTGGCGAGCAAAGCCACCTTGGGCATCTCCTCGCCCCGTGCCGAGAGCTCGGAGCGCATCCGCTCGGCGATCCTTCGCGCGGTCTGAAATCGGTCGGCTCCTTCGACGCGCTCGATCGAGTCGACACTGTCTATCCGTTCGAGGGCTTGACCGATCGTACGAGGGACGGCGGTCGTCCCGCCTACGATCACGACAGTCACATCCTGGGGCATGCCTGCGATCGCAGACCGGACGCTGCTCGGCAACCCACCCGAGTGGACAAGGAGGAGTGGCGCATCAAGAACCCCGGCAAGCCCGGCTGCGGCAAGAGGGTCTGAAAGAGCCCGATCCTCACCAGAGGCGACAACGACGTACTCGACGCCCTCCCAGCGCGGAAAGGCCTGACGTGCTATCTCCACCGCCGTGGCATAACGATCAGCGCCGGCCAGCCGTCCGGCTTCGACCGACACCCGCACCGAGCCGCTCGGCCAGGAAGCCGCCTCCGCCGGGGGTGGACCCACAAGGACGACGGTCGAGAGGATAACCAGAGAAAGGACCGCTCGTCCTATGCGACCCGGCATCGTCATTACGCCCTCTCATCCGTCATGCTGTCAGAGAGTATTGTAACCCTGACGGCCACGGATTCTTGCGGGCTTTCTACTCCCGATCCTTGGCCTTCGGCAGCGACGAGTCCGGGATCAGCCCGACGTCTCGCGCCTCGCCGCGACCGCCGCCACTAGTGCTCCAGCGAATGCGCCCACCAGCGCGCCTCGGACGATACCCGTCAGGTCATAGACGAGGGTACGCTTCGGCTCGACCGCCGTATCCTCCACGACCGTCACCGCCGCCCGCATGCCTTCGAGCAAGAACCGGTCATGCTCCAGAGCAGCGGTGAAGTCAGCGATGCGCAGCTCATTGACGTAGAACTGGTCTTCGAAGCTGCGTCGATCGCTCGCGCTGCCCGGGAGTGCGTCGATCTGCTGCCGGAGCGTCTCGCTGCGATGGATCGCCATCTCGAGTTTGCGCTCGGCCTCGGCGATCCTGGTGTCCTCCCAGTACTCGGTATGCCGATCGACCGGCTCGAGCGCCCCGGCGACAGCGGCATCGGCTATCGCCTGGACCCTTGCAGCGGCGGCGTCTTCCGACGGAGCCTCGACCCGGATCTCGACCATGGTGCGATCCCGGGGACTGATGGCGGCGTTGACCGACCCGGTCATCTCGACGGGGTCGACCCCGATGGATTCGGCGACCGACTGCTGAAGTGACGGGGATAGCGCCATCGCGACGAAAGTGTCGGGGGTCGGCGCCCCGGCGACTCCCGAAGGCGGGATATACCGCACGGTAACCGAGCCCTCCCACGTGGGTTCAGCCCGGTCCGTCAACGCGAACGCCCCCGACACCAAGACTCCCGCGATCAATGCACCAGCGACGATCGGCCAGCGGCGCACGACTGCAGAGGTGAACGAACCCATACCCTGCGCTGTACTCATTTCTCGGTTGCTCCATCCTTCTCAGTCAGCACCGGATGACCCGTCTCGGTCTCCCTGACGAT
>CAYGKH010000005.1:1700-6369 GCA_964350345.1 uncultured Coriobacteriaceae bacterium
GTGTGCGATTCTATCAGGTTGAATCGCACCGATGCATCGCGATAGAAGGGGTAGTACACCGGGTAGTTCCCGATGCCGACTCCTCGCGGATTATCGGCTGCGATCTCCATGGCCGAAGCTCCCATGTAGACGCGTGCGAGCATCGAGCCATCCTCGGCCACGTTGAGAACCCGATTCTCCAACCAGACCGGGTCAGCTATGAAAGCAAACCATACCCCGCCAAGGAGTACGACGGCCAGAAGCACCGCCACCTTCGCCGAAAAACGAATCCTTGAGAACGCGAGTACGACGAGCAGCGCGATGGCGAACCCGACTGTAGCCCCGCGCGATCCGGTCGAGAGTAGTCCGGCAACGGTCGCGAAGATCACGAGCAGCCCTGCGACCTTCAATCTCCAGTCACGGGCGATCAAGACGAGCGGGAATGAAAGTGCTGCTGCGGCGAGTTGGAACGACCCCATGATGTTCGGGTCGGCGAATGTCACCTTCGCACGAACCCCCTCGCCCCAGATGGGGAGAAAGCCGACGACGGCGTAGATCTCGGCGCGTTCGATCATCCCCAGCACACCGATCACGCCGCCGACGGCAAGCGTCCCTAAGACGATCACCGAAAGCCTGCGGGGCGTGTCGCCGAGTGTCACCACGGCGTAGGCGAGGAACGCCGAGGAAGCGAGACTGACCGCGGCGACCATCCCGACGCCGATGTCCTTGGCCACGAAGAGCGATGCGGCCACAAGGCCGAGGAACAGCGCGACCGGTAGGTCGATCGGGGTCGCGGGAAACCGGGAGCGACCCTTGACCAGCCTCAGAACAAGAATCAGCCCGATGTAGGCGACGAGCGCCTGATATAGGGTGAGCTTGAGAGGGCCGAACTCGGCAAGCCGTCCCACGTGATCCAGGGTCGCGGCCCCAACGGCCATAACGAGACCGACCTCGGGATGGTCGATCGCGGCGACAAGTCCGATCGCGATGGCGGCAGCGGCCACGATCAGCAGTGGCGCCACCGGCGTGATGAACGACAGTGCTGTGAGGAACGCCCCGGCAAAGGCCCCGACCGCCAACCATGTGGCCACGCGCGGCATCGTGAGTGTTGTTCCGGTCATCAAAGATACGTCTCCACACATACGGTCGGTAGAAGAGGACAGCCACGCGAGGCGGTACACCTGGCAGCGACCGCCCGATTGTAGCGCAGGACCACCTGTCCCCGCAGGGTCGTCACACATCCATCACATCTCCCGATCCCCGCGCCCTGCGCTATCATGTACGCTGCTCAAAGCAGACATGGCCTGCGGGGCGGGCATGACGACGGAGGTACTATGCACCGACCTCACCTGATGATCATCAGCCAGATCCCGCTCTGGTCGATGGGTAAGGCCACCGGTGGCCCCGCGTTCCGCGAGACTCTCACACACCTCGGGCGTCGATTCGATGTCTCCCTCGTCACGCCTGCACTCGACTATGTAGACGAGTCCGCGATCCCTGCGGGAGTATCGCTGCACACCTTTCACCACTACCTCCACGGAGTCGCGCGCCATATCCGTAAGATCGGCTGGGTCACCGACACGCTCGGCTGGTACACCTTCCGCGCCTC
Organism: uncultured Coriobacteriaceae bacterium; assembly: GCA_964350345.1. Lineage (GTDB taxonomy): Bacteria > Actinomycetota > Coriobacteriia > Anaerosomatales > SLCP01 > JAUVXE01. The sequence continues at coordinate 3,289 of CAYGKH010000005.1, forward strand.
GGCCTGGCCGATCGTAAATCGCATCCACCGCCAGAAGCCTATCGACCTGGTCTATGGTTACGAGATCTACGGCGTGCCCGTGGCCAAGCGCGCCTCGCGCCGCTTCGCCATCCCTATGATCGCGCGCTATCAGGGCACGCTCATGTCCTCACGCATCAAAGAACGCCTCCCCCACCTGCGCTATCACAAGCACCTTGCAGCACTGCGCATTCGGGCGGATCTCGTCATCATGACCGACGACGGCACTTTAGGGGGCCGCGTACTCGATGAACTCGGTCACGATCCGGCTACTGTTCGTTTCTGGATGAACGGGGTCGACCTTTCGATCGCCGACAGCCCCGTCACCGGCGAGGAGGTCCGCGCCCAACTCGGGATCGCCGAGGGAATCCCGCTGCTGCTGACCGTCTCGCGTCTCTCTCACTGGAAGCGCCTCGACCGTGCGATCGACGTCGCGTCTCTCCTTCACGAGCAAAGCGTGCCCGTCGCGCTCGCGATCGTGGGAGCAGGGCCAGAGGAGGCGGCGCTCCGCGAGCGGGCAGCTGTCTCGGCCGCCGCCGGACACGTCCACTTCATCGGAGGAGTGGAGCGGCAGCGCCTCGCCGGCTTCTATCGGGCCGCAGACGTGCTCCTTTCGCTCTACGACCACTCGAACCTGGCGAACCCGGTGATCGAGGCGATGGTGCTCGGCACACCACTCGTAGCTCTCGATGTCGGCGGAACCTCCAACCTCATCGAAGATGAGGTCAACGGGATCATGGTCACCGACCCCTCGCCCCGTGTCATCGCCGAGCGGGTCTTAAGTCTGTTGACCAGTCCCGATGAACGACGCGCGCTCGGACAGCGAGCTGCTTCCTGGTCGCGGGAGAACCTCTGGACCTGGGACGATCGCATGGATGCCGAGGTGGTCGAGATCGAACGCCTACTGGCGCGGAGTCGAACATGACGGCCGCCACAGAGTCCCGGACCCGCCACACCGGACCGACGACGGTTGCACTCTTCGGCCCGATCACCGATGCATATGGTGGCTCCGGTGTCGGAGGACTTGCGACACACGGCACCCAGGTAGCCGAGGCTCTTCCGGCCCACGGCGTACGTGTCTCCTACCTTGCGGACAACCTGCGTCAGCAGACTGCAGCGACACCGTGGGGAACGCTTCACGGTGTCGAAGGCGCCCGGGGCCGGGCGGAGGCGATCCGGTTGCGATTGAGCGCTCCGATCGCGTCGCGCGCGATATACGACCGGGCCTCGAGCGATCCGGAGAGAGCCGCCCACTCGATACCTGTCGCGCGCGCCTTCTCCCGCGCCTGGCTCATCGCCCGGGCATGCTCCCGGGACGCGGCGCACGTACTCCACATCCAGCAGCCTGACTACCGCCCGCTCTTCGCTCGCTGGGCGCAGACGGGACTTCCCACCCTGCTCGCAGTGCACGGTCTCGGTGTCGCAGACGCCGACCCCGGCGGCCCGGTGGCAAGACTCGTCGCAGAGAACCTCGCGCAGGCCGAGATGCTCACAGCTCCTTCCCGCTTCCTCGCGGACGCAGCGATCGCCCTCGGGGCGCCAGCAGAGCGAATGCACATCGTGCCGAACGCTGTCGACCACGACCTTTTCGCTCCGCGAGACCCGGCGGAGTGCAGGTCGCTGCTCGGCCTCGATCCGAACCGGCCGCTGGCGGTTTTTCTCGGACGGGCGATCGAGATGAAGGGCGCCCACGATCTCATAGAGGCTGCGGCTCGTCTGCGCGAACGTGACCCGTCGTTGCAGGTTGCGTTCGTCGGAACCTGGGGAATCGAGATGCCCGTGGAGGCGACTCGTTACGAGAACGGAACGGACGCGCCTCTCCTGCTGCGCGAGGGGGCGCCGAAACACGAGTTGCCCGCGTGGCTGTGCGCTGCGGATGTCGTCGTAGTCCCGAGCCGCTACGAAGGATTCGGGCTTGTCGCACTCGAGGCACTCGCATGCGCTCGGCCCGTAGTGCTCTCGCGTGTGGGAGGGCTGCCTGAGGTGGTCCCTGAAGGGATCGGCGTCTTCACCGGCCCGGGAGATCCGGAGTCACTTGCCGAGGGTATCTGGGCAGTGCTTTCAGCTCCCGAACGCGCTCTTACGATGGCTGCAGCCGGACCGGCCATCGCATCACAGTACTCCTGGAGTGCGACCGCGCAACGATTCTCCGAACTCTACGAAGAGCTCGTCTCGCGCACAAGGCCGTCGTAGAGGGCGACAAGCTGCTTGCCTTCTATGTCGAGATTGTACTGCTCTCTCACTGCTCGCTTGCCTGCCTCACTTGCAGCAGCAGCACGCTCGGGGTCTGCCATCCGGGCGAGCGCCTGTGCGAGCGACGAGGGATCGCCGGACTTCGCGACTTCGCCGGCACCGGTCTCGGTCACGAACCGTTCCACCGGCTTGCAGTCCGTCACCACCACCGGCAGTCCCATCGCCATGTACTGGAACAGCTTGTGCGGCAACATCGTGTCGGTATGCGCCGATCTGGTGAACGTGGCCGTCCCGACCGAGACTCGGGAAAGACGATCGCGCATCTCGCTGATGTCGATCCAACCAGTGAACTCGACCGCATCCTCCACACCGAGGTCGTGCGCCATCTCCTTGAGGTCATCTTCGCCGGGTCCGGAACCCATGAGGAGAAGCTTCGCGCCCGGTACCAGGCTCCGGAGTTCCGGCATCGCCTTCACGAGCGTGTCGACCCCGCGGTGCGGTCCGAAGCCACCTGCGAACGCAACGACGAACTCGCCGTCGGAAGCCCCCTGCCACGCGACCGCATCAGCGGAGTCCTCGACGTTACGGAAGAGGAAGACACGGTCGTTGGGCACGCCTGCCGCCAGCACCATGTCCCGCACTTCTTCGACCGCAGGGACCACACGATCGACCCCGGTCACGGCGGCCCGCTCGTAGCGGTGATAGCGCGCAGGCGTCTGGAAGATCCGTGCGACCCGGCTCCTCGGCCAAAACGTCACCGCTGCCGGATAGTACTCGTGCATGTCGTAGGCCACGGGGACACCGAGCCGCCGCCCGACCGCGATGGCAGAGGCGACCGCGGGCAGATCGTGCACGTGGAGCGCGTCGATC
>CAYGKH010000005.1:6469-25905 GCA_964350345.1 uncultured Coriobacteriaceae bacterium
GACCGCGATGGCAGAGGCGACCGCGGGCAGATCGTGCACGTGGAGCGCGTCGATCCCCTTGTCGCGGACGAACCGCTCGATCTGCGCTTCCCAGTGCGGGGACCGCCACGTCAACAGCGTGACCAGCGCGGTCCACTTCGAAGCCAGCCAGCCCGCACGATGCGGGTACCGGCGAACCTGCAACGGCTCGAGGGACTCCTCGACAGTCCGCCCATCCTTGTCGGAGGCGAGGAGGAAGATCTCATGACCCGCCTCGGCGAGTATCCTCGCCTCCTTCTCTACACGCACGTCAGGCGGATAGGTCCCGCCAAAGAGCAGCATCCCGATCCGCATCACCAGGCGAACCTCTGCTCACCCTTGCGCTGCTCGACGATCGAGCCCACCCGGTGGAACACGACCGGGTCGATCGCCACTGGCCCGCCGACGATGTAGGCGTCGAGCACCTCGTAAGCGTGGTCCTGTAGGAACACCCGTGCGGGCGAGGACAGCACCTTGCCCTGGGTGAGCACCACAGGGCCTCGTACCCGCGCCGCGAGTAGGCCGCCGGACAGGGCGTCGGGGAAGTTCTCCCCGCTCGCCACCACGAAGCGGTCCATCGCGAGCACACCGAGATCGGTGTCGACGCCGAACAGTCCCATATCCGCGACGGCCGCGGCCGTCGCGTAGCGGTCACTGCCGAATACGCGCTTCGGCGTGCCCTTGATAGCCGCGTCGACCTCAGCGAAGACGGCCGGCTTGATGGTGTTGGGTCCGCCGACCACGATGGCGCTCTTCATCCCGTAGTAGCGCATGACGTCGCGGGTGGGTGCGCTGAGTTTGTCGCCCGTGGTGAGCAGGATCGGGTACCCCTTGGCTGCGGCGACCGGTGCAGCCGCGAGCGCGTCAGGGAAGTTCTCACCGCTCGCAACGAATGCTCCGTCGGGCCGCCCCGCGACGCGCGCGAGCTCCAGCGCGATCCTGCGGGAGACCTGATACCTGTCGTTCCCGTCAATCCGCCGGACCGACCGGGTCGCCGGATGAGCACGCAACGCGGTCTCCACCTCGGGGGCGACCGCTGCAGGGCCACCCAGGATGACGACATCGAGGGCGAGCGAGCTGGCAGCGCCACGGAGGCGTGTGAGCTCGGTGGCGACGGCAGGCGACAGTGTCTTGCCGACGGTGAAGAGCATCGGTGCACTATACGCGTACGCTAGCGGCACACCCGAGAGCGCATCGGCGTAGTTCTCGCCCGTCGCTACGAAGACCTTGCGGCTCCTGTCCGAGATAGGAAGCGGGGGCACCATCGGTGGGCCGAGCGGGAAGGTCTCCTGTGAGACCCGCACTGCCGTCTCGACCCTCGACGCGCCGCTCAGGCGATGCATCTCAGGCGAGAACTCCTTAACAGCGAACTCCTGGACGTCCCCCCAGAGGAAGACCTTGTTGATGAAGTTGTCGGCGTTGTTGTCCCACTGGCAGAAGAGCAGCCGCGCCTTGCCGTCGGAAGCCGGATCGTCAGTACGGACGATCTGCGGGTCGTTGTAGATCTCACCACGTGAGAGGTCGGCCTCACGAACGGGGCTGCGGGTGTCGAAGGTCTTACCCGCGTCATAGGAGACGTAGCGCCAGATGTCGCCGCCCCGGTCCACGTACCGGCGCAGCGGATCGCGGGTGCTCTTACCCTCGGTGCCGCCGACCACCAGGAACGCCTCGATGTAATCGGGGTTGTTGGAGTCAGGGAAGTCCAGTGCAGCCGAGTCGAAGAAGTGGTCGGTCTTGGCGATCGAGCGGACACCCCACTCCTGTCCGTCCTCGTCCCACCGAGCGAACATCCAGTCGTGCGAGTTCTTGCCGATTGCATCTTCCTTGCCGGAAATGAACAGTATCGCCGGCTTGCCATCCGGATCGACGGCGAGAGAGACCTGATTATGATTGTTGGTCGCGTGACTGAGCACCTGGGCCGGAGTGTTGCTCATGTTGTCGAAGTTCGGAACCGGCCTCTCATCGGTGCCGATGAAATTGCCGGTGATGTCCCTCCACCGGGTCTCACCGGGCTCGCGCACGGCATAGAAGACCCCTTCCCGGTCGAACGGACGCACCGAACCGGTCAGGGGCTGCGCGAGCGCCACCATATGGACTCGCCCGTTCTTCTCGGCTTCGAACGAAGCGTACCAGCCGATCCCGAAGGGGTTGCCATCGATAGGTCTCCCTTCGAGCGCCGGCTGCGAGCGCGTCGTCGCGATCCGGGTCGCGTCCACCGTCTCGGTCACGACGCGGGACGCCCAGCCGAGTCCTGCTGCGGTCTTTCCATCCTGGAAGACGTCCGCAGTACGATAGAAGATCTCCATCGCGGGAACGCCCTGCGTGGCCTCGTAGGAGACCACCTGCGGGTAGGTCACGCCGCCGACATGCCCGTTCACTCCCCGGCTCGGAACCGCCACCTGCGTGGCCTTCCACTTGTCGATCTTGAACGGACTGAGCGTCCGCGAGTACCGCAGCGCCGTGCCGTGAGCTCCCCAGAACACATGCAGGTGTCCGGCCTGGTCGATGTGGAGCGCCGGGGCTCCATGCGTGTTCAGCGGGTTGCCCCCTGCGTTGAGCGGGTTGTCGCCGACCTTGTAGGGCCCGTCCCACGTCTCGGTGGCATGGACGTACCCGATCACATACGGATCGTTCAGCCAGCCCTGATACGCGATGTAGGTCACGCCATTGCGATGGATCGCCTGGGGCTTGATCGCCATGTCCTCGTAGACCGCTTGGCCTGAGGTGTCCTTGGCGAAGAAGTCAGCCATGAACGCTCCTGCGTACTCGAGCGGGAGGGCGGTCGCCGCAAGGGTGAACGCCAGAAAGAGCGCGGTGATTCTTCGGCCTGTCGCCATGGGACGGCCCCTTTCCGTGAATAATGATCTCGCACGATGCGCGGAGCAGATTTCCTCGGCATTCTACCTCATCGTGTCTACGCGCGGGCGCTCACGCGGAGACCTCCGCATGTATCCAACACCCTCTGGTCGGCATCTGTCACCCATCCGTCACGTCCCGACAGTGGGCGGAGCGGCACGCACTGCACTACTATGTGCCAGGTAGGGAACGATGCTGACCCAAGGACGACGATGCTCAAATCACTACGACATCCCAAGCAGACAACTCGCAGCCGATGCTGAGGTCGTTCCTCAAACGCGCGGGCTCCGACGCGTTCAAGTACCTGCCCGTCCGCCTCGTTCCGGCGATCACGTCGCTCATCACCGTTCCGGTTTTCACGCGCGCGATCGGCGCCGAGGACTATGGCAACTTCTACCTCATCAGCTCGGCGGTGTCGTTCGCCGCTGCGATCGCCTCGGCATGGATCTCTTCCTCGCTCGTCCGACTCTACTGGCCGAGTCGAAAAGAGGGGCGTCTCGACGACTTCACATCGACGGTGCTCTGGGTCGCCCTCGCCTCCCTCACCGCCGTGGGGGTGATCGGGGGGTTCGGGGCCTGGCTGTTTAGGGACGCACTCGGCGCAGACCTGACCTCTCTCGTGCCGGCCGGCGTGCTCTTCCTTGTCGTACATCACCTCTCCACGACGCTCCTGCAGGTGCTCCGGGCGGCCAATAGGGCGTCAGCCTTCGCGCTCCTGAGCGTGGTGACGACCATCCTGACGACCATCGCCTCGGTCGCGCTCGTCGCGGCATTCGGGTGGGGTTCCCTCGGCATAATCGTGGGGGGAGTCGCGGGTAATGCGGTCGTGCTTCCCTTCATCCTCGGCCAGGTGAAGACCGAAGGAAGTCTGGCTCCTGCCTCAGTAAGCCGACCGATGATCCGCGAGTTCCTGTCGTACGGGATCCCGCTCGTCCCCGTAGGCATCTCGGCATGGGTGCTCGTCCTCGGCGACCGGTACGTGATCGCCGTGATGCGCAGTTCGGCCGAGGTCGGTCTGTACTCCGTCTCCTACGGACTCGGAGAGAAGATCATGCAGTTGGTCGGCATGCCGTTGCTGATAACGATGACACCGATGCTGATGGAGGCCTACGAGAAGCACGGTCAAGAGCTCGCCCAACAGGTCCAGACGCAGTTCACCCGCTACTACCTCATGGCGGCGCTACCGTTGATTGCCGGTCTTGCCGTTGGGTCCGGGCAGTTCATGCAGGTGTTCGCCGGACGTGAGTATTGGGTGGCCGCCCCCATCATGGCGGTCGTCTCAGCAAGTGTCATGTGCTACCAGCTCGCGAACATCGCGGGGACAGGTCTCGGCATACACAAGCGTTCGACGATCATCATGTACAACACCCTGACTGCGGCGGGGTTCAATCTCGTCGCGAACATCGCGATAGTGCCGCGCTTCGGATACCAGGGGGCTGCCTACACCACACTCGCGTCGTACCTGCTGCTCCTTGGCCTCACGTACGCCCGGTCGCGCCCATACATGGCGTGGAAAGTCCCTTGGTCGATGGTGGCCCGCACTGCGGTATCCGCCCTGACGATGGCGGCGGTCCTCTGGGCCGTCTTTGCGGGAGCGGAACCTTCGATCGAGATGCTCGCAGGGATGGCCGGGCTCGCGCTCGTCGCCTATGCGCTCGCACTGCTGGCAACCGGTGCGATCAGGCCCGACGAGCGGGCGTTCCTCGGCGAACTCGCCCGCAAGGCTACCGGAAGAGGGCCTGATGGCGGTAGAGACAGATAGTGAGCGACCGGCCCGGCGCCGGGCTATGATACTCTGACGCGGCCCCGAACCCGAATGCTCGGCCCGACCGGACCTGCGGAGTGATCGATGCGAGTCGTCTACATACACCAGTTCTTCGCCACCCGGGAGTCACCGCTCGGGCTGATCCGCTCGTATGAGTTCGGGCGCCGGATGGTCGAGGCCGGACACGAGGTGATCATGATCACCAGCAGTTCGCGCCTCTCCCCGGAGTACTCCGAGCGCATCTTCGCACGCGGCACCATCGACGGTATCGAGATCAGGTCGGTCCGCGTGTCGTACTCGAACTACATGGGCTACACGCGCCGCATCATCTCGTTCCTCACCTTCACATTCGGTGCCACCTGGCTCGCCGTCACCGCCCCCCGGCCCGACGTCGTGTTCGCCACCTCTACCCCGCTCACGGTCGGCATCCCCGGATGGATCGCCGCTGCACTGCGCAGGATCCCGTTCGTCTTCGAAGTGAGGGACCTGTGGCCCGAGGCGGCGATCCAGATGGGAGCCCTGAGTCGCACCGGCATACTGGGTCGGCTCGCCAAAGCCCTCGAGCGATTCCTCTACCGGCGCTCCTCGGCAGTCATCGCTCTCTCCCCCGGCATGGCCGAGGGGGTCCTCGCCGAGGGAGTCCCACCTGAGCGGGTGCACATGATTCCCAACTCATGCGATCTCGACCTGTTCCATCCCGGAGCGAAGGACCCCGGACTTGTAGAGCGTTACTCGCTCGGCGACCGGTTCGTCGTCGGATACGCGGGAGCGATCGGACCGTCGAACGCGGTTGAAGACTCAGTGCCAGGAGCGGCCCGGATACTGAAGGGCCGCGGCAGGGATGATATCGTCTTCCTGATCGCCGGCGACGGGAGATCTCTCCCAGGCATCCGCGAGGCCAAGGAGCGCGAAGGACTCGACAACCTCATTCTCGTGGGATCGATGCCTAAGCACGATGTGCCTCGCCTCACACGTACCGCCGACGCACTGATGACCCTCTTCGCCGGTGTCCCGATCCTTTACACGAACTCCCCCAACAAGTTCTTCGACGGACTGGCGACGGGTAGACCGATGATCGTCAACTCCCCGGGATGGACACGCGAGTTGATCGAGATGAACGGGGCGGGGGTCTACGTCGCCCCCGGGGATGCCGAAGCTCTCGCGGACGCGATCGAGAGACTCGCGGACGACCCGGACACGGTCACCCGGATGGGCAAGAATGCGCGGGCTTTGGCCGAAGAACGATTCGGCCGGGACGACCTCGCGGTACAGTTCATGACAGTGCTCAGAGACGCAACGAGGATAGCCCCGGACCGCGTCCGTCCCGAGTAGCACCGACACCGCCCGCATCAGTCTGCGGTAGCTTCATCCCGACCGATGAGAGAGCGCCAGTCACTACCGACCACCACGAGGATATCGGAGTCGAACGAGTACATCCCCCGGCTCTGTACGAGGCGGTCCGTGTTGATCTCGCGAGCCACGAGTGCAGCAGCGTCCTCGGCATCCCGGTAGACGACGAGAGTCTCCTCATAGACGAACTGGTTGGCATTACCCACCTCGCCGATGACGAAGCCCCGGGCCCGAAGCCGCTCCGCGGCCATCGATGCCGAACCCACGATTCCGCCGCCGTTGCGAACCGTGACGCTTATCTCGGCCGGTGCGAGAGCGGACCCGTCATCGCCGGTCATCTCCTCGATGTCCTCGCCCGCCATAACCCGCCCGACGAGGGAATCCTTCTGCTCGATATCGGTGATGACGTAGGGGCTGCGCCACTCTCCGGGCAAGGTAGCGGTCTGCACACCTGACTCGTCGATTCCCCTGAACGTCTGCGCGAGCGAGACTATCTGGCCGACGCCCATATCCGTGGTCACGTTACGAGCGAACTCGCGAGCCATCCCGGGAAGCTTGAGGGCATTGCCCAGCTTCATGGACTGCGCGGCCAGCGCCTTGAAGAACTCCTGCTGGTTCTTCATGCGCGTGAAATCGGCATCGGCGAAGTCGCGACTTCGCATGAACACGAGCGCACGCTCCCCATCGAGCAACTGATATCCCGGTTCGATACGCTTCGCATCCCGGTTCGAGGTGTGGCTTGCGGCGCGCCAGTCATCGATCTCGACCTGCACGTCCACGTAGACCCCGCCCATCGCATCCACGACACCCTGGAAGCCGTTGAAGTCGATCTCCATGTAATGGTGGATCGGCATGCCGAGGAAGTCCTCGAGCGTGTCGATCATGAGTGCGGCACCGCCATGGTAGGTCGCCGTGTTCACCTTGCTGACGCCGTATCCGGGAATCTCTACACGCGTGTCCCGCGGGATAGAGATCATCCAGACCCGAGGTTCACGCGGGTCGATGCGCGCTACGATGACAGTGTCCGCACGAGCCTCCTCCTCGCCAGGACGAGCGTCGCCCCCAAGAAGCAGGATGTTGAACGGCTCCTCGGGCTCCTTCTCGGCGAGAGCCTCGATGACGCCCGAATCGACGGAGGCATCGGCCCTCATCTCCTGCTCCAGGCCGCGAACGAACACGGCCGCAGCGGCCACTCCCGCGAGTAGAAGCACGCCCAGAACCGTTGCTGCGACGAGGAAGCCCCGCTTCAGCGCACGCTTGCGCATCTGTCGGTGCACGCGCATGCGCGGGGCTCGCTCGACAGCCCCCTGAATCCGGCGCGTACCTTGTCCGTTAGTCAGGTCGCGACGAGATGATCTGTTAGTGCGTGTCGAATGTCGTCCCAAGCCGGTTCACTCCGATGAGTATCTCTGCAGGCCGTCAGTGTCGTATGTGTTGACCCGTCGAGGAGCAATTATACGGCCATCACTGCCCCGAGTCGATGACGGGCAGGTTACAGATATCACAGCCGTATGATGCTATCGCCCTCGAATCGAGCCAGTGTGTTGCGGGTGTCCAACACGAGTTGCGCATTGTCAACGACGAGCTGATAGTCAACGCCGTCGTGACCCGTCACGAGAACCACTGCGTCGGCCGCCGAGACCTCCTCGGCGGTGAGAGAGGCACGCGGCACATCGTGACCGTTGGCACGAAAGACCGGTACGAACGGGTCGTGGTAGACGACGTCTGCCCCCTTCCCGATGAGGATCTCGGCGACCTTGATCGCCGGAGACTCGCGCATGTCGTCGATGTTAGCCTTGTACGCAACACCCAGCACCATCACCCGCGAACCCGCAAGCGGTTTACGCTGACTGTTGAGCGCGTCCATGAGCCTGCGAACGACGTAGTATGGCATGTCCACGTTGATTTTGACCGAGAGCTCGATGAACTCGGTATGGAAGTCGTACTGGCGCGCCTTCCACGAGAGATAGAATGGGTCGATAGGGATGCAATGACCGCCGAGTCCGGGGCCGGGGTAGAACGGCATGAAGCCGAAGGGTTTGGTCTTGGCCGCGTCGATGACCTCCCACAGGTTGATATCCATGCGCTCAGAGAGGCGGAGCAACTCGTTCATGAGTGCGATATTGACACTGCGGAAGATGTTCTCGAGGAGCTTCGTCATCTCGGCGGCTCCCGTCGAAGACACCGGCACGATCGTGTCAATGAAGCGGCCGTAAAGAGCGACGGCGTGCTCGGCGCACGCGGAGGTGCGGCCTCCCACGACTTTGGGGGTGTTCTTCGTCTGATAGACAGGGTTTCCGGGATCGACGCGCTCGGGGGAGAACGCGAGAAATATGCTGTCGCCGACCACGAGTCCGGACTCCTCGAGAATCGGCTGGATGACCTCTTCGGTCGTGCCGGGGTAGGTGGTGGACTCGAGAGTGACGAGCATCTCCGCGTGCAAGTAGGGCATGATACCGCGAGCAGCCGACTCCATGTAGGAGATATCGGGCTCCTTCATCTCGTTGAGCGGAGTGGGGACACAGATTGCGATCGCATCACACTCCGCGGCCTTCGCAAAGTCGGTGGTGGCTGAGATCAGGCCGGCGTTGACCAACTCGCGGAACTCATCGGCAGGCACGTCGGGGATGTAGGACGTACCCGCGTTGATAAGGGCTACCTTCTCCTCGGATACCTCAATGCCGATGACACGGTGTCCCGCTGCGGCCATCTCGATCGCCAGCGGCAGTCCCACGTAACCGAGACCGACGACACCGAGCACTGCCGAGCCATCCTCTATGCGCTGCAGAAGTCCCATTCCCGAGCCTTTCACGTCAGAGCACAGGCCAGACGCTCCGGCCCGCACGCGCTGGTCACAACCGTCCTATTGTATCGCGAACATCAGCTCACCGGTGCACGCTACCTGACCGTCGACGGTCGCCGTCGCTTCACCGAACCCGATCGGTCCGCGCATCCTTGTGATACGCACCTCAAGCCGCAGTGTGTCGCCGGGGCGGACCTGCCGCTTGAATCGCACCTTGTCGATGCCGGCGAAGAGTGCGAGCTTGCCCCGATTATCCTCCACCGAGAGAAGCGCGACCGCTCCTACCTGGGCAAGCGCCTCCACTATCAGGACTCCGGGCATGACCGGGTAGTCGGGAAAGTGACCGGGAAAGAACGGCTCGTTAGCAGTGACGTTCTTGACGCCGACCGCACTCTCCCCCTCCACCAACTCCTCGACTCGATCGACAAGCAGGAACGGGTAGCGGTGCGGAATGATCTTCTTGATCGCGTCGATGTCCAGCATCTGGCCTCCTACTCCTCGCCGCTGTCGCGGACCTCGATGTCGGCACCGAGCGCAGCGAGTTTTTCGACGAATCCCTCGTAACCGCGCTCGATATGATAGGTATCGATGATGGTCGTCTCGCCGTCGGCCACGAGCCCGGCGATCACGAGTGCAGCACCCGCTCGGAGATCAGGGCATCGGACCGGGGCGCCCGAGAGCGAGGAAACGCCCTTGATGAGCGCGTGATGGCCTTCGATACGAATGACCGCGCCCATGCGGACAAGTTCGTCGGCGAACATGAAACGGTTCTCGAAGACGTTCTCGGTGATCACCGAGTCACCCTCGGCAAGCGCCATGAGCGCCATCAGTTGTGGCTGCATGTCGGTGGGAAAGCCTGGGTAGGGCAGCGTCTGGATGTCGGCGGGACGGATGGGGCCGTCGCGCTTCACCGTGATGGTGTCGGGCGCTGTCTCGATGAGACACCCTGCCTGCTCGAGCTTGAGAAGTACCATGTCCATGTGGCCAGGATCGACGCCACGCACTGTGACCGGTCCCCCCGCGAGCGCTCCGGCAACAAGGAAGGTTCCCGCCTCGATCCGGTCTCCGACGACAGCGTGCGTTGCGGGAGCAAGTCGTTGGACGCCGTCGATCACGATCGTGGCGCTCCCTGCACCCTCGATCGTCGCACCAAGGGCCTGAAGGAATGCAGCCAGGTCGGCGATCTCTGGCTCCCGCGCGGCGTTCTCGATAGTGGTGCGTCCTTCGGCGAGTACCGCAGCCATCAGGAGGTTCTCGGTAGCACCGACGCTCGGGAACTCAAGCATCACGGTAGCCCCGTGCAGGCCATCGGGCGCAGTAGCATCGATGTAGCCATGCTCGAACTCGAACTTGACACCGAGCGCATGCAGGCCGCTGATATGCATGTCGACCTTGCGAGACCCGATGTTGCAGCCGCCCGGCATCGCCACACGGGCGCGCCCAAGACGGGCAACGAGCGGTCCGAGGACGGCGATGGACGCGCGCATCCGGGAGACGACCTCATAAGGAGCCTCGTAGGACGTGAGTTCGGTCGCGTCGATGACGAGCGTATGGTCCTCGCGCTCCACGACCGCACCGAGCCCTGCGGCCACGTCTGCCATCGTAGCGACATCGCTGATGTTCGGGACGTTGGTGATACGTGAACAACCGGGCGCGAGCAGTGCCGCAGCGATGAGCTTGAGTGCGGAGTTCTTGGCGCCGGCGACGCGCACCTCACCCGCTAGGTTGCGGCCACCTCTTACCACGATGGGACCCACCAGTCGAACCGTCCCCTCTTACGGGCGCCACGACCGCCTGGGGCGGACGAGAGATGAACACGCCCCTCCGGACACAATCTACATACCGTAGTGTACGCTTCCAGCTTCCAGCAAGTCCCCCGGGCGGGTCGTCACCGGAAAGCCACACAGCACCGAGGCGGCGCGCGATGATCCGCCCGCCGCCTCGAAACGTTCGACACGGGCCCCTCTAGCGAGAGGAATCTTCCTTCTTCGACGCGACCGCAACCTGCGCCTCACACCAGTTGAGGTCAGCCATACACGCGTTGACCTGGGTCTCATCGTCAGCGGGCAGCTCGGCCATGCGAGTGCGCGCATGTTGGAGGGCCTGTCGCGCGCGCTCCACGTCGATCTGTGAGGAAGCCGCAGCCTGGTCCGCGAGGATGATGACCTTGTCCTCGTACACCTGGATGTAGCCGCCCGAGATAGCGAACCATTCGACCTGGTCATCGTCGTACATGACGCGGATCTCGCCCGGATCGAGCGGACTCACGAGCGGGGCATGAAGCGGCAGGATGCCGATCTCACCATCGATCGTGGGCACCACGACCATACGCACCTCGTTGGTGTAGACGATGTGTTCCGGCGTGACGATCTCGCACAGGAGAGTGCGCTGTGTGCTCAAGTCAAACTCCTTTAGGCCGTCGCGGCCATCTGCTCGGCCTTCTCGAGGACCTCCTCGATGGTGCCGACGTAGCGGAACGCCTGCTCGGGAATGCTGTCGTGCGTGCCCGCGACGATCTCAGAGAAGCCACGGATGGTGTCCTCGAGCTTGACGTACTTGCCTGCCATACCCGTGAACTGCTCGGCCACGTGGAACGGCTGGGAGAGGAACTGCTGGATCTTGCGCGCGCGGGACACGGCGAGCTTGTCCTCCTCGGACAGTTCGTCCATGCCGAGGATGGCGATGATGTCCTGCAGGTCCTTGTAGCGCTGGAGGACTTCCTGCACGTCCCGGGCGACGCGGTAGTGCTCTTCGCCGACGACTTCGGGAGTCAGCGCGCGCGAGGAGGACTCGAGCGGATCGACCGCCGGGTAGATACCAAGCTCCGCGATCGAACGCGAGAGGACGGTCGTGGCGTCAAGGTGCGAGAACGCGGTGGCGGGAGCGGGGTCGGTGAGGTCATCCGCGGGGACGTAGATCGCCTGTACCGAGGTGATCGACCCGTTCTTCGTCGATGTGATGCGCTCCTGCAGCTGGCCCATCTCTGTCGCGAGCGTGGGCTGGTAGCCGACGGCCGACGGCATGCGGCCAAGGAGAGCCGAGACCTCGGAGCCGGCCTGGGTGAAGCGGAAGATGTTGTCGACGAAGAGCAGCACGTCCTGACCCTGATCGCGGAAGTACTCCGACGCAGTCAGGCCGGCGAGCCCGACACGCAGACGCGCTCCGGGGGGCTCATTCATCTGACCGTAGACGAGCACGGTCTTCTCGATGACGCCCGACTCCTTCATCTCGAGGTAAAGGTCGGTGCCCTCACGGGTACGCTCGCCCACGCCGGTGAACACAGACGTTCCACCGTGCGCCATGGCGAGGTTGTTGATGAGCTCCATGATGATGACGGTCTTGCCGACACCCGCCCCGCCAAAGAGGCCCGTCTTACCACCCTTGATGTAGGGTTCGAGCAGGTCGACGACCTTGATGCCGGTCTCGAAGATCTCTGTTTTGGGATCGAGGTCCTCATACGCCGGGGGCTCGCGGTGGATCGGATAGTAGTCCTCGGCAGTGACCTCCACGCCACCGTCGATAGTCTCACCGAGCACGTTGAAGATCCTGCCCAGCGTGGACGGTCCGACCGGCATGCGCATCGCGCCGCCGGTGTCGACAGCCTCCATGCCGCGGGTGATCCCGTCGGTCGAAGACATCGCTACGGCGCGCACCTGGTTGCCGGGAAGGTGCGCCTGCACCTCGGCGACGGTGTTGACGCGGCCGACCGAGGTCTCGGCGTCGACCGTGAGCGCGTTGTAGATCGCAGGCATCGCATCCGGCGCGAACTCGACATCGAGGACGGGACCGACGACGCGAACGATTCGTCCGACGTTCATAGGGGTTTCCTTACCTTTAGTGGCTGCCATCTAATCCTCCAGTGCGGCTGCGCCGCCGACGATCTCTGCGATCTCGTTCGTGATCGACGCCTGACGGGCGCGGTTGTAACTGCGCGTGAGCGTCGTGATCATCTCCGAAGCGTTATCGGTGGCCGACTTCATAGCGGTCCGTCGGGCGCCGTGCTCGGATGCGGCAGACTCCATAAGCGCCCGGTAGATCAGCGTCTCGACGTAGGTCGGGAGCAGTCGCACGAGCACCGACTCTGCGTCCGGCTCGAAAGTGTACTCGGCCGATACATCGCTGCCCGCGGCAGCCTCTTCGACCACCCGGCGCTCGATCGGCAGAAGTTGGTGCACCTCAGGTTTCTGCTCAGCGACGCTCTTGAAGCGATTGAATGCGACGTAGACCGCATCGACCTTCTCCTCGGCGAACGGTTCGATCACGTGTGCCGCGATCGACTTCGCGTCGGTGAACGTCGGCTTGTCGGAGAGGTCGCGATAGGCGGCGATGGGATCGATGCCACGATAGCGAAGGTAGCCTGCAGCCTTCTTGCCGACCGCGATCACGTCAACCGTCACGCCGTTGCCGCTCTCCACGGAGATGATGCTCTCGGTCAAGCGTAAGATGTTGCTGTTGAATGCACCGGCAAGCCCGCGATCGGACGTGACAGCGATGACCACGATGCGCTTGCGGTCCTCGTGCTCTTCGAGCAAGGGATGCTCGGCGCCCTTTGCGTAACGGGCGACGTTACCAAGGACCTCCATCATGGAGAGCGCATAAGGCCTCGCGGCCTCGATCTTGGCCTGTGCCTTCTTGATCTTGGCGGTAGCGACCATCTCCATGGTGCGCGTGATCTGGCGCGTCGACTCGACGCTCCCGATCCTCTTCTTGATGTCGCGCAGGTTCGCCATTGTCCGCCCTTAACTTCCCGAGAATGTCGCCGAGTACTCTTTGAGAGCCTCGGTGAGCTTCTCGGCGGTCTCGTCGGACAACTTACCTTCGTCGCGGATCACTGCACCGATCTCGGGGTGCGCCGTAACGACGAAATCGAGGAGGCCGTCACGGAACCGCTGTACGTCCTCGACCTCGATGGTGTCGAGGAAACCCTTGGTGCCGGCAAAGATCACAATGACCTGCTGCTCCACAGGATAGGGCGCGTACTGACCCTGTTTGAGGAGCTCGACGAGACGCGCACCGCGGCTCAGTGTCTGCTGTGTCGACTTGTCGAGGTCGGAACCGAACTGTGCGAAGGCGGCGAGCTCGCGGTATTGCGCGAGGTCGAGGCGCAAGCTACCGGCGACCGCTTTCATCGCCTTGATCTGTGCGGCGCCACCGACTCGCGACACCGAGATGCCCACGTTGATAGCAGGACGAACTCCCTGGAAGAACAGGTCGGTCTGCAGGAATATCTGACCGTCGGTGATGGAGATGACGTTGGTCGGGATGTATGCCGACACGTCACCGGCCTGCGTCTCGATGACGGGCAGAGCCGTGAGCGAACCGGCACCGTTCTCGTCGTTGAGCTTGACCGCACGCTCGAGCAGGCGGCTATGCAGGTAGAAGACGTCACCGGGGTACGCCTCCCGGCCCGGCGGCCGGCGCAGCGTGAGCGACATCTGGCGGTAGGCGACGGCTTGCTTGGAGAGATCGTCGTAGATGCACAGCACGTGACGACCGGGATTGTCCTTGCTCGCAGGCATGCCATCCTCGCCGTTGTACATGAAGTACTCGCCCATCGCACAACCCGCAAGCGGAGCGATGTACTGCAGAGGGGCGGGGTCGGACGCGGTCGCCTGAACGACGATCGTGTACTCCATCGCGCCGTAGCGCTCGAGGGTCTCAACCACGCCGGCGACCGTAGAGGCCTTCTGACCGATCGCGACGTAGACACAGATGACGCCTGTGCCCTTCTGGTTGATGATCGTGTCGAGAGCGACCGCTGTCTTACCGGTCTGGCGGTCACCGATGATGAGCTCACGCTGGCCACGGCCGACAGGGATCATGGCGTCGATGGCCATGATTCCGGTCTGTATCGGCTCGTGAACGGGTTGACGCTCGACGACGCCCGGAGCGCGGAACTCGACCGGCCGGATTCCCTCGGCGGCGACAGGTCCCTTGCCATCGAGCGGTTCGCCGAGCGGATTGACGATCCTGCCGAGAAGACCGGGGCCGGATGGCACCTCGACGATGCGGCCCGTCGTGCGGACCGTGTCGTTCTCCTTGATGGCGGTCGGATCGCCCATCAGAACCGCGCCGACCTCGTGTTCGTCGAGGTTCAGTGCCATCCCGAAGATGACCGTACCGTCCCCACTGACGAACTCGAGAAGCTCGCCGGCCATGGCGCCCCGAAGGCCGTCGACCCGTGCGTAGGTCCTTGCGATCCCGCTAGTTGTCATTGAAGCTCCCCACCTCTGCTACGTAGCGCTCGATGAGCGATGCGTGCTCGTCTGCAGAGAGTTTTTCGCCGATCAGCTTGCTGGCCACTGCGACCGACAGGTCGGCGACCGAACCCTGGAGCTCGGCGATGGCAGCCTTCTTCTCGGCGTCGATCGCCTCGCGAGCCTTGACGATGACCTGCTCGGCCTCTTCGTGGGCTTTCGCGACTATCTCGGCCTTCATCGACTCGGCGACCTTGCGTCCCTGGTCGATGACCTTCGATGCCTCGGCGCGTGCCTCGGCCATCTGCACTTTGTACTCGTCGAGCAGGCGCTCGGCCTCGACCTTGGTCTGTTCCGCCTTCTCAAGCGACTCGCGGATCGTCTCGGCGCGCTTGTCCAGCACGCCCGAGATCGGTCCGAAGGCGAACTTCTTGAGCAGCAGGAACAGGACGGCGAATGCGATGATCGACGGCCAGATGTCCGCCAGCACGGGGACGACCGAGATCGCGGACCCGCCCTCTTCAGCTGCGTATGCGACTCCTACTAGCATGGCTCAGTAACCTCCACTCTCGCGGTATGCCGTTGGTTAACCGGCGAGGATAAGAGCCAGAACGAAGCCGAGGAGCGCGAGCGCCTCGGTGAACGCGATGGCGATGAACATCGTGGTCTGGACCTTACCGGCCATCTCGGGCTGGCGGGCCATAGCTTCCACTGCCTTGCCGCCGATGATGCCGATGCCCAGGCCAGGGCCGAAAGCGGCGAGGCCGTAGGCAATACCTGCGCCGAGGACGTTCAGAGAGCCTTCCACCAGTGATCCTCCTTCATTCCGGGGCCTCTTCCGGCCCCCTTATGGACTACCGACCGATGCCGGCCCGTGCCGGCCTTGACGCTGAACTCTTAGTGCTCCGACGCGTGGAGCGCCCCACCGATATAGACGGAGGTGAGGATAGCGAACACGTACGCCTGGATGAACGCTACGAATACCTTGAAGCCGTACATGATGATCAGCATCATGAATCCAAAGCCGGTCATTGTGATGCCGAGGGCACCGAGCTGCTGAGCGCCGAGGATCATGAAGATGCCGAAGATGCCGAGGATGATACCTCCGGCGAACATGTTGGCGTAGAGACGAACGGCGAGCGTGAGCGGGCGCAGCAGGTGACCGACCAGCTCGAGCACGAAGATGAACGGGCCGAGAGTGAAGCGGCCGAATGCCGGCATCTCACGCACGCCACTCGGCACGAAGCTCTTGAGGTAGCCGATGAACCCGTTCTTCTTGAAGCCGATCGCGTTGTAGAGGATGAAGACCATCACGGCCCACGTCGCGGTCACACCGATCGACCCGGTGCCGGGCAGCGCTCCGGGGATGAGTCCGATGACGTTGTTGAAGAGGATGAAAAAGAACAGTGTGCCGATGAACGGCGCGTACTTCGCCCCTTCCTTACCCATGTTGTCGACGCAGAGATTGCGGATAAACTCATAGCCCGCCTCGGCGATGTTGCCGATACCGCCGGGCACGAGAGCGACCTTCTTCGCTGCGAGAAGGAAGAACAGAAGCGTCACCACGAATGCGATGACAAGGAAGAACGTGTAGTTCGTGAGAATGAAGGGGTCCAATGCCGCCACCGTGCCTTGGTCATCGCTGAATGGCAAGACCGAGTAGTGGTGGAGCTTGGACGCAAGTTTTTCCGCAAAGCCTTCCACGCGGTTCCTTCCTCCTTTACCGGGACCGGGCCAGCACCTTGCCGTACCGCATCAGTTCGATGGTGTACAGAACAAGAAAGCCGCCCGCCACACCGATGGCAAACGGCACGAATCCGTCGTTGACGAAACGGTTGTAAACGAAGAGTGCTCCTGCGGCGAGCGCCATCCGAACGAAGAGCGAGATCGCCGCATAGACGAGGCCTGCCTCGGGAGCACCGGGAGTGAAAGTGCGGAAACTCGACCGGGAGGCGAGAAGCAGGCCGACACCGAGAGCGATGCCGAGGACTGCCGCAACGACCGGGTGGCCAAGCAGCGCAAACGGGCTATCAGCGAGTGCAGGAGACAGAGTCGAACTCCTCCGGACAAGATCATCAGGACCGGACACATCTGTCGAAAGACCACCGGAGGACAGATGCGACATGACTTGCATGACGCCGCTGCTCAAACGTCGTGCGCCACAGCCAAGAGTCGCGTTTCCGACCGGGGGTCCCGGAAAGCGTTGCCATCGTACACGAACCCCGGGGATGCTACAAGAGAGATGCTTACTCCTCGGAACTGGCCGGATCCTCTTCGCGGTGGTGAAGGTGTGCGGCCTCGAAGAGGCCGAGCCAGTAGGCCATGAATCCGGTCAGTAATGCGAGGATAGCGAAGGACAGAAGTTTCACAGGAGCAGCCGACCACCGCATCGCGTAACCCCCCACCGCAAGTGCGGCCGACCACACGTAGATGATGAGCACTGTCTGCCGCTGACCGAATCCCCGACCGAGCAACCTGTGGTGGATATGACCGCGGTCGGCTTCCTGGATCGGGCGCCTGTGCAAGAGCCTGCGGATGATAGCAGAAGCCGTATCGAATATCGGCACACCGATAATCAGCAGCGGAACGGCGAGTGCGATAGCCGCGACGGATTTCATGATTCCAAGCAGTGATATCGCGGCCAACGCGAAACCGAGGAGCATCGATCCCGAGTCTCCCATGAAGATGCTCGCCGGACTGAAGTTGTGGCGCAGGAAGCCCAGACACGCCCCGATGAGTGCGGCAGCGAAGACCGCAGCGTCCGGCTGGTTGCTCTGGAGAGCGAGCACCAGCAGGGACACGGCGGCGATCGCGCTCACTCCGGCCGCCAGCCCGTCGAGACCATCGATCAGGTTGATCACGTTCGTGAACGCAACGATATAGATCACGGTCACCGGTACGCTCAAAAGCCCCAACAGGATAAGGCCACCCCCGAACGGATTACCAACGAACTCGATCCGCAGCCCCGAGAGCACCACGATGACGGCTCCAAAAAGCTGACCCATCAGCTTCGCCCCGGGGTTCAAGGTGACCACATCGTCGATGAGTCCGACAACGAACACCACTGCCATGCCTGCAAGGCATCCTATGACCGCGCTACGCCCCTCACTCAGGCCACCCGGCCATCCGTAGTAGATCTCCCCGCCGAACTGCACGGCGATGGCGGCAGCGAAGCCGAGGAAGATGGCGACTCCTCCGACGCGAGGGGTGGGCTTCGTGTGGACCTTTCGCCCTCCCGGCCTGTCGACCAAGCCGAGCCGAAGTGCCACCAGCCGCACGAGAGGTGTCACTCCCAGAGTCACGATGGCGGCCACGCCAAGAAGACTTGCGACCTGGATGTAGCTCATCGGACGACTTCCTCGGCGACCTGGCGCGGGACGATGCCCGCCTCGGCCAGGAGTTCGGCGGAGAGCGGATCGGGATACGGGTCACGGAACGCGATGTCGACCACGCCGGCATTGATGAGTATCTTCGCGCAGAGCACGCAGGGCTCGTGGGTGCTGTACACGACAGCGCCGTCGATCGCGATCCCATGTTTGGCCGCCTGGATCACGGCGTTCTGCTCGGCGTGGATGCCCCGGCATAGTTCGTGATGGCTTCCTGACGCGATGGAGCGTTGCTCACGCAGGCAGCCGACCTCCTCGCAGTGGCGCAGTCCGACAGGCGTACCGTTGTATCCGGTCGCAAGGATGCGGCGATCCTTGACGAGAATCGCTCCCGTCTGTCGCCGCATACACGTCGATCGACCGGCCACTTGCGCGGCGATCTGCATGAAGTACTCGTCCCATGAGGGGCGTGCCATCGAGTCTGGCCTCCGGATCGTCTACTTGGTGCCGAAGAGCCGGTCGCCTGCGTCGCCAAGGCCCGGCACGATGTAGCCACGGTCGTCGAGGTGGCTGTCGACCGCGCATGCATAGATGGTGATGTCATCGCAGGTCTTGACGACCTCCTCGATTCCCTCGGGCGCAGCTATGAGCACCAGCAGGTTGATCGCCTTGGCACCCTTGTCGCGCAGGAACTGGACTGCGGCGGCCGCAGACCCCCCGGTCGCGAGCATGGGATCGACGATGAGGATGTCACGTTCACCGATATCCTCGGGCAGTTTGCAGTAGTACTCGACCGGCTGCAGGGTATCCGGATCGCGATAGAGGCCCACGTGCCCGACCTTCGCTGCCGGGATGAGTTCGAGGATGCCCTCGACCATGCCGAGTCCCGCGCGCAGGATCGGGATCACCGCGACCTTCTTGCCTGCGAGGACAGAGGTAGTCGTCTCGGTTATGGGAGTCGTGACTGTCGTCTCAGCGAGCTGGAAGTCCCGGGTCGCCTCGTAGGCCATGAGCATTGCGAGCTCTTTTACGAGTTCGCGGAACTCCTTGGCCCCGGTTCCGACGTCGCGCAGGATGGATATCTTGTGCTGGATGAGCGGGTGGTCCATGACCACGACGTT
>CAYGKH010000005.1:26005-34156 GCA_964350345.1 uncultured Coriobacteriaceae bacterium
CGGAACGCGACCGCCTTGGCTGCGATGATGTGCATCAGCGGCCCACCCTGCATGCCCGGGAACACCGCCTTGTCGATCGCAGGCCCGTACTCCTCCTTGCACAGCACGAACCCGGAACGGGGGCCGCGTAGCGTCTTGTGGCTCGTAGAAGTCACGAAGTGGGCGTGCGGTACCGGAGAGGGATGCGCTCCGGTCGCTACGAGCCCGGCGATGTGCGCCATGTCGACCATCAGGTAGGCACCGACCGCATCGGCGATCTGGCGGAACCGCTCGAAGTCGAGTGTGCGCGGGTAAGCGCTCGCGCCGGCGACGATCATCTTGGGACGGGACTCCTCGGCGATCCGGGCGACCTCGTCGTAGTCGATCATCTCAGTCTCGGGGTTCAGCCCGTAGGGCACGATGTCGTAGAGTTTGCCCGAGAAGTTCACGGGTGAGCCGTGAGTGAGGTGTCCACCGTGCGCGAGGCTCATTCCGAGGATGGTGTCACCCGGCTGAAGCATCGCGAAGTAGACCGCCATGTTCGCCTGAGCACCCGCGTGCGGCTGAACGTTGGCATACTCCGCACCGAAGAGCTCCTTGGCGCGGTCACGGGCGATGTTCTCGACGATATCGACCTTCTCGCACCCCCCGTAGTAACGCTTGCCGGGATAGCCCTCGGCATACTTGTTGGTGAGCACGGTACCGGCGGCCTCAAGGACGCACAGTGAAGTGAAGTTCTCCGAGGCGATCAGTTCGATCGTGTCGCGCTGGCGCTGCAACTCCGCGTCGAGAGCCTCCGCGACCTGTGGATCGAATCCCGGGATGTGATTGAGTGCCATGAGATCGTGGTTCCCTTCTGCTCGCGCGGCTCTTGGGTGCCGCTCCCTCGGTTCCGCACGGGTCTGGACCCGTCGCTTGGTCACTGGCCGTGCTTCTCGAGTTCGGTGATCTTGTCGACGCGGCGCTGGTGCCGGCCACCTTCGAACGTCGTGTCGAGGAAGGTGTCGACGATATCGCGCGCGACCTCCTCGGGCAGGTAGCGTCCGCCCATCGTCACGATGTTCGCGTCGTTGTGAAGCCGGGACATGCGCGCCATTTCTGGATCATAGACGTTGGCTGCACGGATTCCGTCGATCTTGTTTGCCGCGATCGCCACACCGATACCCGAACCGCACACCAGCACTCCCCGCTCCGCTTCGCCCCCGGCGACAGCGCGGCCGACGGCAGCGGCGAGGTCAGGGTAGTCGACCGAATCCTCGTCGTGCGTCCCGACATCTACGACTTCGTGACCGGCGTCGCGCAGATGCTCCTCGAGCTTCTCCTTCATCTCGAATCCGGCGTGGTCGCTGCCGATGGAGATACGCATAGGCACGGCCTCTCACGTGGGGACGGGTCGGCGGTGGCACCCGGAGGAGCGCCACCGCCGATTGTATACCAGCGTCGGGCGGCTGTCCCCGCCCGTTGCCACAGTGCGATCAGTCCTACGCACCGCCGCGAGCGGTCGACATGATCTGGTCGGCCGGGATAGCTCCTTCACGCAGGATGGCAGGCTCAGAGCCGGTGCAGTCGACGACCGTCGATGCGTTGCGATGCTCGGTCACACCACCGTCGAGCACGACATCGGCTGCGGCGATGATCCGCTCCTCGACCTCACCGAAGTCACCCGGTGCAGGCATGCCTGCCGTGTTTGCGGAGGTCGCGATGATCGGACCGCCGGAGGCCTGGATGAGCCCCATGACGACCTCGTGTGACGGACTCCTCAGACCGACACTCCCATCGTCGGCGCGAAAGTCCTTCCCGACCGCGTCCGACGCCTTCACGACAAGGGTGAGGGCACCCGGCCAGAACGCCTTGGCGAGGTTGTGTGCGTAGTCAGGTACTTCCACTCCGTAGGTGTCGAGGGCATCCACGTTCTCGACGAGCCAGGGCATGGGCTTCTCGAGTGGGCGGACCTTGATGTCGAAAATTTCCTGAGGACCAAAGCACGAATGCGCTGCAGCTCCGATGCCGTACACGGTCTCCGTCGGGAAGACGACGATCCCGCCGTCACGAAGTACCGTGGCGGCGAGATTTATCACTTCTGCTGACGGACTCTCCGGATCGATCCGAAATACCTTGCTCATCGCTATCCGCCTCCGTTCGTCTGCACTGCCCTGGCCTGACGGACTCACGGTCTCTTGCCGGTGACGATCCTGTCTCGTCCGGCAAGATCCCGTATGACTCTTACTTCTTGATACCACTCCTTGGCTCCTGCACGCCCCGAACCCACACAACCCTCATCGAGTTCGAGGGCGATGGTGCCTCCGGGAGCGAGCCACTCGGCACCACCCGACATGATCCTACGGGCGACATCGAGCCCATCGGCACCTCCGTCGAGAGCGAGGTGAGGCTCGAATCCGAGGACATCTGCCGGCAGATCGGGCAGGTCAGAACTCGGAATGTAGGGTGGGTTCGATATCACGAGATCGACACGTCCCTGCAGTTCATCGGGGAGACCGGTGAAGAGATCACCTTCGACAACGCTGACTCGCTCGCCCACCCCGAGCCGCTCAGCGTTCTCTCGCGCGGTCTCGACGGAGACCCGTGATAGCTCGGTCGCGTAGACCGTGGCCGAGGGGATCTCGGAAGCGATCGCGCACGCAACGCACCCCGAGCCGGTACACAGATCAAGGATGACCGGGTTCGCAACACCCTCAAGAGCCTTGAGCCCGACATCGACCAGGATCTCGGTTTCAGGGCGCGGGATGAACACCCCGGGGCGCACGTGCACGACGATGTGACGAAAGGGCATCTCGCCGGTGACATACTGAAGCGGCTCGCCCGCGGCTCGCCGCTTGACTGCTTCGCGCAGCGTCGTGCGCTCGTCGTCGGAGAGCGGACGATCATGATAGGCGTAGAGCTCGACACGGGAGAGCCCCGTCGCAGCGGAGAGCAGCCACTCGGCCGAGAGGCGCGGTGAATCAACGTCCCCTCGTCCCAAATAGCCCACCGTCCAGTCGAGCGCGTCCTTCACGGTCCAGACGCGCTCAGCCATCTAAACCACCGCCGCCAGGCGCTGCGCCCTGTCAGCTGCGGCGAGCGCATCGATCACCGGCCCGATCTCACCCATGAGTATCGCAGGGAGGTTGTGGACGGTAAGCCCGATCCGGTGATCGGTGAGCCGGTCCTGGGGGATGTTGTAGGTGCGGATCTTCTCGGAACGCCCGCCCGAGCCGATCTGACTGCGACGAGCGTCACCTACCTCGGTCTGCTGGCGCTCGAGTTCGAGTTCGTAGAGCCGGGCTCGAAGGACCCTCATGGCGTTCTCGCGGTTCTGCAGCTGCGACTTCTGGTTCTGTGACTGCACGACGAGTCCGGTCGGCAGGTGCGTGATGCGCACTGCAGAGTCCGTGGTGTTGACGGACTGTCCACCGGGACCGCTCGACCTGAACACATCGACACGCAGGTCGTTCTGGTTGATCTCGATCTCGACGTTCTCGGCCTCGGGAAGTACTGCGACAGTCGCGGTCGAGGTGTGGATCCGACCTCCGGATTCAGTCGCCGGGATGCGCTGTACCCGGTGAACGCCGGACTCGAACTTGAGTTGGGAGTACACACCCTGGCCCTTCACCATGAAGGACACCTCTTTGAACCCGCCGACCTCGTTGGCCGAGGCATCGAGCTCCTCGACCTTCCATCGCTGACTCTCGGCGTAGCGGGTGTACATCCGGTAGAGATCGGCCGCGAACAGTCCCGCCTCATCGCCACCTGCACCCGCGCGGATCTCGACGATGACGTTCTTCTCATCGTTGGGGTCGCTTGGCAGCATCATGACCTTGAGCTCTTCCTCGAGCCCGGGGAGACGTGCCTGCAGAAGCGACAGCTCTTCCCTGGCCATCTCGCGCATCTCGGCCTCGGTCTCGGCGTGAGCGATCTCCTCGGCCTCGGCGATACCGCCGAGCACGCCGAAGTACTCGGAGATCTTGGCCGCAAGCGGCGACATCCCCGCCTGCTCTTTGGCCAGTGCGCTGTAGGCTTTCTGGTCGGCGAGTACGTCCGGATCGCCGAGTTTATCGGTCATTTCCTGGTAGGACTTCAGTATGCTCTCGAGCTTGTCGCGCATTGGAAGAGGACTCCTCGTGATGATGTCCGAATCTTCATCCAGCGTAGCACGTCAGGGACGTGCTGAGGGAGCGGATATCTCGCTCCATCCGCGCGCGTGGGCGCGCCAGAAGGCGCGGCTCGCGATCAGCAGCGCAGAAGCGATCACCACATACAACACGCCAAGAACGGGTCGCGGAATCGCCGTGAGCCGAAGTGTGTGCCCCCCTGCCATCATGATGACGACGGCCACCCACGAGCGGACCGAGAAGAAGCCCGTAATCGGCGCGACCGGACCTCGTGCGTGGATCCGCGCAATCACCCTGCGCGCGAAAGGGCGCAGAATGAAGCGGGCTTTGGCTGCACCGATAACCACTCCCCCGAGTACGAGCGGCGGCCACCATGCGACCGGCAGAAGCCAACCGACACCACGCCAGGCGAGCACGCCGGCCGCCGCCGTCCACAGGAGCCCGGCGAGCACGAGCTGAAGTCGCTCGCTGCGCGCGATCGCGCGAGCCGCGGGAGTGGGACCCGGGGTTCTTTCCGATGTCGTCGATCGCGGAAGTGAGGTCATGTACGCAACCATCAGCAAGCGCCGCGCCTAGCTCATCGTCAGAGGTGGATTGGTTTCGGGCACCAGATCGCCCCCGTTGCCCACGGGCACAGGTTCGACCATCTCGCCACGCGCGATGGCTTCCTCCCGGTCTTCCCGTGCAACCACGCGCTTCATCGCGGTGACCGCTATCTCGACCATCGAGTCGTCCGGCTCGCGTGTGGTCATTCTCTGCAACTGCAACCCCGGCCAGAGCACGACCCGGACGACAGGGTTCTCCGGCTGCTTGCCCGCCCAGCGGATCACCTCGTAGGCAAGGCCGGCGATGAACGGGAGGAGCAGGATGCGAAAAGAGATCGCGACGAGAAGCGTGATCATGCGGTGATCGGTACCAAGAAGGTCGGTCACAGCCCGCACAGGAACGACGGAGAACACGAGGATGGCGATCACCATCACCATCAACAGGAACGAGGTGCCGCAACGAACGTGCATCGTCACGTGACGCTGGATGACCTCGGCGTCGAGCGGGAGTCCGCCCTCGTAGGCATGGATCGTCTTGTGTTCAGCGCCGTGATAGGCGAATACCCTCTGGATATCCCGCATCCGGCTGATCGCCCAGATGTAGAGGACGAAGGCGACCACGCGCAACAGTCCGTCGACGACGTTCCATACGAACGGCCTCTCCGTCGCCTCGCCGACAAGCAGGTTGGTAACGATCGCCGGCAGCACGATGAACAGCCCGATCGCGAGTCCGACCCCGAGCGTCATGGAGAGCGCGATCTCCCTGGAGGAGAGTTTCTCCTCCTCGGTCTCACCTGCGTGCTCGGCAGAGATCGCGAACGCCTTCATCGCCAGGGCCAGGCTCTCCCACAACCCCACCACGCCGCGGATGATCGGCTTCCCGAGGGCCGGACGCTTGGAGACCGCAGTCTTGAGATCGTGCTCCTCGACGTAGATATCTCCGTCAGGCTTGCGGACGGCGACGGCCCAGTTGTGCTTGCCGCGCATCATGACGCCCTCGAGGACCGCCTGTCCTCCGATATGTGTGTGCTTGATCGGCATCAGTGTGTTCCTTTCCAGCCGATGAGTTCCGCCCATCCCTCTTTGACTTCCCGGGGAACGTTAGCGTATGTAGCCAACCAGACAAGATAGACAGCGATCGCCGCGAGCAGTAGCCCTGCGCTCGGTTGATTGGTCCAGTGCGGTCGCCCGGGAAGTGAGAGTACGTCCATGAGCGCCAGGCCGAGGCCCGACATCGTGACAAGCGAGACGTTCGCGGCGTTGTCGCGGCGCTCGACGTAGCCCACGCGGCTTCGCCTGCCGCGTGAGCGAAGAGAGGCTGCAATCCCCCACACTGCGGGCCTGAGCCCGATCGCGAGAAGGGGAAGCACGGACGCGAACAGTCCAACGGACCACTCGCCCTCCGATAGGAGCGACGAGAACCCCCACGCCGCCAGGGCGGGGACGCCGACATGAGCAGCGATGAGTTCCCAGTCCCACGACGCGCTCGACGACTCCGGGAGCGGCTTAGAGGCTGTTCGATCAGTCACGTCTGGGAGCCTTCCCGTACGGGTCACCGCAGGTCATCTTACCTTCGCGGCACGGTCCCCGCCGACATGACGCGCCTGCATCCATGAAGACGTACGGAGCGGTCGGCTCAGCCAGGGCGAGCATGGCGAGAGCCAGTTCGCGGATCTCCCACTGGGCACGCTTGCAGCAGCGCAGCTCGAAGAAGTGCAGTAGCTCGCGGATGTTCATGGTGACGACGATCTTGGTCTCCATGGCGTTCGGGAGCAGGTAGCGGGCATCCTCTGCGGGAACGCCCGCGTCGACGAGACCGCGATACGCGTCGAACGCGGAAGCGGTGACGTCCTCGAAACGCACCAACGCCTCGGGATTGGCGGCAACACTCGGGGGTACGATGAAGCAGGGCTCTTCGGCGTAGGAGACGTAGCGCTGTGACTGCTGGTTGTACGACGCAAGACGGTGGCGTACAAGCTGATGGGTCAACGCGCGGGACACGCCATCGATCGCAAACGTGTAGGACGCATGCTCGAGCGCGGAGAAGTGCCCGGACGTCATGATGATACGCAAGACTTTGCGGACAGCATCATCCGTCATGCCCTCCATGAGCTCCGCCGCCCCGACCGGAGCGTAACAGAGCCGCGCGCCAACGGCGACGGCGCGCTCGGGCTCGGGCGTGTGATAGAGCAGGTGAACGTCCACGCGAAGCCTCTTTCGGAATACGGACGCGGGCGCGACCGACCCGGATACGGCACGGGAGGCGAGTCGCCTCGCCTCCCGAGTCTAGCAGTCAATCACGTGCCAGCGTCGCCTACTCGGCGGGAGTTTCCTGCGCAGGGGTCTCCTCGGCGGCAGGCACATCGCCCACAGCGTCAGCGGCTCCGCTTTTGGCGGCCTGCTTGGTCTCGTGCTTCGCAGCGCGAGCGGCCTTCTCGGCGTCCTTGGCCTCGCGAGTCTCGCGGGCGACCAGAGCGGCCTCCTCGTGCGCCTTGCGACGGGCCTCGCGCTCGGCGGCCTCGCGCTCCACAACACTCGTCGCGGAGGTCTTGAACTTGTCGGCGAAGCGCTGAACGCGGCCGCCGGAGTCGACGAGCTTCTGAGTGCCGGTGTAGAACGGGTGACACTTGGAGCAAAGTTCGACGTGGAGTTCGCTGCTGGTAGAGCGGGTCTTGAACGACTCGCCGCACGAGCACTTCACTGTGCTCTCGACGTAGTCAGGATGGATACCTTTACGCACGAACGGTCACCTCCGATTAGTGGCACTGGTTTCCGACCAGCACCTTCGCACAAAGCCGAGAAAGTGTAGCACGGGCTTATTCTACAGGTCGACCCCGTTGCTCTTGTCCGAGGCCTTCTTGGCCATCCGGTGTAGAAACTCCTGGTTGCTCGAGGTCTGCTTGAGCCCCTTGATGAGCATGTCCATGGCACGCTCCGAGCTGTCGACACCGTGCAGTATTCGCCGCAGACCCCACACGAACGGGGCCTCCATCGGATCGAGGAGCAGCTCCTCCTTGCGGGTGCCGCTCGTGACGACGTCGATCGCCGGGAAGATCCTGCGGTCGGCGAGACGACGGTCGAGCCGGAGCTCCATGTTGCCCGTGCCCTTGAACTCTTCGAAGATCACCTCGTCCATCTTCGAGCCGGTCTCCACCAGCGCGGTCGCCATGATCGTGAGCGAGCCGCCGTGCTCGATGTTTCGGGCAGCACCGAAGAAGCGCTTCGGCGGATAGAGCGCGGTCGAGTCCACGCCGCCGGAGAGGATACGGCCGCTGGCGGGGGTCGCAAGGTTGTAGGCGCGCGCGAGACGCGTGATCGAGTCGAGCAGGATGACGACGTCGAGGCCGCCCTCAACAAGACGCTTGGCGCGCTCCATCACGAGTTCAGCTACGGCGATGTGGTTCTCCGCCGGCATGTCGAACGTCGAGGAGACCACCTCGCCCTTGATCGAGCGCTCCATGTCGGTGACTCCTTCAGGTCGCTCCTCGACGAGAAGGCACATCAGGTACGCCTCGGGA
>CAYGKH010000006.1:0-31312 GCA_964350345.1 uncultured Coriobacteriaceae bacterium
TTAGACGAGAGGGACCCCGGCGGGACCATCCCGCCGGGGTTCTGTCATGTGCGGCAGACGTGCTACAGGGCTTGCGTGCTGGATGCTGGTGGCTACGGGGACCCGTGCCTCCACTTCACGAGCGCCTCGACTGCGTGATCGATCGAGAGAGCAGGCGCCGGCGCGTCATCAGCCACCCGGGCGAGCGCCGTGAAGAGCTCCGCGAGGATGGGAGGCTTGATGTTTCCCTCGGCGAGAAGATCGGCCTGGCTGAACACCTCGGTGGGGGTGCCGGAGAACACGATCGCGCCACCCGGGGCCAGTACGTAGGCATAGTCCGCAAGCTCGGGGACGGCGTCGATGTCGTGGGTAGACATCACTATCGTCGTGCCGTGATCGACCGAGAGGTGCTCGAGCAGCGCTACCAGGTCCGTCTTGGAAGAAGGATCGAGTCCCTCGAACGGCTCGTCGAGCACGAGCAGTTCTGGCTCCATCACCAGCGCTCCGGCCAGTGCGACCTTTCGCTTCTCGCCGCCTGACAGGTTGTGCGGTACCCGACCCTTGAGATGTCCGATCCCGAGGAGGTTAAGCGTCGAGTCAACCCGGCGGGAGACCTCCTCCTCGGCCATTCCGTACTGGCGGGGCGAGAATGCGACGTCGTCGGCGACCGTAGGGGCGAGGAGTTGCTCATCGACGTTCTGGAGCACCACGCCGATGCGCTGCCGGATTTCGGGCCATGCACGCGCCGGATCCACGCCAAAGACCCGCACCTCGCCCTCTTGGCTCCGCAACAGACCCAGGAGATGGTAGATCAGCGTGGTCTTGCCCGATCCGTTCGGGCCGAGCACCGCGACGCGTGTTCCGCGATCCACCACGAAGTCGAGGCCGCATAGGTGCACCGTGGTCCCGTCCTCATACGAGTGGCGAAGACAGCTGACGTGCACGACCGGGTCGTGCGACTCCCGTGTGGTGACGTGTCTGTGTGGAGCACCGCTCATGCGGTCTGCTCTCTCGCTCGTCGAGTAGTCACGTACGTGGCTGCCAGGCCGAGGAGGGCCGCGACGGTCAGGATCCAGCTGAACGGGTTGAGCGCCTGCCAGCCGATGCGCCATGCGACAGACAGTGCGAGCAGGACCGATGCGCCGGCCACCAGCCCGATGTCGGCAAGCGGGGCGGAGCTCTTCGGCATGGCGACGTGCAGACGCCCCTCGTATCCGCGCATCCGCATGATGTCGTAGGAACGCTGGGAGAGATCGAACGAGTAGAGAAGCAGCCCACCGAGGGCTCGCGTGGTCGCCTTCGCCGAGCGTATCGGATGTCCGGCCGAGAGTCCGGCTCTCAGGCGCGCGGCGATCAGTAAGTTGCCGAACTTCTCGAGCAGGAGGAAGAGCGAACGGTACGTCATTAGCAGCGCATCTCCGACGATGCCGGGAACGATCCGTTGGATAGGGGCGAAGATGTAGGGGTAGGGTGTGGTGAGCACGACGATCACCGCGCCGAGTGCGGCGGTGACCGCCTTCAGCACGATCACGACCCCGCCAAGCACGCTGGTGGCGGCGCTGAAGGCGAAGATGAGCGCGAACAGGGCGGGGTACGCCGCCAGAGTGAAGGTGAGGCGGCCCCGGAGACGGGCGGAGACGGCGACGGCGACGAGACCCAGCGTCAGCGAGCCGACGACGAGTACGTTCCACGAGGCGATCACCGCGCCGAGGACGAACGCGAACGCGACGAGCTTGCTCGCCGGAGCGACCCGGTGGAGCCATGAGTCGCCCAGCGTCGCCGATTCGTCGATGCGACCGATGTGCACCCTAGTGCCCTCCCGCTTCGTCGCCGGGGATCCGCGACATCTCCTCGGCGAGTGCGCCCTCGAAGATCATCCGTGGCCGTACCCGGGCGACGTAGCCGATGATGCCAGCGGTGACGAGCGCTTCGATCGTCCAGCCGATGGGGCCGAGCGTGTAGACGACTGCTGCGAAACGTCCCACGGAAAGGAAACGTTCGCCCTCCTCGTCGTGATCGTGATCGTGTCCATGGTCGTCGAGCAGGCCGAACTCGAAGACACCCTCGGCGAACGGGTTTTCGAATCGGAGCGTCGCCGGGTCGAGTGCACCGGTCTCGCGTTCCGTGGCCTCTCCGGCTCCGCCTATCCACACGATACCGACGACCAGTGTGGTGGTCAGCGCGAGCGTGAGCGCGGTGGCGAGTCCGGCGCTGAGCGCGGCGCGGCGGCGCGAGAGGAGTCGCAGAATCGCGTGGAAGGCTAGCCAGCCTACGATCATCTCTGCGCTGATGACCATCGTGTTCAGCCCGAGCACCGTCACACCACCGTGTCCGAGCATCGCCAGCACGATCTCGACGATGAATGCCGCGATCACGGCAAGTGTGGGCCCGAGGAGGATGCCGCCGACTACCGAGAGGTTGACGTGGTAGGCGATCGGGACGATCTCTGATGACATGCTGACGATCATCAGTGCGGCGACGACGCCCACGAGCGGCACCTTGCGCCGGGCCTCAGAGCGTGAGGCCGAGCGGCCGGCCAGGGTCACCATCGTCAGTGCGACGATCCATCCTGCCACCCAGAGCCAGACCGGGAGTACGCCATCGGGGATATGGATATGAGACATGGTGAGCTCAGTCCTTTCTCGTAGGGGTCGTAGAGCTGTGGTCGTCGGATATCGGCGCGCCCGAGCAGGTCCCGCACAAGCCGTAGAGCGTGATCTCGTGGCCGGTCACCACGAAACCGTCGGTGCTCGGCTGCGAGATGTCGTGGCCGAACGGGCACTCGGCGGCCGCCACCGCACCGCACTGGGTGCAGATCAGATGGTGGTGATGGTGCTCGGCCCGGCAGCGGACGTAGAGCGTGCTGCCGTCGCGAGTGCCGACGCGTTCGAGAGCACCGGCCTCCTCCATCGCCGTCACGGCGCGGTAGATGGTCGCCGTTCCCGTTCCAGGCGCGGTCGAGCGTACCGCCGAGACAAGGTCTTCGACTATGAACGCGCCGGGGAGGGAGTCGACGGCACGGGCGATCGCCCGGCGACGGCCGGTGACGCGTGCAGATCCGAAATGAGAATCGTTCTCACGTAGAGTCATGTCCGGATGATACCACCTGGGTCGAGCGCCCAAACGGCTCCCCGTTCGGCGCGGGGTTCGGGTAGCATGAGTGAGCGCAGGGTGTTCGCGCGGTACCGACGGGAGGAATGCGGTGAACCTCGCACAACTCAAGGCGTTCGTGATGGTCATCGATCGCGGTTCGTTCTCGGCGGCCGCACGCGAGATGGGTATCTCCCAGCCTGCAGTCACCATGCAGGTCCAGGCGCTCGAGTCCGATCTTGGCGTGACTCTCCTCGATCGCGGCTATCGCAAGATCGAGCCGACCGAGGCGGGCGCCGCGTTGCTGCCCCGCGCTCGCGCCGTGCTCGCACAGATCGACGGAGCCCGCAGCGACCTCGCTTTCATGGCCGACCACGTGACCGGTCGTCTCGCCCTGGCGGCGAGCACCACTCCGGGACAGTACGTGCTCCCGCGGCTCCTCGGCGGGTTCCTTCGCGAGAATCCCGAGGTCGGCGTCTCTGTGGCCGTGGCCGACACGGCTCAGGTCGTCGATGCCGTCGCGGCGGGCGAGGCCGACCTCGGCGTGACGGGCGCGATCGTCAAGGGCGCGAAGACCGAATTCGAGCCGCTGGGCACCGACGACATCGTCATGATCTGTCCTCCAGACCACCGGTTCGCACGCCTGAAGTCACCGCTGCCCATCGCCGACATCGTCGTTGAGCCCTTCATCCTGCGCGAGGAGGGCTCCGGCACGCGCCAGGTCAGCGAAGAGGCACTTCGCGAGGCAGGCGCCGACCCCGCGGAACTTCACGTCATCACCGAGCTCGGCACCGGCGAGGCTATCGTGAGTGCCATCGAGGGCGGCCTGGGCCTGGGCATGGTGAGTCGCTACGTAGCCGAGAAGGCGCTCGAACTCGGCACGGTCGCGCTCGTCCCCGCCGAGGGGTTCCCGGTCTCCCGCCCACTCTACGTCGTCCTGCCGCGCACCACGCTCACGCGTGCCGCCGAGGCGTTCCTCGGCCACTTGCGCGGAGGTGCCTAGCACGCGCAGAACCATCTTGCTGTGCACGCCAGGTTGTAGGCGTCCGGCGCATGAGCTATCGTTCTGCATACGCCGCAGGGTGCGGTGACATATCTCCGAGTCCGGATGCCCTAACACCCAGCCGAGCGGGTCATGGGTCCCGGACCGATAGGGTGGGCAGGGAAACCTTCTCGCCTCCCGGTGGAAAGGAGACCCATTTAATGCTCGAGCATCGTACTTCGTCCGCGTTCCAGGCGCGGGTACTCGCGCTGCTCCTCTCGGTCGCTGTCGTGTTCACTCTTGCCGCGTGCCGCACCGGGCAGACCGCCGAAAAGGGCCCCGCTCCCGAACCCGTCGAACAGGTCGAGGCCACCGACGTGATCCTTGCCTCGACCACATCGACCGAGGACTCGGGACTCTTCTCCGAGCTCGTCCCCGCGTTCCAGGACGCCTATCCGCAGTACCGCCTCTCGGTGGTCGCGGTGGGCACGGGACAGGCGCTCGAGATCGGACGCAACAAGGACGCCGATGTCTTGCTCGTACACGCCGAGTCCCAGGAGGAAGCGTTCGTAGCACAAGGCTTCGGGGTAGAGCGGGTCGATGTCATGTACAACGACTTCGTCATCGTCGGTCCAGATGCCGATCCGGCTGCGATCGCAGGCTCTGCAGACGCGGTTGCCGCGCTGACGGCACTCTCTGATGGCGGCTACACGTTCGTGTCCCGGGGCGACGAGTCCGGTACTCACAGCAAGGAACTACAGTTGTGGGAGGCTGCCGGCATCGAGCCCGGCGACGATTGGTACCTGTCAATCGGCCAGGGAATGGGCGACACGCTGACCATGGCATCGGAGATCGAAGCCTACACGCTTGCCGACCGCGGCACCTATCTCGCCATGCGCGATCGGCTCGAACTGGTCGTAGCCGTCGAGGGTGACGAGGCGCTCTTCAACCCCTACGGGGTCATCGTGGTCACCGATGCGAACAACGCAGAGGGTGCCCGGGCGTTCGTCGATTGGATCGTCTCACCTGCTGGCCAGGCGATCATCGAGACGTTCGGGGTCGATACGTACGGAGAGCCGCTTTTCGTACCGAACGCGAAGGAGTAGGGGCGCGCGCCATGCAGATATTCGCCGAAGCGGTCGTGACAGCGATCAGATTGCTCCTCGAGGGCTCGCCTGAGCTCTGGGGGATCATCGCCGTCACGTTCGAAGTGGCGATAGTCTCCACGGCGGCCGGTGTCGTGCTCGGTGCCCCCATGGGCTTCGTCATGGGTGCGACCCGGTTCCGTGGGCGCAGGGTCCTCGTTGCGTTGATGAACACTGCGATGGCCGTCCCTCCCGTGGTCATCGGTCTTGTCGTGATGATGGCTCTCTCCAGACAGGGCCCACTCGGCCTTTTCGGGCTGCTCTACACAGTAGAGGCGATGTCGATCGCGCAGACACTCATCTCCACACCCATCATCGCGGGCCTGACCGCCGCCGCCGTCGCTTCGGTGCCGTACAAGCTGCGGCTGCAGGCGCGCTCGCTCGGCGCCTCAAGGATCCAGGAGGCTGTCCTTGCGCTGAAGGAGGCGCGTCTCGGAGTACTTGCGGCGGTTGCAAGCGGATTCGGTGCGGTCGTGCGCGGCGTGGGTGCGGTCATGATGGTCGGCGGCAATATCGAAGGTCAGACCCGGGTGCTGACCACTGCGATCGTGCAGGAGGCCCGCAGAGGGGACTTCGGCCTAGCGCTGGCGCTCGGACTGATACTCATGACGATCACCTTTGCGATGAACGGGCTCCTCACCTGGCATCAGCACTCCGGCGACCGCTTCGAGCGAGGTTGAGACCGTGGCTGCGAACACTCCGATAGGTATGGAGCTACGCGGGATCGGCATCCGCAAAGTCTACGGCAAGCGGACCGTGGTCGATGTCGGTGATGTCCACGTCGCGGCAGGCGAGACGCTGGCCCTGCTCGGTCCGTCGGGAGCGGGCAAGTCGAGTCTGCTGGCGATCCTCGGCCTGCTCGACGCGCCCGACGAAGGCACGGTCTACCTCGACGGCCAAGAGGTCACGCACCGCAACAAATCCGCGCGGATGCATATGGCCGCGGCATTCCAGAGCCCGTACCTGTTCAAGGGTACGGTCGCCGACAACGTCGCTTACGGCCTGAAACTGCGCCGCATGCTCACGCGCGATCGCAGGAGCGCGGTCGCCGAGGCCCTTGAGAGGGTTGGTCTCGGCGGGTGGGAGGGCCGCTCGGCGCTCACGCTTTCCGGCGGTGAGGCCCAGCGTGTGGCACTTGCGCGCGCGCTGGTGCTGCGCCCGCGGGTACTCTTTCTCGACGAGCCGCTCTCCTCGCTCGACCCGCTCATCAAGGGTCAGCTCGCCCAGGATTTCGCACGGATCATCCGCGAGGAGGCGATCACCACGGTATATGTCACCCACGATCAGAACGAAGCGATGGCGATTGCTGACACGATGATGATCATGCGTGACGGAGTTGCCGTGGCATCGGGCACCGTTGACGACATCACCGGGTTGCCGCCCGATGGCTGGACCGCAACGTTTTTGGGGGCCGAATCACCCGAGGAGGGCGTCGTCGTA
This sequence comes from uncultured Coriobacteriaceae bacterium, assembly GCA_964350345.1. Classification (GTDB taxonomy): domain Bacteria; phylum Actinomycetota; class Coriobacteriia; order Anaerosomatales; family SLCP01; genus JAUVXE01. Next base: position 6,637 of record CAYGKH010000006.1, read on the forward strand.
TCTTCCGGGGAGGGTCTCATCGGAATCGACCTCGGGGGCGTGGTCGTGTATGCGGCGGGCGCCGAGAAGCCGGGCTCGCGCATGCTCGTCGGGGTGCGCCCGGAAGACGTGCTCCTCTTCGACGGCAGTGCTGAGATCCCACAGTCGACCGCCCGCAACCGGTTCATGGGGACGGTGGTCGACGTGCAGCTTTGGGGCGTGATGTACCACATGGTGATCGATGTCGCGGGCAGCCGGTTCGCCTCGAGAGTGTCGCGCGCTTCGGTGCGCGAGATGGGCCTGGAGACGGGTTCGGCGGTCCAGGTGGTCTTCAAGGCCTCGGCCGTTCGGGTGAGGCCTTTGCAATACAAGAAGCTGCCGGTGGCACCAAGTATGTAACCGGTACAATGTAGGATTGTGACCATCATGGTCGCCGAGGAAAGCGCAGGAAGACAACGTGACTGACCAGAAGATCCCGTGTACCGCGGCGGTGCTCGCCGGTGGTCGCTCCATGCGCATGGGTGTCGACAAGACGCTACTGCCTGTCGACGGTGAGGCGCTGATCGCACGGGTCGTCACGACCGTCGGTGAGGTCTGCGCGCACACGATTGTCGTTACGAACCGGCCGGAGGCCCTGGCCGAAGCCGGTCTTCCCGCCGATGTCCCGATCGCCTGCGACGAGGTACCCTACCAGGGTCCCCTCGGCGGCCTTGTGACCGCGCTCGCCGGGGCGCCCGACGAGTGGGTTCTGGCTGTCGCGGCGGACATGCCGCATCTGTCGGCCGAGGTCGTCCGTGCGCTGTGGGATGCGCGCGGCGGGGCCGATGCGGTCGTCCCCATGACCGACAAGGGCCCCGAGCCGCTGCTGGCGCTCTACTCGCGTGCCTGCCTTCCGCCCGCTCGCAAGGTGCTGGCGAGCGGGCGTCGCAGACTAGTGGCCCTCTTCCGCGAGGTGAAGGTCGTCGAGATCCCCATCGATTCGTTGCGTGGAGTCGACCCCGGCCTCAAGAGTTTCGTGAACGTCAACACGCCGGAAGAACTTGCCGAGGCGCGCGACGAGGTCACTGCGAGCGGTGCACTCCGCCAACGTGAGCGCGTGAGCGTCTCGGTCATCGAAGTCGGCACCCGTCGTCCGCGGGGAATGCCTTCCGAACATCCGATCACGCTGCATATGAACAACGTTGAGGTCGCGACGATTCAGGCGACCCCTGACGACCTCGAGGAGATGGCCGCCGGGTTCCTCGTCGCCGAGGGGCTCATGTCCGACCGCGACACCCTCTCCTCGATTGATGTCGACCACAAGCGTGGCATGGTCTACGTGAACACCGCCGAAGCCGTCCCCGACGACATGGTGTACAAGACCCGCTACGTCACGAGCGGGTGCGGCAAGGGGATCACGTTCTCCTCGGTAGGGCACGCCCGCGGTCTTGCCCACGTCGTGAGTGATCTGAGGGTCGACAGCCAGGACCTCTACGACCTGATGGGCCAGATGGCGCGCGCCGCGACCGCCTACCGCGACACAGGCGGCATGCACGCGTGCGGACTTGCGCGCGACGGAGAGATGCTGTTCGTGCGCGAGGACGTCGGCCGGCACAACGCTCTCGACAAACTCCTCGGCAGGGCGTGGCTCGATCGCATGCCCACGGCCGACGCGGTACTGCTCTCGACGGGGCGCATCTCCTACGAGATGGCCGTCAAGGCGGCCAAGGCCGGGGTGCCGTTGGTCGTGTCGCGCACGGCAGTGACCGATCTTGCTGCCGAGATCGCCGCGGAACTCGGCATCACGCTTGCGGGATACGCCCGCGGCGGAAAGATCACCGTCTACACGCATCCCGAGCGGATCGTCACAGACCAGAGACCCGACCCTGCCGAGGAGGAGGACGCGAGATGACGATGTCCGTGGAGCAGGCTCGTGGCCTGGTGCTTGCGCGCTGTCGCGTGCTCGAGACGGAGAGCGTGCCGATCCTCGAGGCTCTCGGCAGGGTCCTTGCCGTCGACGTCCGATCCGACATAGACATCGCTCCGTTCGATAACTCCGCGATGGACGGCTATGCGGTGCACGCTGCCGATCTTGAGAGCGCGACCGAGGAATCCCCCGTCACCCTCGCGGTCATCTCGCATATCGCTGCGGGTGACTACTCCGAACTCGAGGTCCGTCCGGGTCAGGCCGCCCGCATCATGACCGGCGCGCCCGTGCCGCCGGGCGCGGACGCTGTGGTGATGGTCGAGTACACGGTGTCCGGCGAGGCCGAAGGCTCCACCGGCGGGACCGTCCACGTGAGCAGACCCGTCGCTCGCGGCGAGAACATCCGACTTCGCGGCGAGGAGGTCTCGGCGGGTGACGCGGTGCTCATGGCTGGTGAGGTGATGGGTCCGGCCGCAGTCGGACTCGCGGCCTCCGCAGGTCACGCGACCGTGGCGGTCTATCGCCGCCCGCGCGTAGCGGTGATCTCGACCGGTGACGAGCTCGTCGAGGTCGCCGAGGCGCCCGGACCGGGCAAGATCCGCAACTCGAACTCCTACTCGATCACCGCACAGGTCATCGCTGCGGGTGGGGTCCCGCTCCGTTTTCCGATCGTGCGCGATGACCTCGGCGCGACACGCGAGGCGTTCACCCGGGCTGCTGCAGAGACGGACTTCATCGTCACGAGCGGCGGCGTGAGCGTGGGTGACTTCGACTTCGTGAAGCCCGTGCTCGAAGAGCTCGGCGAGATGGAGTTCTGCAAGGTGGCGATGCGCCCGGGCAATCCCCAGACACTCGGGTCGATCGCAGGGGTTCCGTTCTTCGGCCTGCCGGGAAATCCTACGTCGACATATGTCGGGTTTGAGATCTTCGTCCGACCGGCGATCCGCTTTATGCAAGGGCACTCCGCGCTTGATCGACCTCGCTCCACCGCCACCCTCGCGCACGACGTCAAGAAGAAGCAGGACCGCCGTTACTACCTGCGTGCGCGGCTCGAGCGCGCGGAGGACGGCCCGCTTTCCGTCTCGCTTTCCGGCAGTCAGTCCTCGGCGCTGCTCACTGCGGCGCACAAGGGTAACTGCCTGCTCGTACTCCCTGAAGGTGAGGGATTCTTCGCGGCCGGTACCTCGGCCGAGGTCATCCGACTCGATATGGAGGAGGGATCGCTATGAGCGGCTCACCCAAGCAGACAGATCCGAAGTGGGCGGCGCGGGTCACACCCGAACTGGCCGCTGCCGTCGAAGCAAAGGCGTCGGATGGCAAGATCACCTGCCCGGTGCTTCGCAAGCTCGCCGAGGACTCGGGCGTACCCTACAAGGTCGCCGGTGCGGCAGCCGATTCGATCGGGATCAAGGTGCACAACTGCGACCTCGGCTGTTTCTAGCCATGAGCGATCTGAGGCTCCCGGTCATCTCCGTCGTCGGCAAGGGCGGCTCGGGCCGTACCACGCTCCTCGAGGGGGTCATCACGGCGCTCTCGGACCGTGGCTGGCGCGTCGCGACTGCGAAGCATCATGTGCACGATACCGACATCGATGTGCCCGGCAAGGACACCTGGCGCCACGAGCGTGCCGGAGCGGTCGTGACGATGGTGAGCGCCCCGAACCGCCTCGGCGTGGTACGGCGGGTCGACCGCGAGCGAACGCTCGGCGAGCTCGCGGACATCGCGCATGGCCAGGGCGTCGACATCGTGCTGACCGAGGGGTTCCGGCGCACGTCCCCGGTGCTCGTCGAGGTCGTCCGCGCGGCCCGTTCCACCGAGCCGATCTGCTCTGCCGCAGAGCTGTTCGCACTCGTGACAGACGTCCCGGAGCTCGCCGAGTGTCCGGCTCCAGTCTTCGGGCTCGACGATGCAGCTGCACTCGCCGACCTGATCGAGGAGCGGTTCCTCGGCGGACCTGCCGCGCGAGCGGCGTCGCAGGGAGGTGGGCGGTAGTGGCTCAGGACTCCTTCGGCCGGCGGATCGACTACCTGCGGATCTCGCTCACCGACCGGTGCAACCTGCGGTGTGTCTACTGCATGCCGTCCGAGGGTGTTGCTTGGAAGGCGCACGGCGAGATACTCACGCTCGAGGAGATCGAGCGGTTCGCGGCCGTCGCCGTCGAGGAGGGCATCTCGAAGATCCGGCTCACGGGCGGCGAGCCACTCGTGCGAAAGGGCGTCGTCGGCCACGTGCGAAGGCTCAGGTCGCTCACCGGACTCGAGGCGATCGCGCTCACAACGAACGGCTCGTTGCTCGCGCGCTATGCCGAGCCGCTCGTGGAGGCGGGGCTCACACGCGTCAACATCTCGCTCGACTCGCTCGACCCGGGGACCTTCGAGCGCGTGACGCGTGGCGGGAAGCTTGCCGATGCGCTCGCCGGTCTCGACGCGGCGTTCGTCGCCGGGATGGGGCCCGTCAAGGTGAACGCGGTCGTCGTCCGCAGTCTCGAGCAGAACCTGCTCGGCTTCGCCCGCCTCACGCTCGACCGGCCGGTGCATGTACGCTTCATCGAATACATGCCTGTCGGCGGCGCGTCCGAGGGCGGGGGGTGCGATCCTGCCGGCGAGGGGTGGACGAGGGCGGACCACGTCCCTGCCGGCGAGATACTCGACCGCCTGAAAGCCGAAGGGATCGCAGTCGGCTTCGGCGAGCTCGAGGGGGTTCTTCGCGACGACGCACCCGGCGGCTGGGGCCCTGCGCGCTACTACCGTTTCCCTGGCGCCGCCGGTACCGTAGGCGTGATCACCCCGCTCTCGCACCACTTCTGCGGGGAGTGCAACCGTCTGCGCCTGACAGCGGACGGACGCTTGCGTACCTGCCTCTTCTCCGACCAGGAGATCGATGTGCGCACCGTGCTGCGCGGCGGCACCGACGACGACGTGCGCGACATCATCCGCACCGCGCTCGCTACGAAACCTGAAAGCCACAGTTCGCGCATCGGCACCGCGCGCGGCATGTCCCAGATCGGAGGATGATCGCCCGATGAGCGAGACGTCCGGGCGCCACGAACATCTCACGCATCTCGACGAACGCGGTGAGGCCCGTATGGTGGACGTCGGCGCCAAGCCCGACACCCGTCGGCGGGCCGTCGCCTCGGCGCGGATCACGATGCGTCCCCAGACGCTCGCGATGATCGTCGAGGGCCGCGCGCCCAAGGGCGACGTCTTCGCGACCGCGCGTATCGCGGGCATCATGGCAGCGAAGCGCACCGCCGACCTAGTGCCGATGTGCCACCCTATCGCGCTGACTCACGCGTCGGTGGAGCTCGAGCCGCAGGAGGCGCCAGTGTCGGGCGCCGGCGCGCAAACTTCCGTACACATCACGGCCGTCTGCGAGACGACCGGCCCGACCGGCGTGGAGATGGAGGCGCTTACGGCGGCAACGGTCGCCGGGCTCACGCTCTACGACATGTGCAAGGCCGTCGACAGGGGCATGGTCCTCGGCGAGGTCATGCTGATCGAGAAGGATGGCGGCGCTTCGGGCCGCTGGACACGCGAGGAGGCACGATGAGCGACGGGACATCCACCCCTGCCGAGATGCCAGGCCCCGGCAGAGTCGTATCGGTCAATCTCTCCGAGAAGAAGACCGTTCGCAAGACCCGGGGCGACTTCGGCGTGCTCCTGTTCGACCGCGGGTTCGACGGAGACGCGCACGCCGGCGACTGGCACCGTCAGGTGAGCTTGCTTGCGCAGGAGTCGATCGACACGATGGCCGCCAAGGGCCTCGATGTCGCGGCGGGCGACTTCGCCGAGAACGTCACCACCGAGGGGATCGATCTGCTCGCGATGCCCATCGGAACGACGTTCCGGATCGGCGATACTGCGCTGCTCGAAGTAAGCCAGATCGGCAAGGTCTGCCATACTAAGTGCGCCATTTACTACCAGGCGGGCGACTGCGTCATGCCGAGGGAGGGCATCTTCGCGGTCGTGAGAGAGCCCGGCGAGGTCCGCTCCGGAGACGCGATCACGGTGGTCGCCCTCGGTGACGGGACGTGCGACCGGAAGGAGTGACGTGGGCAAAGACCTTCGCATCGGCATCTTGACGTGCTCCGACACGCGTGCTATCGGCGACGCCGAGGACACCGCGGGCAAGGCCCTCATCGACCTCGTCGAGGACCGCGGCTGGCTGGTGATCGCCTACCATGTCTGCCCCGACGAGGACGAGTGCATCGCCAGCTCGCTCATCGAGATGGCGGACGTGGACGAGGCCGACATCATCCTTACCTGCGGCGGTACCGGCTTTGGGCCACGTGACGTGACACCGGAAGCGACCGAGCGCGTTGCCGACCGCCGTGCGCCCGGTGTGGCCGAGCATATCCGGGCCGAGAGCCTCAAGATCACGCCGCGCGCCATGCTCTCGCGCGGGACCGCAGCCGTGCGGGGAACGTCGCTCATCGTCAACCTGCCTGGCAGTGAGAAGGCAGCGCGCGAATCCTTCGGTTTCATCGCCGACCAGCTCGAGCACGCGGCGGAGATGATGGCCGGAGGAGGCCACTAACCATGCCACCAGCCGAGGAGAACTCCCTTCCCGCCTCCTACTTCGACCACGGTGCGACTTCGTGGCCTAAGCCGCAGCCGGTCGTCGATGCGGTCACTCACGCGCTCACGCACTTGGGCGGGAATCCCGGTCGCGGGGCCTACGCGATGGCCCTTGCCGCGTCCCGGGAGATTCTGGGTGCGCGACGTGCGTGCGCCTCCCTGCTTGGCATCGCCGATCAGCGCGACCTGCTCTTTCAGTCGAGCTGCACGGCTGCGTGCAACCTTATGCTCAAGGGGAGCCTTACGGTTGGAGACCGTGTCGTGGTCGGCTCGATGGAGCACAACGCTGTGGTCCGTCCGCTCGCCCATCTCGCCCGCCTCGGGGTTGAGGTCGTCGTCGTCTCAGCGGATTCCACCGGGTTCGTCGACCCGGCCGATGTCGAGCGTGAGGTACGTGCGGCTCCGACGCGGGCGGTCGTTTGCCAGCACGCCTCGAACCTGACCGGGACGATCCAGCCCGTAGGGGACCTGGCGGACATCGCCCACGAGTCCGGTGCGTGGATGTTCGTCGACGGCGCCCAGGGCGCGGGTCATCTCGCGGTGGACATCAGCACCCTTGGCCCCGACGCGTACGCCGTTTCGGGACACAAGGGGATGCTCGGGCCGCAGGGCATCGGGTTGCTCTACCTCGCGCCCGGACTCGAGCTCGACCCGCAGATCGATGGCGGGACCGGCGGCGCCTCTGGCACGGAGCCAGAGATGCCCCACGAACGGCCCGATCGGTACGAGGCGGGTACCGCGAACACGCCCGGTATCGCCGGTCTTGGAGCGGCCGCACGCTTTCTGGCCGAGGAGGGCGATCGGCAGCGGGTGGCCGAGGCGGAGATGGTCCGGCAGGTGATAGAAGGTGTGAGCGCGCTCCCGGGCTTCCGTGTCCTCGGACCTCCGCCCGGAGTGTCTCGCGTGCCGATAGTCAGCGTGGTACACGACAGCATCTCCTCCGATCGCATCGCCTACGAGCTCGACCGAACCTACGGGATCGCCGCGCGAGCGGGCTTGCACTGCGCACCTTGGGCACACGAGACCGTCGGAACGCTTTCCTGCGGCGCCGTGCGCTTCGGTATCGGGTGGGGCAATACCACCGACGGGGTCGATTCGCTGCTCGCCGCTCTGAAGGCGATCGTCTTGTGACTGCCCGTGAGCCCCGGACATACTCGGTCCTCGGCTTCGGCACGACTCACGATGCTCTCTCGGCCGAGCAGCTTCTCAAAGACCTTGGAGTCGACGTCGTGCCGATCCCCGCGCCCCGTTCGCTCTCCCGCTCGCTTTGCGGGATCGCTCTCAGGTTCACGCCCCGCGACCTCGCTCGCGCGCAGGAGCTGCTCGAGCGGGCTGGAATCAAGGCGGTAGCAGCTGGAGAGATAGAGGACGTCTGACGGCCGCGGGATAGGGCACTTATCGAGGGGCGATGCGCGCTTCGGGAGTGTGGAGCGTCGCCTTCGCCACTTGCCTCGGTGGGCGCGCTATGTTGAAATGTAACCGTTGTTACGAACCTCACCTGCGACCGCTCGCGTCCGGCACTGCGCGGCGGTCCCTCCGTCGCGGACGAGCGAACTGTTGAGGAGGGGTTCTATCGAGATCGCGAGTCCGCGACACGCGGTGCCGCGATACGGGAGTAGGGGGTGCAGGAGATTAATCTGGTCGAGTTGAACATCTGGCTGGATGTGGCATTCACGAGCCTCTATGTGGTCGTGGTCCTCGGCCTTTCCGGTCACTTCGTGGGCAACATTCTCACCGGCCGCGTGAAGAAGCGCTTCGTCGGCAAGGAGTGGCCACATCACGAAGGCCCACCGGTTCCCTTTCTCCCAAAGTTCCTGCACTTCCAGCATGTGTTCGGCATGTTCGCGCTCGGCATCTCCGGGATGTACATCCGCTTCCCGTTTTTCGACGGGGGCCACAGCGCGATGCGCTGGGTCCACTACGTCTTCATGATCACCGTGACCATCAATGTGCTCTGGCGCCTGTGGTACGCGTTCTTCGCCCGCCAGCGTGACTACAAGGAGTTCGCGCTCACGAGAGAGGACATCGTGACCGCTCCCAAGGTCATCCTCTACTACATTTTCGCTAAGTCCTCCAAGCCGCACCTCGGCAAGTACAACGTCATGCAGAAGGGCACGTACGTGCTCTTTGTCCCGCTGATGTTGCTACAGGCATACACGGGCTTCGCTCTCGTCACTGCGCCGATCATCTTCGACTACAGTCCTCGCGAGCTACTGATCGGCTGGTGGCTCGGCGCGATGCTGGGCTCGACCGACCTCGCCGGTTGGTACGCCCGCACGGCGCACTACGCCATGAACTGGCTCTTCATCATCTTGACGACGGTTCATGCCTACCTCTCGATGACCGAGGACTTCCCGGCGTTCCAGGACTTCTTCGGGCTCGGAGGGGCGCGCCACGACGACCATGGAGTACACGACGCCCACGGCAGCCACGGGGCGACCGTCCTGCAGGCAACGGCGGGTGAACCGGAATGAGGTCTCCACGACGACTGACACTCGTAATCGCCGTTGTCGCGGCCGCACTGCTCGTGATGCCGGGGATGGCGCTGGCCCAGGAGAGCACAGTCGGTACGCACACGGTCGAGATCAACGGTTACGATGTCGACTTCACGCTGCCGACTGCGGCGAAAGCCGGATGCCTTGTCTGTCATGGCGATGAGAATCTCATCCGCCTGCGTGAGGACCGGCTGGTCAGCTACTACGTCGACGTCGGCGACCTCGAAGATGGACCGCATGCGGCCGTCCAGTGCGTGGGCTGTCACATCGACTTCGCGTTTACCGCACCGCATACGGACCACACCGAAGACTGGCGCCGTGTTGCCGGGTCGGCGTGCAAGAACTGCCACCAGGAACAGAACTTCGAGTTCGGTCAGGGAGTCCACCGCGTAGAGGTGGGCAACGGCAACGATCAGGTGAACAGTGACGCCGAGGAGAAGCCCGTCTGTAGCACCTGCCACGGGTCACACGGCATACAGTCGCTCGAGGAGGGCTCCGAGGGAGCCAAGGCGATGCACCTGAACGGCTATGAGGTGTGTGGCACCTGCCATGAGGACTACTGGGAGAGCTACAACGACTACTACCACGGCCGTGCGTACCGGCGCGGCGCCCTCGACGCTCCGGCGTGTTGGGACTGCCACGGATGGCATGACATCCTTCCCTCGTCCGACCGGGCCTCCCGGGTGCACGATAGCCGTCTCGCGGAGACGTGCGGTGCATGCCACCCGGATGTCAACGAGGGCTACATCGCTTATGCCGAGCTCATTCACGGTCAGCGCGAGGTGCTTGAGAAAAACCCTCTCTTCGCCCTGATTCAGCGAGTTCGTTCGGCGATCGCGGGTGTGTTCAACAGGTAGGCATGGGCGCGCCATCGGGGGGCGTCTGCAAGGCAGGATGAAGGGTTGGGACGATGAGCCAGGAAATCGGGGCGCGGATGCCGATTCTCGCCTCGGCGCTTGTAGGAGCGTCGGCGCTTGCGTGCGTCATCGCGCTCGCCTTCGTTGCTCCTGCGTACGCTCAGGAGGAGACGGTCGAGATCGATCTTGGTGCGCCCGTCTATGCGAGCACCTGCCGGGTCTGTCACGGGGAGATAGCCGAGGGTAAGAACCCGCAGGTCAAGTTCGGCCATGCCGCACATATGCTCTACGCCTGCAGTAGTTGCCATACCGTGTTCCCGCACAGCCCGGCCGGGACGCTGAGTCCTACGATGAAGGACTGTTGGAACTGCCACGGTCTGCGACACGGGCCGATGGGCCTGATCGCGGGCGATGAGTGCGTGAAGTGTCACATGGAGTACGCCGGCAGGATGCGACCGGCCTCGCATGTACCGAACTGGGCTGCCGAGCCGCACGTCGCCCCCGCGCTTGAGAACCTCCGCACCGAGTGCATGATGTGTCACACGCGTACGGACTGCGACGAGTGCCACCGCGCCGAGGGTGTCGTGTGGCGGACCTCCGAGGACTTCAGCTACAACGTCGAGAACGGGTGCCTCGCATGCCACGGTGACCCGACGCTCGACAAGTCGGTCGCCGACGGAGTCCGCTCGCTGTACGTGAGCGGACTTGAGGCCACGGCCCACAGGGATATCACGTGTGTCGAGTGCCACGTGGACTTCGTCTTCGACGATCGTCCCGCCGGGACGCCGCTGTGGCAGGTGAACGCCGGACTGGCCTGTGGCGGCTGCCACGAGCACAGCGATATCGCCGAAGTCTACGAAGAGTCGCTCCACGGTCAGCTCGTGGCCCAGGGCGAGTACTCGTCTCCCACCTGTGGCTCGTGCCACGGCGGGCATTCAATCGCCCGGCTCGATACCGCGGCGGCCCAGCGTCAGCTGCACTTCGCCGGCGAGCAGATGTGTGGTGTCTGCCATGCGGCCGAGTGGGAGAACTACGATGACTACTATCACGGCCGTCCGTACAAGCGCCTCGCTTCGGATGCGCCGGCATGCTGGGGTTGCCACGGGTCGCACGAGGTCAAAGCCGTGACCGATCCCGAGGCCATGATGTACCCGGTCAACGCCATCGACGTCTGCGGTGAGTGCCACCCTGGCTCCGCTGAAGCATTCATCGAGAACTCCGCCTCCCTCATCCACGGTCGCTACGACGCTGTCGAGGCCAACCCCGTCATCCGCTGGTGGCGGTCGGTGAGAGGTCGGGGGTAGACCGCATATATGCAGAAGGCCCGCAAAGGACTCATAGCAGGCGTGGCGGTCGCGTTCTTCGCGACCGCCTTCGCCTTTGCGGGCCCGCTCCGCGGTGTCGGCGATGAGACGGTGGGGAGCATCAACCTCACCGGGGCGGCGCGTGTCTCGGTCTGCACCTCGTGTCATGACCGAATCGCCGAGGGCAGCTCGCCGGGATTGATCTTCGACCACGGTGTCCATCCGGGCATCCAGTGTTACGAGTGCCACGTCCGGCCAGCGCACGAGGCCGGCAAGACCTATCGTCCGCCGATGGAGACCTGTTTCGCGTGTCACGGGCTCGTCCACGGACCCGCTGGCCTCGTCGCCGGCTCCGCGTGCGAGGACTGTCATACGCCGGTGTTCGTGCTTCGGCCCTCCTGGCACTTCGCCGACTGGGAACTCGAGCCGCACGCTGTGGCGGTCGGTCAGGGAGGCTCTAACAGATGCATCCTCTGCCACGATGCGCCGGCCGACTGCGATAGCTGCCATCAGGAGCGTGGCATCGATACGCCCCCGGTACCTCCGATCTACCTCAGGACGATTCCGCTGCCCCCCGACCTCCCGGAAATCACGGTCGACGTCTACGGGGCTGTAACCATGGGCCAGTGTGTCTTCTGCCATCCGGACATCGAGGCTGGCGAACAGCCCGGGGTCATCTTCACCCACGACGTGCACATCGCGCGGGACTACCGGTGCAGTGCATGCCATGAGTCGTTCCCGCATACTCCCGAGGGCACCCAGGTACCCGACATGCTCTCGTGCTACCGCTGCCACAGCTTGCAACACGCCGCCCAGGGAGAGGTCGCCACCGGGAACTGCTACGCTTGTCATCCACAGCAGTTCGAGCTCGTGCCGTCGGACCACACCCCCGCGTTCATCGCCAGGGAGCATAGCGACCCTGCCGACGAGAGGCTTTCCGAGTGCGTGATGTGCCATACGTCGGCGTTCTGCGCAGAGTGTCATCGCGGCGAGAAGGTACTGCCGGACGGCACCATGAGCGCACAGGTCATCCCTGCCGATCACAAGACCGCCGAGTGGATGCCGGAGCACGGCGGCCAGTTCCTCGGCGGACAGGGCGCATGTTCGATCTGTCACACCGGCGAATCATGTGCGCGGTGCCACCAGACGGTGATGCCGCATCCCACGTACTGGCTGGCTCGCCACACTGCAAACGGCTACCCGAGTGACGACTGCAAGGTGTGTCATACCGAGCGGGCGTCTTGCCAGGAGTGTCACCACCAGGGTCTCAGGAGCACCGAGCTCGTCCGTGAGAACTGCGTGGACTGTCATGAGGAGATGGCGACGATCCCGGCAACCGACATCCAGGACATGCAGCTCGTGCAGCACGCCGTCCACTTCGAGGTCGAAGAGCGCGTTGGCCGCCCGTACATCTGTGATGACTGCCATGTAGGGTTCACCATCGCTCGCGTCCGGGACTACGGGATCCACACGTTCGAGACCCGGGCACACGATTTGCGTCTGTGTTATGACTGTCACGGCAACGTCGACCTGCGCAACATCGAGATCGCGCCGTGGCCGGGCTCACAGCTCTGCCGCCGGTGCCATACGGACATGAGGCTCTGACCTTCGCCATGACAGGCGTCAACCCCCGCCAGAAGTGAGGCATGCGTGAGATTCGGATCGGACATTCGCTGGCTCGACACGACGATCAAGGCGGTCGTCGTGTTGCTCATCGCGTCCCTCGCCTATCTCGCCTACGCGGTTACCGCGTTCCAGATCCAGGAGCGCAGGGGCCAGCCGGTATCGCGGGCGATCGAGAATCTGATCGAGAGTGTCCGGGAGAATCCGGACGACCTGAGCCTCCGCCTGCTGCTCGCAGACGCCTTCGCTGCCGCTGGCCGGCTCCGAGACGCAGTCGAGCAGTACAACGCCGCGCTCGAGATATCGCCCGACAACCCGACCGCCCTCTCGGGCCTCGCACTCGTTTCCATGTATCAGCAGGAGTGGGAGACCGCCGAGGAGTACTGGCTCGCGGTCATCGACGAGCTTGCGGGCGGCGACTACTCGCTGCTCGATCAGCGCCTCGAGATCGCCTACTACCAGCTCGGCGTGACGTATATCGAGATGACTCGGTACGAGGACGCAATCGCGCACCTGCGTGAGGCGTTGCGCATCAAGCGGAGCGCCGCCGACACGCACTACGCGCTCTCGGTCGCCTACGGACGCCTCGACTCCGAGTCGAACCAGCGCGGGTATCTCGAGAACGCGCTTATGTTCGATCCGCGTATGCCCGAGGCGAACTACGACTACGGCCTGCTCTTGCTCGGTGAAGGTGATATCGCCGGTGCCGCCGAGCACTTCCGGGCGTCTGCGGACAACGCGCCCGAGAGCCGGCGTGAGCCACGAACCGAACTCGAGCGCATCGAGCGCGAGGGCAGCGCCGAGGAGCGGCTCGAGCGAGCTCGCGAACTGCAGGACTCGGACGCCGCGAGCGCGCTCAGCGAGGCGAGGACCGCCTTTGCGCTCGACCCGGCGCTCTCGGACGCGTCCCGTCTTGCCGCGCGCCTGTGGGAGGAGACCGGAGACGAAGAGCAGGCGCTCAAGATGTGGCGCAAGGTGCTCGAGGTCGACCCGAACGATGACGACGCGGCTGCGGCCGTGGACAGGCTCACGGAGTAGCGAGGACCCCAGATGGAACACCAGACTCCCGTCGGACAGCCGACCCACGATGAGGCAACTGCCTTTGGCCGTGCCGACACCGGGCGTGCCGCATGGCGCAAGTGGGTTGCGCTTGCGCTGCTCCTTGTGCTCCTCGCGTTTGCGCTCTATTCGATCTACTACTTCACGGTCAACCGTACGCTGCCCATTCTCGGGCTCGGCCGGTCCGCCACCGAAGAGATCCTCGCGCCCCGGCACCTCTATTCGATCTCCGGCCCCGAGGGGGCGAACGCGCTCACTTCGCCACTCGGCGTCGAGGTCAGCCGCGACGACCGCGTCTACGTCACGGACTCTGAGGCACGTGTGGTGCGCGTCTACACCGTGGAGGGCAACTACCTCTTCTCGTTCAATGAGATCGCCGACGGCGAGAACACGACACTCGGAGTCCCCGTCTTCCTCGCCATCAACAGCAAGGACGAACTGTTCGTCAGCGACCGCCGTCACCGTTCGGTGTACGTGTTCACGCTGGACGGGGAGTACCTGCGCAAGGTCGCGCCGGCAGATCCCGTGGAGGCTCAGACCTGGGGGCCGCTCGGCCTCGGGTTCGACGAGGAAGACAACCTCTACGTCACCGATGTCGGTCGCGTCGAGTTGCATCAGGTCATCGTGTTCGATGAGGACGGCCGCGAGCGGCTGCGTTTTGGTCGCTTCGCCCAGGCCGAGGAGATCTCCCAGGTTCCCGGTCTCTTCTACTTCCCGAACGACGTGGTGGTCATCGGCGGCGACATCTATGTCTCCGACAGCAACAACCGCCGGATCCAGGTGTTCGACGCATTGGGCAGGTTCGAGCGGATCATCCGCACCTCCGGTATCCCGCGTGGAATGGATGTCGACGACGAGGATCGGATCTATACCGCCGATGCCCTCGCTCACCAGGTCGACATCTACGCGTCGACCGGCGAGCGAATCACCGGCTTCGGCGCGAGTGGTATCGGCCCCGGGCAGTTCCGCTACACCAACGATCTTGCGCTCGACGGCCGCGCCCGAATCTACGTGACCGACCGCCTGAACCACCAGGTACAGGTGTGGGGCTGGCCCGATCCGGTCCCGTTCATCCCGGACCTGCCCGAGGAGCCGACCGGCTGGTGGCCTTGCCTGCTGCCGCTGCTCCTCCTGCCGTTCCTGCTTCTGCTGCGGCGCCGTCGCTTCGCCGTCACCGCGGACTTCCTGGTCCGGATGGCCGAGACCGGGCGGCTGCGTGAGATGGCGGACCAGCACCGCTGGATCTGGCACGTGCCGCAGGAGCATCTCTCTTTGTACGCCGGCCGCGAACTGGGCGGCGTGAAGCTCGATAGCTTCCTACAGCTCGTCAAGCACTCCGAGTCTGACGTGAACGATCTCATGCGTCGGATCGGCGTGGAGCGCGATGCCGCGCTCGTGCTGGTCGTGGCAAAGACGGCGAGGCGTCTGTGCACCGAGGATCCCTCACTGGCGGTGGCAGCGCGCGCCCTCGGCGTCGACGCATACGATGCACGGCTGTTCACGGAGCACTTCCTGAGCGACCAGGGTGTTGACGCCGAGGAGTAGCGGGGCTAACCTGGTCTACAGGTATTGTAACAAGTGTTACAGGCTCACCGGATCGACCGGCAGCGACCGGTGGGTATATGAATATAGAACATCGTCTCCGAGCCCCGATCGCCTACCACCTTCACGGTCATGGCGCCGAGGCCGACAGGGTGTCTGGGGAAACCCCGGCGCCTCCCGTCCTTTTCGGACCTTGGAAAGGAGACTGATGAATAAGGCGGCCTCCTCCGGCAATTGGGGGTCCGTCCCATCGGTGTACGGGGTAAGGGAGGCGAGACAGGTGAGGACCGACCACTATCGGGGCAGGGGTGTCCCGTCGAGCGTCGGCCTTTTCTTATTCTCACCCCCTCTGGCTGCACGGGAAGGGAGGATCGCCGTTCCACGTGCGATGTGATCCGATCGGATCACACACCGTATTCGCGGACCTCGACCGGGGACCGCGGAACCAAGGAGAGGGAAGAAGCATGGGTAAACTTGACAAGGAACAGGATGGAGGTAAGGGCTTGCAGCTGACACGTCGTCAGTTCTTGAAGGCAGGCGCGGCAACCGCTGCTGTTGGAGCAGCCGGGTTCGAGTTCGCCGCCGCACCTTCGAGCGCTCACGCCGCTACAGTGAGCAGGGTCTTCCACACCACCTGTCCGTACTGTTCGGCGAGTTGCGGACAGCTCGTCGCCGTCGACGATAACGAGAACATACTTGACGTCTACGGCGATCATGAGTCCCCCTGGAACGCAGGCGGTCTCTGCTCCAAGGGCGCCGGTTCGTACCAGCTCGTCACCAACCCGAGGCGCCTGGGCTACGGGAACCAGAACCCGAACCCGACGTTCAACTACGATCCCACCGAGGCCGGCGTTGGCTACAAGCGCATCGGGAACGGCGCCTGGACCAAGATACCGCTCCAGGCCGCGATGGATGAGGCCGCGGTCGCGATGGTCGCCGCTCGTGGCGATCTCTCTACCGCTCCCACGCAGAACAACTCCAAGACGGTCGCGTTCTTCGGCTCGTCGCACATGAACAACGACGAGAACAATCTCTACCGTAAGTTGATCGCCAACTTCGGTACCAGCAACATCGAGCACCAGGCTCGTATATGACACTCCTCCACGGTGGCCGGTCTGGCCGCCGCATTCGGACGAGGTGCCATGACGAACAACTGGGCCGACATGGCGAACTCGACGCTCTTCATCGCCATGGGCTCGAACTTCGTCGAGAACCACCCCGCAGCGACCGCGCACGTTCTTCGCGCGCATGACCTGCGTCCTGCCGCGAAGCTCGTCGTCATCGATCCCCGCAAGACGCGCACGGCGGTCCTTGCCGAGCAGAACGGGGGCCGCTACATCAGGTTTCGCCCCGGTACCGACATCGCCTTCAACAACGCGGTCACCAAGGAGATCATAAGGATCTTCGAAACCGCCGATGGCATTCCCACCGCGGTGCGCGACCTGTACTTCAACTTCCTGAACCACACGCAGAACCAGACCTTCCGCCGCAACGACGGCGTCGTTGCCCAGCCGGCAGGCATCCAGGGTTCGGTCTACACGGATGCGCGCTTCATCGTGAGCGGCAATGACTACCAGCGTGAGACGGACTCGACGACCGGCACGACATTCCACCAGCTGCCCGTCAAGGCCGCCAGCGTGACTGCTGATCCCAACACCGTGTACAACAAGCTCAAGGCTCACCTCGACCCGTACACGCCGGAGCTCGCCGCACAGGTCTGTGACTGCACGGCCGACGAGATCCGCTGGGTGGCGCGCCAGTACGTGGAGCACAGCCGGATGATGAGCTCGCACCTTACGGGCGACCCCATCACTAACGGCCCGCAGGATTCCAGGGATTACGAGGACTATCGCGCGACTCAGATGATGTACGCGATGGGCCTCACGCAGCACACGCACGGCGCGCAGAACGTCAAGGGCTTCGCTGTCATCCAGACCCTCACGGGTAACGTCGGACGCGCAGGTGGCGCCATCAACGCCCTCCGCGGCATCCACAACGTCCAGGGCTCGACGGACCAGGGCGTGCTTCAGCATCTCATCCCTGGCTACTCGGGCAACCCCGGTCAGGGTCAGTCGTTCGGTGCGTACACGGACGACCTGTGGGGCCAGGCGACCAGGTTCGCAGGCTCTGTGGCACCGTTCTCCACCGACGTCCGCCCGAATACGTTCGCCCTCGCCCACGACGATGCATACCGCATCAAGGGCGACCTCGCGCTCCAGGCGGACGGCTTCTACAACATGACGCTCAAGTGGTTCGGTAACTGGGCCGCGATCAACGGTATGCCCTATCACATCCGCGCAACGGATGCTGCTGAGCGTGCCACGAACGATGCCAGGCGCGCTGCCGTTGATGCGATCTATGGCCTCTGGCCCAAGAGCAACGGTGATGACCACATCACCATGTTCCGCAAGATGGCTCTGACCGAAGCCGATCCGGCCCGCATCAAGGGCTGTGTCGCCTGGGGTCAGAACCCCGCCGTCACCGAACCGAACCAGTCGGCGATCCGTGAGGGATTCAAGAACCTCGACGTGCTCGTGGTCACGGATCTCTTCGAGACCGAGACCGCAGCCGTTGATCGCAAGGGGACCGGCGTCACCTATCTCTTCCCTGCGTGCAGCTACGCCGAGAAGGCGGGCAGCGTCGCCAACTCCGGTCGTGTTCTGCAGTGGCGTGAGCGTGCGTGTGCGCCCAAGGGCAACAGCCGGAGCGATCTTGAGCTGCTGTTCCGCTTTGCGTGGGCTATCGATAAGGCCAATGGTTTCAGCCACATTCTCTCTGCGTGGTCAGGTGTTGTCGCAGCTCCCGGTGGACCCGCTCAGTGGTGGGATGGTGCGTCTGCTACCCCGGTCTTTGATGAACTCTACGCCCGCCAGCACGGTTGGTACCCCCAGGTCGAGGAGCTCGAGGCCATCACCGGTACGTCGGAGATGTGGTACTCGGTCGAGGATCCGGTCTCGCCCGGATACGTCGCGTCTGCTCCGGTTCGCGGCACCGAGCTCGTTGCTGAGAGCATCTACAAGCAGATGAACGCCATTCCTGGCGACGGCGGGACGATGTGGCTCTATCTAGACGCGTACAACGGCACCGTGGCGCATAAGAGCACAAACCCGCGCGGACGCCTCCACGCAGGCCAGGCGGCATGGATGTGCTTCAACCGCTCCAAGAACCGCGCAACGGCTGACCCGAACGACACCTTCGCCTACCCGGGCTGGGGCTACTCGTGGCTCGTCAACCGTCGTGTGCTCTACAACAACGGTGACGTACCGGGCGATATCTTGGACGGCTACCAGACGCCTGACCGCGTGGCTCGCTTCTTCGTGCCGGTGTTCAGCGGCGCGGTGAGTTACGGTCACAACAACTGGCGCCGTGTCCACGGTCTCAGTGACAAGCCGGACAGCACAGACGCTATCCACGCGCTGGCGGGTCGCTTCCCGGGTCACACCGAGCCATACGAGACGCCGCTGGAGCTCAGGGTAGGCGGTCCGGCGCTGCTCGCACAGTTCGGCCGCAACACCCGCGGTGTTGCCAAGTGGGATCTCATTCACTCGGGTGTCACTGGGTCGAACGGAGACTACGAGCCCACCTACGTTGCAACGAACGATACCAGCTACCCGGCGTCCCATCGCAAGAACCCGACGGCCTTCCCGTTCGTGCTGACCACCATCCGGTGCGTCGAGCACTTCCAGGGCGGCCCCATCACTCGCAACAATCCGTGGAACGTCGAAATCGAGCCCGCCCCGTGGGTCGAGATCAACTCGGTCGATGCCAACAGGCTCGGCATCAAGAGCGGTGATATGGTCAACGTGACCACCGCCCGGGGAGACAGCACGACAGGACAGGAGGCCATCACCGCTGGTGCGGACGGCTTCGCGGAAGGCTTCATCGCCCGCGTCGGCGTCGGCGCACTCAGCAACCAGAAGGTCGGCCCCGGCGTGATAGCCATTCCATGGCACTGGGGTGACCGTGGGCTTTCGACCGGAAGCCGTGCGAACGACCTGTGCATCGACGCGTTCGATGCGAACACTCGCATCCCTGAGTACAAGGCCTGTCTGTGCAACATCGAGAAAATCAACTCGTAAAGGAGGTGGTGAACGATGACTAGAATGGCGATATTCCAAGACGTCGATAAGTGCATGCGTTGCAGCGGTTGCGTCATCAGCTGCAAGCGGACCTGGAAGATGAAGGCCGATAATCCCGGCGTGCACAAGGTCGAGCCAGACGCACGGGTCATGATCAAGTCGCAGAGACGCGTCGACATGGGTCCGTTCTTGCGGTTCAGCTGCTGGCACTGTCCGGATCCGCCCTGCGTCAAGCGGTGCCCCCAAAAGGCGCTCCGGAAGCAGGGCAACGGCGCGGTCTCGATCGATCCGGACCTCTGCGATCCGACGAAGTGCAGGCGTGAGTGCACGGTGGACTGCAAGCGCTCCGGTTACCCGAAGATCGGTGACGGAAGCGACCTGTTCACCGCCAGCAAGTCGTGGAAGTGCACCATGTGCTGGGGTCGTGCCGGTTCGGACGGCGACATCCAGGCCGCAGTCGACCAGCGTGGTGCCTCCTACGGCTTTGCGCTCCCCGCAGGCGGCGTCAAGCTGCCCAGCACTCCCGTCGTTGCCGAGATGGCTCACGAGCCGAGCTGTGTCTACACCTGCCCGGCCAAGGCGATGAAGTGGGACGATAGGGACGCCATCCGCGCCTACGTGAACACGCCGGCGAACGGCTACCTTTCCGCTCAGGGCGACGGCAGCATCATCTGGGCGAGCAAAACGCACCTGCTGCAGCAGCCCAAGGCTGATCCGTACATCGAGGATCACGTCACGCCTATGATCTCGAACCTGCTGAACAGCCCGTTCGCCAAAGCGGCTCTCGTGCCGACGATCTTTGCCGGCGGCTTGCTTGCAGTGATTGCGCGCAGACAGCAGAATATGGAAGAGTCCGCCGGAATGAGAGAGGGGTGATTGGTATGCGGAAGCTGTCAATAGCATTCGCAGTCGCCGTCGTTGCGTCGGTACTGCTCCTCACCCCAGGTATCGCGTTGGCGAACTTCGGGATTCACGGTGGCTACTCGATGGACACGGATGCGTGCGCTGGTTGTCACCGCGCACACACCGCCGCGAGTCCCATCACGTGGAACAACGGCGTTGAGGAGCGGAGCGCGTTGCTCATCTCGGCCGCCGACGATGTCTACGAGTTCTGCCTTACCTGTCACGGCTCAGCAGCAGCCGGTGCGGCGACGAACGTCGTCGACGGCGTCTACGAGAGTGACGAGTTTGGTACCCAGGGTGCACGGCTCAACTCGGGTCTCTTCGACCTGAACAACGAGCACGGCGTCGGTGACAGCAAGCACTCCGTCACCGGTTCCTGGGGTGCGTGGGGTGGCGGCGCAACCGGTCGCGACGGTGTGTTCTCGACCGGCTACGGCGAACTCATCCCCATGAGCTGCACCTCGTGCCACGACGTCCACGGTAGCTCGAACTACCGTCTCCTCAAGGATGTCGTCAACGGTGTCCGTGTCGGTGGCTATGACGAACTGGTGCCGGGTGTGTTCACGCCGACGCCCTTCGTTATCTCCAACGAGACAGGCTTTCCCGCGGGCGGCTTCAGGCTCCATGAGGATGGGGTCATCGACATGGAAGCCTACGTCCCGAACTACACGACGCCGCAGTACGCTAAGGCGCCCGGTGGGAACGCGGACAAGGGTATCAGCAACTGGTGTGCGGCTTGCCACACCCAGTATGTCGTCGAGTCCGGTACGACCAACGTCGGTGTCTACGATACCGATGGCTACAAGGTCCGGACGATCAGTCCTGACGGCAACTACGACGCCAACGACGGCTTCGGCTTCGTGACGCGTCACCGCCACCCGGTCAACGTGCCGATGTCGAACTACCTCGGGCCGCGCGATCTGATCGCGAACCCTGGCGTGCCGCTTGCAACTGACGGCGGCATCGTGGGTACCGATTCTTGGGTCGACTGCCTGACGTGCCACGTGTCACACGGGTCCGATGTCACGATGGAAGGTTTCGCTCGCGTGGATGACAGCACCAATCCCGAGCCGGATACCGGCCCTGGCGGTCCTGGCGATCCCGACCGCATCGGTGGAGTCGCGCCGACGTGGAGCAACGCCCTCCTGCGCATCGAGAACCGCGGTGTCTGCCAGGAATGCCACAACAAGTAATCGCAATAGTGCTTGATCGAGTTCGAGACCTTCGGACACGAGGGAAGGGCCAGGCGGCGCCTGGCCCTTCCCCTTCTCTGTCTCCTACACGCTCCCCGCGAGAATGGGCGGTGTTCATGGTGTTGGCTATCGCGTGGATGTTGCTCGCACTTGCGGCCTCGGCGCACTTCGTCTTTGCGACCGCGGTCACCCCACACGTCGCCGATCCTGCGCTTGTTGTGACGGGCGCGATCTTCACCGCAGCGGTCCTGCTGTTGATGGGGGGCATTCCTCGGCCCGCCGACCTGCGGCGCCTCGGAGGGCGGGGTCTCGCTCTTGCCCTCGGCGCTGGTGCGCTCTCGATAGCGCTCGCGCCCGCGCTGGTTGCGACGAGCCGCTACACCGATTCGCCGCCGGGCACGGTCACCGCATTCTGGACGACCGCTGTGTGGGGGGCACTCCTCATCCTTGTGGCCGCTCTGCCCGCCCGCCGCTACCTGCGGGCTGCCGCGGCACTCCTCGGCGTCATCGCTGCGGCGGGAGTCCTCGGCAACTGGGAGCGCCCGAGTTCCTTCTCGCTTGTGGTGCTGCACACGGATCAGGAGATCGCGCTTCTGCTCGCAGGAGTTGCCTGGGTGGCGGCCATACTGATCGCACGCAAGCTCGCATCAGTCCACGGTCCGGCGCCGGTGTACTCGCTCGCTGCTCTCGGCGGGCTCGCCGGTTCTCTCGCGTGGGCGCTGCCGTCGTCGGCGTGGGATGTCGGTGCGCTGCTCGCACCTTCGTTGGCGTATCCGGCAGCGGCAAGTCAGGCGCTGGCGCTCGCGCTGGCGCTCTACCTTGCACTTCGCACCGGCCCGCACGTCCCCGGGGCTGCCATGCTGCTTGTGGTACCCGTGGTGACCAGTTTGCTGTTCGTGGAGGAGGCGACCGGGGTCTTCGGCCCGCGTCCGATCCTGACCGAGCCAGCGAGCTGGTCTTCTGCGGTGATGGTCGTCTCGGCAGGCCTCGTGTTGCTGGCCGGAGCGGGCAGGCGTGATCTGCTGCGCGCAGGAGTTCGAAACGTCTCTGTCGTGCTCGCGGCGGGCTCCGTGCTCCTTGCTCTCGCGGGCTTCACCCTTCCGGGTGTCGCGGTGGCGGCTCGAGGCACCACGTCGGCCGGAGCGGAGTTCGCCGCGGACTTCGCGATGCGCGGGTTCCAAACGGTCGGTGGGTGGCTGGCGCTCGCTGTGGCCCTGCTGGCGCTCGCCGTGTGCGCAGATCGCGCCCCGGGCCGCGCCGGCACGGTTGCGCCCCTTCTGGGGGCGCTCGTCGCTGCGGGCGCATACGTGCATGTCCGCTATACACCCCTCCATGTGTGGATGAGATGGATTCCCCCGGAGGTCCAGCAGGAGTATGGGTCAGAGTATGCGACTATCGTATTCACACCTGTGCCCACGCTGATACAGATCGGCGCGATGGCACTCGGGATCGCCGCGATCGCACTCGTGTCGGCAGGTCGGATGCTCGCAGTGAGGGCCGAACAGGACGTCTCATCGGCGGGCGCAGGAGGTACGGATCGATGAGACGCTCGTGGAAGCTTCTGTTCGCACTCGCCCTCACGCTTACTCTCGTGGCCGCGCTAGCGGTCGTTCCCGGCTTCCGCAAGCAGATGGTCAACGTCCAGAGCGGCGTGATCGTCATCTGCACCCAGGGAGAGATCGTCTCCGACACGACCGAGGAGATCGAGGTCCCCGCCGATGAGGTCGCCGACCACGGAGTGACCACAGAAGTCATCACCTGCGACCTTCACACCAAGCTCGCTGCGCTTTATGCTGAGGCCCTCCAGGCGATCGCCGACGGAGATCTCGAGACGGCCGAGCGCGTTCTCGCAGAGATCGCGTCGAGCGACTCCGCATATCGCGATACGAACTCCATGCTCGCAGATGTGCGCGCCAAGACCGGAGGTTCGGCGGCCACTGCGGGCGGCGCGACCGGTTCTAACAGAGGAGAGACTCCTGGATCGGGCGCTGCGGCACCGCCGCCAGGCGGGGGTACCACCGGCCCCGGCGGCGATACTCCTGTAGGCCCGATCGCGAACCTCACGGACTACATCCCTGATCGCCTCCCGGGATTCATCGGTCAGCGCATCCACTCGGCCCCG
Organism: uncultured Coriobacteriaceae bacterium; assembly: GCA_964350345.1. Classification (GTDB taxonomy): domain Bacteria; phylum Actinomycetota; class Coriobacteriia; order Anaerosomatales; family SLCP01; genus JAUVXE01. The sequence continues at coordinate 30,276 of CAYGKH010000006.1, forward strand.
TTCAACCTCTACCGGGATTACCTGCCGGAGAAGAGCGGCACCGTCATCCAGCTCTCCGTCGAGGTCGAACAGATGCAGGATGCAGCGATGGTGACCCGCCGCATCAACGAGCGCATCAAGGCCGACTACCCCAACGACCCGCAGTCTCTCAAAGTCGGCTCACTTGATTCGTATTTCGGGACGCGTCCGGGATACGCGATACTGGCGATGGGAGACGGCGCGATACTCGTGGTCATGGAGTTCGCAACCTCCTCGGATAGGCCTGCACAGCACAAAGACGCACTCGTCTCGGTGGCCAGGGTTGCTACCGGTCAGTAAGCGCGAGGACATCGGCGGGGGGAGCGTGTGGCACGAGACAGCAGGCGTCGCGAGAGGGCGACCGAGCGGCCGGTGAGAGGCTACCGGCGTCGGCGCCGGACGCTCGTCGTGGCGGTCGTGTTGCTGTGCCTCACTGGTGTGGCCGGACTCGTTCCGGACGCGCTGCGCATCGCAGCCGGCCCGATCACGCCCGTGCGCGATCCCATCGGCAGGCCAACCTCGCCGGTCTACGCCTATGACCTGCCGCGGGGTGATGAGCCGCTTCTTCAGCGCCCCGTCTCACTCGTGGTCGCGGCTGAGCGCATCTACGTGAGCGACTCGATCGCGGGTCACATCGCGGTCTTTCGTCCGGCCGGTACGCTGCTCTACACAGTGGGGGAGGACCGCCTCGGCATCCCGCTCTACGTAGCCATCGACGAGGAGCGCGACGAGATATTCGTGACCGACCGGGAGCACGCTGCGGTACTCGTCTTTGACGCGGGCAACGGCTCGTTCGTCGAGACGCTCACGCCTACCATCGACGGCACCGCGACGGTCGAGCCCTGGGCGCCCCTCGCGATCGATGTGGCCGACGACGGCTCTCTCTACGTCACCGACATCGCCGGTCCTCACCGGATCTGGCACATCGATCGCAGCGGGAGACGTCTCGGGATGCTTCCGAGCTCTGCCGAGGCGACCGGGACCGCATCTCCGGAGTCGTCCTTCGACTACCCTAACGC
>CAYGKH010000007.1:0-28439 GCA_964350345.1 uncultured Coriobacteriaceae bacterium
GTGACATCAGTGAGTTTGTACCCAGAAGTGCGGGAGACCCGGCGATGAAAAAAGGCCCCGCCGGTATCCGACAGGGCCTTGCTTCATCCATGGTGGGCACTAGTGGATTTGAACCACTGACCCCTTCCGTGTCAAGGAAGTGCTCTCCCCCTGAGCTAAGCGCCCATGCGCTGCACAACAGCAGCGACGCACATTGTACCAACTCTTGCCGTCAGTGCCACCCCCCGATTTCGATCGAGAACTCAGCCCCCGCCTTCCTCGGATTATTCCTTGCGCCGCATCAGCGCCCTTGCTAGACTACCCTTTGCGCGCGGACGTAGTTCAGTGGTAGAACACCACCTTGCCAAGGTGGGGGTCGAGGGTTCGAATCCCTTCGTCCGCTCCATCGATTCGATCCGAAGGTCGGTCCGGGAGGCTCCATCGTGCCCCACGGGGCCGACCTTCGATTCATAGACGCGCCACTACGGCGCACCAGACGGCGACGTGGCCAAGTGGCAAGGCAGGGGCCTGCAAAGCCCTTATCCCCGGTTCGAATCCGGGCGTCGCCTCCAGAAACGAAGAAGGGCCGCGCATCTGCGGCCCTTCTGCTGTTCCTACACCGAATACCTCAGTGCTACTTGCCGTGATTGCTCGAGGCGATTGAGCCCGCGCTCCATGTCACGCGGATCCGGGATGTTCTCGAGCGCCCACTGCACGATCTCGACGGGCACGAGGGGGAAGCGCTTGCGCGCTTGCGCCAGGGTCATGACCATACCTCCTGCTGCGACTGATGCTACGGCTACGGCTACGATGATGCTGCTACGTCGAAGTGCGACCCTACGAACACATATTCTCCCCCGCTGGTGCGGGTCCGTCAAGCGGTACGTCTACTCACCCCACCGGTCGTACAGCGCGTGCTGCACTCCGAGGAGGTCGAGGACCTTGCCGACGACGAAGTTGACCTGATCGTCGAGAGTGACAGGCTTGTGGTAGAAGGCGGGCATGGCAGGGCAGATCACTGCACCCGCTTCGGCCAAGGCCGTGAGATTTCGCAGATGGATGAGGGAAAGCGGTGTCTCGCGGGGGACAAGGATGAGCGGACGGCGCTCTTTCAGCGTGACGTCCGCCGCACGCTCCGCGAGGTTGGACGCAGTCCCCGACGCGATGCTCGCGCAGAAGCCCATCGATGCCGGCACGGCGATCATCGCGTCGACCTTGTGCGATCCCGAGGCGATCGGGTCGAACAGGTCGCCGAGACAGGCGATGCGCAGAGGCGAATCGGCCGAGAGTTCAAGGTAGCGCAGCAGAGCCCGCGCGGGCTCCTCGGCGGGAAGTTCGAACTCGAGTTCGAATGCTGCGACGTCGCCCCCCGCGGTCGTCATGACCAGCGTCACCTCGTGATCGCTGACGAGCAACCGCTCCACCAGACGCAGTCCATACGCACTTCCCGAGGCGCCCGTGATGGCCACCGTGTATCGCCCCATGCGTTTCACACCCTTCTCCTGAGTGACTAGACGAGCACGCGGTCGACAACGACTCCCGCGAAGATAACCATAGCGATGATGCCGTTGAAGGTGAAGAAGGCCGCGTTCACGCGCGAAAGGTCACGTGGAGACACGATCGCATTCTCGTAGGTCAACAGTGCGGCGGCCACCGTCAGTGCCGCCCAGTACGCCCACCCCGCTCCTACGAGCCACCCAGCGGCCACGAAGAACCCTATCGTCAGTACGTGGAGAACGCGGGTCATGAACAGGCCTGGGGCGATGCCGAGATCGGCCGGCACGCTGTGAACTCCGTCGCGAACGTCGCACTCGAAGTCCTGCGTGGCGTAGATGATGTCGAAGCCAGCGGTCCAGACCAGTACCGCCGCTCCGAAGAGCCACGGAGCGGGATCGCCGATCGGTGCACCGACGGCTACCCATGCGCCGACGGGCGCAAGGCCGAGGCAGAGCCCGAGCCAGTAGTGGCAGAGCCACGTGAACCGCTTGGTGTACGGATAGATGACGAACGCGGCGAGGACAGCCGGCCAGAGCATCCGCGTGATCGGATGCAGTTGCCAGACCGCCAGCAGGAACGCGCCAAGCATGACCGCCGAGAACACCCATAGCTCGGCCACTTTGATCATTCCGGCAGGGACTGCTCGCCCTGCAGTGCGCGGGTTGCGGGAGTCGATCTCTCTGTCGACGGCACGGTTCACCGCGAACGCAAACGCACGCGCACCGACCATCGCGAGGGTGATCCAGCCGACCTCGGCCCACGTCGGCCACCGATCGAGTACAGCAGCTCCGTAGATCGCCCCGATGTAGGCGTAGGGCAACGCGAAGATGGAGTGCTCGAACTTCACGAGTTCGAACAGCAACCGAATCTTGGCGGCGATACCGCTACCGTCACCCAAGACCGAGTTCGCTCCACATGGCATCGACGCGCTCCTTGACATCCGCATCCATCTCGAGCGAATCAGGCCAGTCGCGCTCGTGGCCCTCACCGGGGAGCGGCTTGGTCGCATCGATGCCCATCTTGTAGCCGAAACTCTCGAAGTTACTCGTGTGGTCGAGACGGTCGAGCGGGCCCTTACTGATGAGGATGTTGCGGCTCGGGTCGACGTTGTTGAAGCAGCGCCATGCAACCTGCGAGTAATCGTGGCAGTCAACGTCCTCGTCCACGACTATCACGAACTTGGTGAACATCATCTGCCCCATCGACCAGGCAAAGTTCATCACGCGGAACGCCTGGCCCGGAAACTCCTTCTTGATCTGGAAGATCGCGCAGTTGTGGAACACGCCCTCGAGCGGCAGATCGTAGTCGACGACCTCGGGCATCATCGCCCGCACGACCGGCAAGAAGATCCGCTCGGTCGCCTTTGCCATGTAGCAGTCCTCCATCGGGGGACGTCCCACTATGGTCGTGGGGTAGATCGCGTCCTTGCGCATGGTGATCGCCTCGACGTGAAAGACCGGGAAGTCGTCGGCGAGCGAGTAGTAGCCGGTGTGGTCGCCGAAGGGGCCTTCCCGCCGCATCTCACCTATCTCGACGTAGCCCTCAAGAACGATCTCGGCATGAGCAGGTACGAGCAGGTCGTTCGTCACGCACCTGACGACCTCGACCGGTTCTCCGCGCAGGATGCCACTGAACAGATACTCGTCGATGATGGGCGGCACCGGGGCCGTCGCCGAGAAGATGGTGACCGGGTCGGCCCCGAGCGCAACCGAGACCGGCATGCGTTCATGCCCGGCAGCGGCCCACTCGCGCAGATTCCTCGCCCCGTCGTGGTGCTCATGGATGTGCAGCCCCGTCGTCGTACGATCGAAGACCTGCAGGCGGTACATGCCGAGATTCGGTCGGCCTTTGAGGCTGTTCGTGACCACGAGCGGCAGCGTGATGAACGGACCGCCGTCCTCGGGCCAGGTCGTGAGAACCGGGAGTCTGCCCAGATCAACCTCGTCGCCCCTGAGTACGACCTCCTGCACGGGCGCCTTGGACGCCTTGATCTCCTTTGCCCCGGCTCCCGCGACATCCTTCAAGCTCATGAGGATGTCGAGCTTACCCTTCATCGATGCCGGCATGTCGAGGGGCAGCATCTCCATCAGCTGCCTGGCCTTGGCATCGAGGTCTCGCCAGGTACCCGTCTCGGCGTCGACGCCCAACGCCCACGCCATGCGGTCGTAGCTTCCCATGAGGTTGATCGCGACGGGCATGTCATACGGGATGCCCGTGTCGCGCGATACCGGGTTCTCGAAGAAGAGTCCAGGACCGATAGCCTTGCTCACCCGGTCGGTGATCTCGCCGATCTCAAGATGCGGATCGACGGGCGCAGCGACACGCGTGAGCTGACCCTTCGAATCGAGGAGCGCCAAATATTCGCGAAGATCCTTGAAGGCCATGGCCTCCCCTTTCAGAGTCAGTCATCATCGTGCCGAGGACAGTGCCCGCTACCGGCCCCAGCCAAGTTCGGATTCGAGACAGTCAAGCGTCGTGAGTACCGTACCCGGCTCGTGAGCCCCGATGCGATCTATTAAGACGGGACGCATACCGACAGCCCGGGCCCCGAGCACATCTGCATAGTGATGGTCCCCCACGTGTACGGCCTCTTCGGGCGACACGCCGAGTTGCTCACAGGCATGCTCGAAGATCCGCGGGTCAGGCTTGTGGAGCCCCACACATGCCGAAGACACGACAGAGTCGAGCATCTCACCTAGTCCAAGACCTGTGAGTATGCGCTTGAGCCGCCGGTCCCAGTTGGAGATCACACCGAGAGAGAGCCCGCGCTCGCGCAGCCTCGAAAAAGCGGGCAGGACGTCCTCGTACGCCATCCAACGGCTGGGATCTCCGAACTCGTCGTACACGCTCATCGCTAGCACCTCGGCATCCTGCTCGATCCCCAGGCGCCTGCACAGCAGCGAGTACATCCCGACCCAGACCTGCAACGTGCGCTCCTCGTCGGTCCAGAAGGTGTCGTCAGCGCGATACGCGTCCTCGTAGAAAGCGTCGACGAGCGGCATCTGCCGCTCGATATCGCTGAGCGAGATCGTATGACCCGCGTCGGCGAGCACCTGACGGCACACCTCAGACACGCTCGGCTCCGGGCGAAGCAGTGTATTGCCGACGTCGAAGAAGACTGCTCGGACCATCAATCGAGGTAGATGGCAACGTCGAGGTTGCGTTCCGGCGGATCGGGCTGATCGTCCTCGGGATAACCGAGAGCGATGATCGCGATCAACGTTCGGTCTTCGGGAATCGAGAGCACCTCGACGAGCTCATCGCGCACATAGAACGAGAACGTGATGTTGCACGCGCCAAGACCGAGGGCGGTTGCCCCGAGCAGGATATTCTCGATGGCGCCGCCAATGGAGAGATGCTTGTTCATCCGCCAGAAGTCATCCGTTGCCTTGGGCATCGTGCAGACGATCACGACCGGAGCGTGTCCGAGCTCCGAGTACCACTGAACCGCTGCATCGATGTGTTCGGCCCCAATCACGTCGATGAACTCCTCGAGGTGAGTTGTTCCGCGTGCCATGATCTCTCCGACCTTGGCTCGATTATCCCCTGTGGTGACGTAGAATCTCCACGGCTGCTCGTTCATAGCCGAGGGCGCAAGCGCAGCAGCCTCGATGAGCTTCTCTATCAGTTCGCGGGGCACCGGATCGGGCTTGAACGCCCTGACCGAATGCCTCTTCTCGATCGCTTCGAACAGGTCCATCAAGAACACCTTCCTCAGACTCTATCGCCCTGCGCGCCCGCCAGTACCCGTTTGCACACGCTCTGCACTGCTACCCGCTTGCCGAGTGTCCCCGCATTCTCCGACATCTGCGCGAGTCGTTCCGGGTGTGCTGACAGGAATCGCACCTTCTCGACGACGTCCTCCTCATCGCGACACCACAGCCCGGCACCATAGTTCACCAGAAAATCGACGTTGTAGACCTCCTGGCCGGGAACCGGGTTGAAGACCAACAGGGGCAACCGTGTGGCAAGAGCCTCCGACACCGTCAGCCCCCCGGCCTTACCGACCAGAACGTCCGCAGCGTTCATCATACTATGCATTTCATTCACATACCCGAACACCTTCACAAGAGTCTGTCGCCGGGCCACGGAGTCGAGCCGTTTGCGCAACCGTTCGTTGGTTCCCGCGACGGCTGCCACCTGAACACCGGCCTCTGCCATCCGGGCCGCGAGCGCCGCGGCATCGCCCGTACCCCCTCCCGGAAACATCAACAAGACGGTGTACCGGTCGACCAGGCCCAGTGCTCGTCGAGATCCCTCAGCCGAAACTGGTTCGGTGAAACTCTCGCGAATCGGAATACCCGACACGACCACGCGCTCCCACGGAATGCCCCGCACAACCAGGTCCTCCCGAACCTCGTCGCAAGCAACGAAATAGAGATCGGTCGCGGGATGTAGCCACGTCCGATGTGCCCCGAAGTCAGTGATGACGGTCGCGCAAAAGAGCGAGCGCTCAGACTTGATGTCGGCCATCACGCCGCCCGCTACCGGAAAGGTAGAGATCACCGCATCGGGACTCCATGCATCGATGAACGCCGATGCCCTCGCCATGCCCATCATGCGGAGTTCGTGAACCACGGGGTTGGCGGGCATCTTGTTCGACAGTTCGAAGAACGTCCCGTAAGCGACCGGGAAGAACTGGACCGACTGCTGGTAGGCGAACTTGGCCAACACGTTGAGGCTTGGCGTGAACTCCTCGAAGAAGTCGATCACCTCGACGACGACATCGTCGGGATGGTGAGCCCTAAAGTACTCTTTGAGCGCCATCGCGGCAGACCAGTGACCACCGCCGAAGGTGGCGCTCAAGATCAGAATGCGAACCGGTCCAGGCGCCTCTCTCCTGTGGGGCACGTCGATGTGAACCCCCTACCCGGAGGCGTGGGACGAGCGTCGCTTCACGAGCGTCACACGCGTGCCACCACTAGCGGTACATGAGAACAGCACCTGATCCATGAGTGCCCGCATGAACATGATCCCACGTCCCCCGGCGGCATACAGGTCATCGCTGCACACGTGGTCACCGTCGAATCCGGCCCCCGAATCGGTCACGTCGATGACGACGCGATCGGCATAACCGCTGACGACGAGGTGGATTCCCGCAGAGCCGTCATCCAGCGAACCATGGCGGACCGCGTTTGCCAGGGCCTCCCCGAGCGCGACCTTGATGTCGAAGAGGGCCGACTCGCTGAACTCCATGGGTGCCATCAGCTCGCTTACCTGCTCACGAACCCCGGCCAAGACGCGGATGTCGGCGGGGACATCGAACGACTTGAGCCATTCGGGATCGGACAAAACGTCGGAGGCCCCGAAGCGTGCAACTGCTGACTCGACGTCGGCACCCTCCTCGAGTCGATGGGCGACGGTGAGAATCCTGGAAAGTGCGAGTATCCGGGCGATATCCTCACTGGCTCCTACAAGGACCGCTTTGCCCTCTAGGGGCTGAAGGCGGCGATCAAGCCAGACGAGCATTCCGAGAGCCGAACTGTCGGCATAGCTCACGCACTCGAGATCGATCACCACGTTCGTGCATCCGGTCCCGATGGCCTGATCGAGGGCTTTCTGCAACTCCGGCACAACGGCGACGTCGATGTCTCCGTCCACGTGTAGCACGCATGCACTCTGCCCTTCTCGGCGATCGATCCAAAAACTCATCCGCCAGTCGACCCACTCTCATTCGTGGCGTGATCATCTTTGTCGGCCATGATTCGCACGGCAAGCATCGCTGCATCGTCACGGATGGCCCCCGGAACGAAGCGGTCGAGTGCAGAAAGAAGTCTCTGGGTGACATCATTGGCGTCGCTACTGCGACGGAGTACCCGTTCGACCCTGCCCTCACCAAAGAACTTATTCCCACGACGCGCCTCGGTTACCCCATCGGTGTAGAGCAGCAAGATATCTCCCGGCCGGACCGGCACCTGCTCGAGGTCGTAAGGGGCGGTCTCCATGGCACCGAGCAAAGCACCGGTCGGCGGGAATCTGACGATCGACCCATCGCTGGCGCGCCTCATCAAAGCAGGAGGGTGTCCGCCGTTCGCGTACGCGAGATTGCCTGTATCGGGATCGAACTCGCCGACCCACAATGTCACGATATCGCTCGTATCCTGCGTCTCGGTGACCATCCGGTTCACTTCGGAGATGACCCGATCAGGCCCCAGGCCGGCCGCGACGAGTCCTCTGACGGTGTACTTGATCATGGATGTCTTGGTTGCCGCCACCACACCTTTTCCGCAGACGTCACCGATCACGATGAAGATGGAGTCCGTCGGACCACGAAACAGATCGAAGTAGTCGCCACCGATGTCGGACTCCACACCCGCCGGCAGATAGACGCTACTCGACTCGATCTCGGCGAACTCGGGCAGTGTTTGCGGCAGGATCGACGCTTGGAGAACCGACGCGACCATGTGCTCCTTGCCGTAGAGCTTCGCGGTATCTATCGCAAGCGCAGCCTGGGCCGCGAAGGTGTGGAGCAGACCCATGTCCTCTACGGTGAAGGTGTCCTCGATCGTGGAGAGCACCGTGAGAACACCGATGCTCCGGCCGCGAGCGAGAAGCGGCACCGAAAGCGAGGAACGCAGCCCCTGCACGTACGCAAGCCCGGCGAGCCCCTTGTCGTCAGGCGGCAGGTTACTCAATCTCGACGGCTCACCACTCGAGAACACAACACCGGGCATGTCGACACCGGGGTCTGTCTCGTAGTGGAGGATGTCCGCCGATATCATCCCCCTCGCCATCTCCGTCACGATCCGGCCGCTCGTCGGATCGTACGTCATCAGGGATACCGCCTCGGCGGTGAAGATCTTCTGCACGACATCGAGCACCCGATTCAGCACCACCTTCGTCTGCAGCGATGAACCTACCACCTGGCTGATTCGGAAGATGGTCTCGAGGTTCATCGCGCGCTTGCTCGCTCGCACGAAGTGGTACGAACTCTCAAACGCAAGCGAGAGCTGGTTCGCAAGGGCGCCGGCGAGCCGATGATCGCGCACGGTGAACCGACGATCTCCCATCCGCATGAAGGCCAGTATCGCCGCCGGCTTGCCACCCATCTCGACAACGGCAAGAAGCGCGGTCGCACCGCTACTCCGCTTCAGCAGGTACGCCGCAGAATCGCTGGAGCCAGGCTCGATAACGGTCGTGGCAGCCTGCCTTTCCTCTGCGTCCCAGGCATCGAGCACGGCATGCTCGAGGGCGGCATCTGTGGCCTCAGGGAGCCCGACGGCATCCCTGTTGAACACCGCAATAACGGTGCTGGCAGAGCCGAGAAGGATCGCCGAGGTCTCGCAAATGACCTCCAGGGAATCCGCAAGGGCATTGGGACGAGCAAGCTGCTCGGCTACCGCGCGGAGTACTTCAGCCTCGGTCCTTGATCGCGTCTCGATCTCGAACAGACGGGAGTTGTGCACGGCCACGGCCGCCTGTGCCGAGAATGTCCGGACTATTTCGGTCTCCGCTTCGCTGAACGTCCGACGTCCGTCCTCGATCACGAGCACGACCCCGAGCGGCTCAGTGCCGACTATCAGCGGGGCTGTCAGCACGGTGACAGTCGCTTCATACTCTCCCGGAACGAGTGTGGATATCTCGTCGCCGAAAGCCGTTCGGACTTCTGGGTCGGCAGCGTACATCGACTTGACGATCCACGATTCACCCGCGAGAGGAATCCCCTCGACACTGTCCTCGGCTAGATCGCGTGCCCGCGCAAGTGTGAGGACGCCGGTCTGCTCGTCGATCAAGAACACCGCCACACTGGCTGTCCCGACGATGTGTCCCATCGCGGACAGAATGCCATCGAGTACCTGATCGAGGCGAGAGGACGATGCGAGCAACTGAGACAGGTCGTGCAGGGCGTTCAGCCTGAGAGCGATTGCGTTGAAAGCCGAAGCGAGGCGCCCGACCTCGTCGGTGCGTTCGCTTTCGAGAGGCCGGACATACGCTCCTGTGACGGCCTCGCGCGCCCGCTCTTCGAGATGAGTGAGCGGCGCGACAAGACGGCGAGCGAACACACCGACCAATATGAGCATCGTCAACCCACTCGCCAGGAGCGCAAGCACGGCGGGGACGAGAGACATCATGGTCACCATGACCATCGACGAGCGCGGCTCGACGATCACAGCACGCCACTCGAGTCCTGAGAAGCCCTCTATATCCAGGTAGTGACCCCACACGATCGATTCATCGACGGCGACAGCCGAGACCGTCCCTTCTGCGGGTGACTCCCTGTCAGGCTCAAAGGTCACGCTCTCGGAGACCAGCCCGGACGCCCCGACACTGGCGACCGCCGGCTCCTCCGAATCGAGGAGGAGCACCCATCGTGAGATCTCCGCATCCGCGAAGCGGTCCACGACCGGCCGAAGGAATCCCGAACGGACCCGCGCCAACATGACGAGCCCACTCTCCCCCTCAATCGCCCTCGCCGCCCACAACCTAAAATCCGCAGCGTTCGCGGAACGCTCGAAATAGAAGATGACCTCGCCGGCCGGAGCGTCCGCGACGATGGTCAGATCCTGGACTGAACGAGGGGCCCTGAACGTGGGGTACGCGCTCACAACGCTACCGTCAGAATGGACGAGCAGAAGTTGGTCGACGAACTCGATCCCCGTATCGAACTGAGCCGCGAGAGCTGAACGGTCCACGTTCCCGGTATCCGCGTCCACCGAGACAGCGATAGCCCGCGTGACCAAACGCCGGGCAGGATCGAGTCGCAATGCGATATCGCCCTCGAGCGCATGAAGGTAGGCCTGATGACGTCCACTCACCTGACTGCGGGCGAGATCATAGACGCCGGCGAGTGCGGCGAGACTGACGACGCTCACTGAGAGCATCGCCATGACGAGAGTCAGCAACATCACGCTCGATGCCAGACTCTGCGCCCGACCCTTGCGACCGATCATCCCACGCTCATCCGAAGCACGCCCCTGTCATCCGGCCCGGAATCATCGTAAAGCACCCGGGCCGGACGACCAACTGTCAGAGCGAAACCTGCGGGAGCAGGCGCGTGATGATTCCCACGAACGCAGACATATAGCCGCTCAGAATCAGTACGCCTACGATGATGAGAAGGGTCCCGGCGATGCGGTTGATGATCAGGGTGTGTCGGTTCATCCGGGCGAGAAGGGGCGCAAGCCTGCCAAAGAGAAGTCCGGTCGCCACGAACGGCACACCAAGACCGAGGGAGTATGCCGTCAGAAGGGATACACCCTGACCGACACTGGCCGATGCTCCGGCCATAGCGAGTATCGCTCCAAGGACGGGGCCGACGCACGGAGTCCATCCGAACGCGAACGCCGCGCCCATCACGAACGCTGCCCCCCTGCCGAAGGCCCGGGTGTTCCCCATCTCGAAACGTGCTTCGCCGTAGAGCCATGGCACCTTCACGATGCCAAGCATCAGCAGGCCGAATGCGATCACAAGTACGCCGGCGACCCTCTCCAGGATAAGCCGATAATCCATGAGGACAGAACCGAGGACGCTTGCCGAAGCGCCGAGCGCGATAAACACAGCTGAGAAACCCGCAACGAATAGCAGTGACGGTACCAGAACAGTCCGCCAAGAACGCCCCGCGCCAAGCTCCACGGTCGTAAGACCAGTCAGGAACGAGAGATACGCTGGAATGAGTGGCAACACGCAGGGAGAAAGGAACGAGACCACACCCGCGGTGAATGCAGCGGCCAAGCCGATCGATGAGAACTCCACGCGCCTACCTCCGATACGCCAATGTAGCCGACACTATACCCCATGGGGTATCTTGTCGGCAAGCAGAGGGCTCCCGCGAAGCGCTAATCGGGGACCGCGTCGTAGCCTGCGGCGCGGACCGACGCGACCAGGTCCTCGACTGAGATGCTGGCAGGATCGAACGTGACACTCGATACCCCACTCGCGTAATCGGTAGTCACCTCCCGCACACCATCGAGCTCCCCCAGAGTGAGATCGATGAGCATCGCGCATGACCCACAGTGCATTCCGGTGGTGCTCAGGCGAACGGTTGTAAACTCAGCCACGAGACGGCCCTCCTTCGATGGGTAGCGACATGTCACACTCGAGCAGTTGCCCGCAGTGAGGGCACAACCGCCACACCTCGATGATCTGTTTTCCGCACGCCGCGCATGACGCGTCTATCGTCACATCGCTTCCCGGAGCATCGATGGGTGGATCGAACAGGAGTAGGACGACCAGCCCCAGAAGTATTCCTGCAAGGACCGGCACCATCCAGGCAGGCACGCCTAGGATTCGGACCTCGGTGCCGAGCGAGACCGCTGCAATCGCCGCTCCGAACAGGAGGAGCGCTCCCGCCAAGGACGCGAGAGCCACAAGTGCTCTGCTCTGTGCCGAACGTTCCACAATCACTCCGTACTCGACGCCGCCACGGAGTCTTCGCAGGTGCAAGGTGTGTGCCAACGACCGCGCACCTACAACCCTAGCCGCTGCATTCTGACCTCAAGGGTCTTCGCTGTGAGGCCCAGCAACTTCGCCGCCTTCGGGACTATGCCACCACTGCGCTCGAGGGCCTGGCGCACCAGGTCGAGCTCGACCTCCTCCAGATTAACCCCTCCCTCTGGCAACGCAAAACCATCAGCGGGCACGGGACAGGCGCGGGAGTTCATACGAACCTCCAAGGGAAGATCGTCAAGCCCGATCTCCTCGGACTGCGCAAGAATCACGATCCTCTCGACCGTGTTCTCCAACTCCCGGATATTGCCCGGCCAGCGGTAGTTCACGAGGGCCTCCATCGCCCCCGAGGAGATCCGCTTCGTGCCGGCATTGAACTTCTCGAGGAAGTGAGCGACGAGCAGCGGGATGTCGCCGGTCCGTTCACGGAGGGTCGGCAGCGTGATTGGCACGACGCTCAGCCGGTAGTAGAGATCCTCCCGGAAGACGCCATCGGCAATCAGTTGCTGAAGATCTTGGTTGGTTGCAGCGACCACCCGGACATCCACATCGATACTGCGGGTGCCGCCGAGCCGCTCGAATCGACGCTCCTGAAGCACCCGCAACAGTTTGACCTGCACTGCCGGGGAGATGTCTCCGATCTCATCGAGGAACAGTGTTCCGCCGTTTGCCATCTCGAAACGGCCCGGTTTCGATGTCACGGCACCGGTGAACGCCCCCTTCTCATACCCGAACAACTCGCTTTCGAGAAGCGTTTCAGGCAGTGCTCCCGCGCTCACAGAGACGAACGGCTTGTCCGCCCGCTCGGAGAGACTGTGAAGGGCGCGAGCGACCAACTCCTTTCCCGTTCCCGACTCGCCGTAGAGAATGACGGTAGCACTAGTGGGAGCTACCTTGCGGACATCCTCGATCACCGCCATCATGCCCGCGTCGGCCGCGACGATCCCTTCCACGTCATACTCGCGATCGAGTTCCTCGCGCAGGCGTTCGACCTCAGCAGACAGCGAGTGGAGCTTGAGTGCCTTCTCGATCGCGATCTTGAGCTCCTCAAGATCGAAAGGCTTCGTCAGATACTCGTTCGCGCCGGCCTTCATAGCCTCGACAGCCTGAGCGACGTTCCCGTGTGCGGTCAGCATGATCACCGGAAAGGAGCTCCCGCCTGAACGGATCCGATGAAGCACCTCCATGCCGTCAGGTCTCGGCATGCGGTGGTCGAGTATCAGGATGTCCGGCTCGGCCTCGGCGATCGCAGCAAGCGCCTCCTTGCCATCGGTCGCCTGAGCGACCTCGAAACCTTCCCCCTCGAGTGCCTGCGCGAGTACCCAGCGCATGTTTTTCTCATCGTCGGCAACGAGCACTCTCCGAGTCATCGCACACCCTCCGTCGTTTCGTCTTCCGATAGGGCGACCGGCAGCGAGACGGTAAACGTCGTGCCGTCGGGTCCGCTCTGTACTTCGATATGCCCATCGTGCTCGTCGATGATGCGATGGACGATCGTCAGACCCAGTCCCGTTCCCGCATCCCGGGTCGAGTAGAAGGGGTCGAACACCTTCCCGAGATCCTCGGCCGGTATCCCGGGTCCGGTATCGGCGACAGAGACCTCGAGGAAGTCCTCCTTATCCCTGGCCGAAAACACGATCGTCCCGCCCGTCTCCTCCATCGCCTGGACCGCGTTGGTGATGAGATTGAGGAACACCTGCTTGAGTTGATCGGGGTCCGCGATGACCCGGGGCAGATCGGAAGAGAACCTCTCCTCGATCTCTACCTCGGACTGGCCTGCAAATCTGCTGGTGAAGAGCACCACGTCGGTAAGTACATCCACGGAATCGGTCAGTAACATCGTCGGACTGCTCGGCCTGCCGAAATCGAGGAGGGCCTTGATCACCTTGTCGAGGCGGTCGATCTCCTGCTTGATGACGCTTCCCGCCTCCCGGATGCGGACAGCATCACAGTCGGCATCTTCGAGAAGTTGAACGCTGGCGCGAATGACGCCAAGCGGATTGCGGACCTCGTGCGCCACACCGGCTGTCAGCTCACCCATCGCTGCAAGCCTGTCAGCACGGATGAGTTGCTCTGTCAGTGCTCTGATCTCCGAGACATCCTCGATCGTCACGACCGCGCCCAGTATCCGGCCGCCGACCGCGCGCATCCGCGACACGGAGGCCTGGACGCTGACCTCTCGGCCCGTCCGTGTGACAAGGGTGACATCGCGCATGATGAGCGGGATCCGTCCCGAGAGAACTTTGCGGACGTCTTTTTCCAGCCCGCCATCGTGACGGAACACCGATCCAATGCTCTTCGGCACCAGTTCATACTCCGACATGCCAAGGAGACGCTCTCCCGCCGGGTTCACCGTGGTAATGGACGCGTCCGGCCCGACCGTCAGCACCCCGGACGTGATCGAGCGCAGGATCGACTGGGTGTAATCCTGGATGTTTATGAGCTGGATCGCACGCTCCTCGAGCTTCTTGTAGGCCTCTTCAAGGCGCTGACTCACCTGGCGCAGATCGGCGGTCTTGCGCTCCTCCATATCGCGGAGCGTACCGAACAACAATCCGATGACCAGATACATCACGATCTCGAAAGCGTTGTCGAGGTCGCGCCCCATAAAGCCCCCGAGCGTCACTTGCGCGTGCAGCGCGAAAGGCACTGCGGCGGCAACCGCGGTCAGCAGCCCTCCACGTTTGCCGAAGACGAAGGCTGCGTAGAGGATGGGCACGTAGTACAGGCGCCGGTAGAGCAGATGGAGCAGGATCGACGCCCCGCCGACGCTCGTGTAGAGATGCAGACTCGTCACGACCATAAGCATCGCCGCAACTATGATCACGGCTCGCGTCCGCTGCGTACGACGCAGGGACTCAGCAGTCGATTCGGTCGAAGCGGTTGCCATCAGCGTCGTCTCCTGGCCCACGACGGCTCCACCCTGAGCTCCTCACGGTACTTCGCGACCGTGCGGCGGGCAACCGTGACTCCCTCGGCAGAGAGAAGCTCGGCGAGTTTCTGATCGGAGAATGGCTTGGCCGCGTCCTCGTCGCGAACGAGCTCCTTGAGGCGCTGCTTGATACTAGTGGACGCGATGTCCATGCCGGTCGAAGTCCTATACCCTCCGGAGAAGAAGTGCTTGAGCTCGAACAGCCCGAAGGGTGTGGCCATGTACTTCCCGGTCACGCCCCGGCTGACCGTAGAGAGATGGACACCGATCTCGACAGCCACGTCCTCAAGACGCAAGGGGCGCAGCGGCCCCTTTCCGTCCTCGAAGAACTCCGCCTGGACTTCCAAAACGATTGACGCGATTCTGCTTACGGTGTCCCTGCGCCGATCGACGTTGCGGATGAAGCTCTCGGCCGAACGGATGCGCTCTTTGAGATAGCGCCGAGTCTCGTCGTCAGACGAGGACCCGGAGCGAAGCATCGAACGGTACCGCGGACTGACCCGCAGAGTCGGGACCGACTCGTTGTTCGGAATGATCAGCCACTCGTCACCGAAACGGCGGACGGTCACGTCAGGCACGATGTATCCGGGAGAGATTCCCGAGGAGTACGCGCCGGCAGGTCGAGGATTGAGCGTCCGCAGCACCTCGACCGCACGACGGATATCCTCCTCGGCAGCCTTGAGGCTCCGGGCGATCTTGCGGAAGTGACTTGCGGCTACGTCATCCAGATGGCTGGCGACTATCGCCTCGAGGAGCGGATCTTCCAGGCCGAGATACTCCATCTGTATCCGGAGGGCTTCGGCCAGATCGCTGGCGCCGACGCCAGGAGGATCGAGTTGCTGCACCATCCTGAGACCTTCCTCGGCCTGCGCGGTGGTGACACCGGCGACAGCCGCGATCTCCGAGCAGTCGCCACGGAAGAATCCGTCAGAATCCAACGAGCCGATCACCGCGAGCGCGGCGCTCCTTACGGCGGGCTCAAGATCGAGAAGAGCGAGTTGATCACCGAGGTAATCCGGGAAACTCATGACTCCCCCGACGAACTCATCGGTGTTCGCAACCTCTTCGTTGGGATCTCTCGGCCCTGTCCGGTCGCCCGAGTCGAGTTCATCGTACATGTCGAGCCACTCGTCCCAGGCGCGCTCGTCCTCCGCTTCGCTACTACGCTCCTCCTCGGACTCGGAGGGTCCAAGATCGATCTCCTCGACCTCAAGGACAGGGTTTTCGAGCATCTCGGCTTCTATGAGTTGCTGCAATTCGGCGACGGGCATCGCAAGGATGCTCAATCCCTGGTAGACCTGAGGGGAGAGGGTGACCTTCTGGCGCAGTTCGGTCCTCTGCCCGAGCTCCACGCCGATCACCTCCCTCATCTTGCGTCCTTGGGCGCCGCTAGGGGCGCGCCTTAGCAAAGAATATACCACCGTGCGACCGAGACTATTCGTGGCGCCAGAGGTCAGCCCGCAGGCGGTACTTCAAAGGGCTGCGCCGGCGCAGCCTTGCCAGGTGCCTGGACGATCACGATCGCTCCGAGCACAAGAGCGCCTCCGGCTAGCTGGGTGAGATCGAACGACTCACCGAACGTCGCGTACGCGGCTACACCTGCTAGAACCGGTTCCAGGGTGGCCACAATCGTCGCCCTGGTCGGGTCTATGTAGTGCAGAGCCTTCAGGAACGCCGCGAACGGGATGATCGTGCTCACGACTGCGATGAACGACACAGTGAGCAGGATCCGCCACGAGGAGAGCGTCTCGACCAATACTCCCGGGCCTCCGAGGTACAGCAACCAGAACGCCCCCGCAAACCCGAGGCCGTACACGAGGAGCGTCCACGGAGAGAAGCGGGGCGCACCGTAGCGCCCCATGAGCGAGTAGCCGGCGAAGAATACCGCCGAGGTAAGGCCCCATGCCAGCCCGGCCGGGCTCACGACGAGACCCTGCCCGCTCGCGACGCCTACCACCAGCGCGCAGCCCGCAATGGAGAATGTCACACCAACCGGCAGGGTCCAGGTGAGGCGCTCGCCGAGGAAGAGCACCGACACGACCAGCACGATCACGGGTGCGAGGTACTGGAGCAGTATCGCGGTCGCGACGTTGGTGTGAGAGATGGCCTGGAAGTAGGTCAGGTGGACCGCAGCGAGACCCGCGATCCCGAAGAAGGCGAGGAACGGAAGTTGCCGAGGACGCACCTTCAGGACGCTGCGCCGGGTGAGCAGCAGGTAGATCAGCAGGAACAGGAAGGCTGTCACCGCGCGCGTGCCCGCGAGCAACACCGGCTCGATCGTGATGCCGAGCGGAGGGACTCGCCACACGGCAGTGGCAGGTCCACCCTCGGTGAAGAGCCACTTCGCGATCATCCCGCCGGTGGCCCAGCACACCGCCGCCAGCACCGCGAGAGCATAGCCACGCCAGACAGTCGGGTTAGACGAGTCCCGCATCAATCTCCCTCGCAGTCTTGGAGGACTGATACGCATCGAGCGGTTCGAGATGTGCCACGACGTCGACCACCTGAGAGAACCGATCGCACAGTACGCGCTCGACCTCCTCGGCCACCCGATGCCCCTCTACGACAGTCGAAGCCGGGTCGACCTGGACATGAAGATCGACGTAGACCTCGGCCCGGGAGCCGCGCGTCCGGATATGGTGGCACCCGAGCACGCCCGGGACCGTCCTGCACACTGTCGAGATCTCAACCGGATCGATCCGGGCTGCGTCTGAGAGCGTCACCCCTGCCTGACCGAAGACTCTGAAAGCCGTGTACGCGATAACCCCCGCGACGACGAGAGCGATCAGCGGGTCGGCGACCGGGTACCCGAGTCGCACAACGACCAGGCCGGCGATGACACCCACGCTCACCATCGCATCGCTCGCTGTATGGCTTGCATCGGCGATGAGGATCTCGCTGCCGAGACGCTTGCCGAGGCGGCGCTCGTAGGTGGTCACGGCAAGATTGACCACGAGCGTTCCAATCATGACGCCGAACGAGATGGCGTCGACACGGGGAGGCGGGCTTCCTTCGAGGAGTCGTGAGATCGCCGTGCTCCCGACGTGATAGGCCGCAAGCGCCAACATCGCACCGATGACTGCGGAGGCGTACGTCTCGTACTTGCCGTGCCCGTAAGGGTGATCGCGGTCTGCAGGGCGCGCGGCAAGCGCGAGACCTACCAGTCCGACGATGTTCGACGCCCCGTCGAACAGAGAGTGAAAGCCGTCGGCTTGAATCGACACCGAGCCTGAGAACCAGCCCCAGCCCAGCTTGGCGAAGGCGACGGCAACGTTGAGGAAAAGGATGGCCATAAGCGCTCGGCGAATGTGGGCGACACGCCCACCAGCCAGGGCAGAGGTAGTCCTCTTCGTGTATCCCATTACCTCTCCTCCTTGCGAAATATACCCCCCAGGGGTATATTAGACGCGCACGCTCGAAACGATGATACTACCCCACTGCAGCGATGAGGTGAACGGGATGGATAGCAAACTCGGCCCACTCGAAGCCGACCTCGAGAGAACACGGATCCTCAACCGGCTGAAGCGGCTAGAAGGCCAGATACGCGGATTGCAGTCGATGATCGAGTCTGGCAAGGACTGCGAGGACGTACTGACGCAGATAATGGCCGCGAAGTCCGCACTCAACCAGGTCGGACTCCATATCATCGGCCACTCGATGAAGCGCTGCCTGATCGACGCGGAAGACAAGCCGCGAGACGAACTGATCGACGAAGCGATCGCGGTGTTCCTGAAGTACTCCTCGTGCGTGAAGTAGACCGGAGTCCGCGCTCACCGAACGCGTGCTTCATTCTACGGCTGAGTCCACGATACCGATGATCGTCACCTCGACCTCCCGAGCGATGTCTTCTAAGTCGTGCTCCGGAAAGACTGCCGTGAACACTGTCGGCCTGAGCGCGGCGACGATTACGTCACCGTCCTCCTCGTAGATGTTGATCCGGCACGGCAAGACGAGCGAGAGCGGGAGATCCACCTCGCCACCCGCTGGTCCGACCTCGAGTATCACGAGCGGACGAATCTCGAATCCCTTCGCTACGACTGCTCCGCTGATGTCATAGCATGCGTGCACGTCGAAGCCGTGGGCACCGACCGCTTGCTCCACGGCTTTGACGGTCTCAGGGAAGTTCTTGGCTCCCGTTCGCTTGTACGCATAGTCCACCGGGCTTATCCCCATCGTCCGACCGGACGTGCCCATTCACCCTCATGTGAACGCTCCTGGCGAACAGCCCCTGTCCCGGCCGCCGCCCAGGTGGCAGGTGGAGAGGAACCCTCCCCCGACACCCGTCACTACCTTTGACGAACCGCAGTATACGCACACTCGGTCCGCATCTCGAATGAGCCTCGGCAGAAACCGTTCGAAACGCTCACCCGAGCGATGTCTTCTAAGTCGTGCTCCGGAAAGACTGCCGTGAACACTGTCGGCCTGAGCGCGGCGACGATTACGTCACCGTCCTCCTCGTAGATGTTGATCCGGCACGGCAAGACGAGCGAGAGCGGGAGATCCACCTCGCCACCCGCTGGTCCGACCTCGAGTATCACGAGCGGACGAATCTCGAATCCCTTCGCTACGACTGCTCCGCTGATGTCATAGCATGCGTGCACGTCGAAGCCGTGGGCACCGACCGCTTGCTCCACGGCTTTGACGGTCTCAGGGAAGTTCTTGGCTCCCGTTCGCTTGTACGCATAGTCCACCGGGCTTATCCCCATCGTCCGACCGGACGTGCCCATTCACCCTCATGTGAACGCTCCTGGCGAACAGCCCCTGTCCCGGCCGCCGCCCAGGTGGCAGGTGGAGAGGAACCCTCCCCCGACACCCGTCACTACCTTTGACGAACCGCAGTATACGCACACTCGGTCCGCATCTCGAATGAGCCTCGGCAGAAACCGTTCGAAACGCTCACCGCAATCCTGGCATGTCAGGTCATAGGTAGGCAACGCCTACACCCCTAACGCGAGTTCTTTGGAGATCGCATCCGCGCCGCGTGCTCCAACGACCTGACCCGCCACGGCGCCCCTATCGAACCGAGCGATCGTCGGAATGCTCATGATGCCGTACTCCATCGCGACCTCGCGATTCTCATCGATGTTGAGCTTCACGAACTTCACCGCTCCATCCGCCCGTGCCGCAAGCTTCTCGACCTCGGGTGCAACGACCTTGCACGGCCCGCACCAGGGCGCCCAAAAGTCAACGACCACTGGTACCTTGGCGTCCAATACCTCGCTACTGAAGTTATCTGCGGTAACATCTATCACGTTCGATGCCATGGGATACTCCTTTGACTGTGCCTACCGACCTCGCGGAGTATATACCCCTTGGGGTATCGTCGTCAACACGATGCGGGCCTCCCCACGGGTTCGCGAAAGGAGCAGCGTGATAACAGTCGGCTGGGTCGCGATCGTTGTCGGGTCGCTCATCACGGGAGTCTCGCTCGCAGGACTCCTGGTCGTCCCGCGCAACCGCGAGCCCCTGGCGATGCTGCTCTCTCTTGCAGGAGTCACGATCACCGTCAGTGCCGTCGGGATACTCTCCGCATCCTCGAGCAGCCCCGCAGTCAACATCGCCGCCGGCCTGATCGCGCTCGGAGGTTTCGGCGGAGGCTACGGGCTGGTCTCTGCACTCCTCGGCCTGACGCGGCACCGCTGCGCTCACACCTTCACCCCGCCCGGAAATCCGCGGGACCGCGCCCTCGTACTCATGGTCGCCGACGTTGAAGCGGAGACGTACGAACCCCATGAGGTCACACGTCAGATGCACGAATTCACCGAGGCTGGCCTGCCGGAAGCCTCGATCAGCGTGCTGCCCTTCTTCTACGCCAGTCACAAAGCACGCTATCGCGCAGTTGGAGGCAGAAGTCCGGAACGCTTACAAGCCCACGCGCTGGCCGAGCAGGTCTCTGATCTCTTGGACCCAGGCCGATTCGTCGGCCCGGTCCTTATCAACTGCAGCGATGGATCGGCACTCGCAGAAGCCATCCGCACGGCGACTGAATCCGGGTATCGCACGGTGGTGGCTGCAACCCCGTACATCGCCGAACCTATCCACGTCGACCTGGAGAAACGAGGAGTGGACGCTGCGCGTCTCGATCCCAAACGTCCGGTTCTCACATACGCCCGACCCCTCTGGGGTTCCGAGACCATCGCCCGGCACCTGGCAGGGCGCATCAGCGACATGGTTGGCGAACAGTCAGTCACCGGAGTCGCGATTGTCGTCCATGGACAGCCCGGAGATCGCGAGAGAACCTATGTAGCCTTCGAGGAGCAGGAGAACGCCTTCGCCAATCGTGTGCGGATGATGGTCACCGGAGACGGAGTCGACGAACAGCACGTGCGGCTCTGTTGGGATGCATGGAGAGAGCCCGACGTCACAGAGACCGTGCGCCACCTTGCAGCCCTCGGCTGTACCCGTATCCTCGTCGCGCCGATCACCCGCCCCTTCGAGAGCCTCGAGACGCTGCTCGAACTCCCCGCAGCCATCCACCAAGCGCGTGTCGGAGACGATGTCCACGTCGTACAGTTACCGGCATGGAAAGACGATCCCTTGATCGCTGAAGAGATCGCCCGGGCGATCGAAGGAGCCGTCCGAGAAATCGCAGATGAGCGTGGCTAGCGCCGCAGAATCACAGGCGCGCGACGACAGCTAGCGACGTGCGACCTTACATCGCTCCCAGTTGAGCGAACGCTGGCGGCTGATCCGGCGCATGCCGAACGCGTAGCGCAGCGCCACACCCAGGCCACCGTTGCCGCCCTCGGCGCGTGTCTCAAGGTTGTCGATGCTCGCGCGCAGATCGGCTGCGGACTCCCCGCGAAACACGGTGTAACCCTTGCCGATGCCCTGCAGCACGTGGGCGTCCGACCCGCCGGTCGCAGCGATACCCTGGCCACCCGCGAACATCTTGGCAGCCACTTTGTTCGCGTAGACGAGAAACGGCATGGAGTTGTAGACCTCAAGCGCGTGAAAGGCGAGATCGTTTATAGCGTTCCCGAACGCGTTCATCCCGAAGGGACCGAACACTCCCTGTTTCGAGAAGGGATGCGGGATCATCGCCACGCCGCCCTGTTGGCTGATTCGCGCGATAGTCTCTCCGACCGAGAGCCCCGCAGGGATGTGCTCTTCTATGAAGAGTCCGATGACGTGTCCGGACTTCGAGGATATCTCCTCGCCGACCACGACCTCGAAATCGTACATATCTTCGAGGGACTTGGCGAAGAGGGCCCCCTCGATAGTGTTGTGATCGGTGATGGCGATGACACGCAGGTCGGTGTTCTCCTGCACGTGTTCCATGATCTCGGGTATCCGGGCCAGGCCATCGCTATGGTTGCTATGGATATGCAGGTCCGCCTTACTCCACGAATCGCTCAACACGCACTCCCTCCCGGGCTTACAGATCACCGCGGCATCGGTGCCCCGCCTCTGTACGCAAGTACCATGCCGCGGTCGACACACGCTCCATACCAGTACTGTTCGGCAACCCCGCCCCCAGGCGCAAGCCCGGAAGTGACGAGCGGTCGCGGCAACCCGCGAGTGGTACCAACGGCTCGGTCAGAGTTTACACCCTCCTAGCCGACAGCGTGTGCCTCGGCCCACGCGCCGAGTCTCGCGACGCCCTCGGAGAGTCTGTCCAGGGACGTCGCGTAGCTGAAACGCAGGAACCCCTCCCCGCCCGGACCGAAGTCGACGCCCGGTGCAGTCGAGACGTACGCCTCTTCGAGAACCCGCCGGGAGAGCTCGAGAGAATCGCTACCCCATGCACTTGCATCAGCGAACACGTAAAACGCACCGGTCGGCTCGCACGCGACCGTCAGGCCGATCCCTTTCAGCGCCGGCACGAGATATCTGCGCCGTTCGTCATAGACGGCGCGCATCTTCGCAACCTCGCCTTGCGCCTGGGTCAGCGCGACCGTACCGGCTACCTGAACGAAATGGTTCGCACAGAGGAAGAAGTTCTGCTGAATCTTCTCGGCGGCGCGTACGAAGGGCCTGGGTGCGATGAGGTAACCGAGGCGCCATCCTGTCATCGCGTACGCCTTGGAGAAACCGTTCAACACGAACGCGCGATCGGTGAACTCGAGGATCGATCTGCTCGGACCGGAGAAGTCGAGACCGTGGTAGACCTCATCGCTCACCACCCATATCCCGTGCTCCTCGGCGATCGAAGCGATCTGCGCGAGGTCCTCGGCGGGCAAGACGGTGCCTGTAGGGTTGCACGGGGAGTTGATCATGATGGCCCGGGTGCGGGACGTGATGGCTGCGCGAACCTCTTCGGGGCGGAACCGGAAGCCCTCCTCGGCCCGGACCCTGACGGGTACGGGGACACCTCCAAGAAAGTTCACGTAGTTCGGATACGCCGGATAGCACGGATCGGACACGATCACCTCGTCGCCGGGATCGAGCAGTGCCCCGAAGACAAGCAGCATGGCCGGCGAGGTGCCCTGGGTGACGACCATGTCCGCAGGATCGACCTCGACCCCGTAGGTGTCACGTGAGTGAGCGGAGATCGCCTCTCGCAGCGTGGGAAGACCTGCAGACTGCGTGTAGCCCGTGTCGCCTTGCTCCATCGCCTCTTCCGCGGCCCGCGTGACGACCGCGGGCGTGGGCAGGTCCGGATCGCCGATCTCGAGACGGACGACATCGTGTCCAGCGGCCCCGAGTTCTTTGGCACGGGCGACGACGTCCATTACCACGAACGGCCGGATAGCCTCGGCGCGTTTCGAGATGTGTAGGGGTGAAGGCTCCATCATGCTCCTCGTCCAGCGCCGCTCAGCGACGCGCCCGGTAGTGACCCATCAGTGCGTTACCCATGACCTCGAGCCGTCTCAGGTCCTGAAAGGATATCTCACCTGTACTGACCACTTCGTGCGGCGGATCCGGATCGTAGACGATCCCGAGTTCCTCTGCGCGATTCCACAGGTCGGTACCGGGCAAGACATGAAGGGTGGACATCTGCAGCATGCCGGGATCGAGGTCGGCCACGAAACGCATCCCGTTCACCACATCTGCCGACGTGTCGCCCGGAAGTCCGATGATGAGGTCGCATTCGACCGAGATCCCCTCCGCTCGCAGTGCCTCCACTCCCGCGAGGAACCGTTCGCGGTCGAAGGAGCGCCGGCACGTCTCGAGTGCGCGTTCGCCGACCGTCTGCGGGCCGGTTTCGACCGAGACGACCCCGGCGCGACGAAGAAGAGTGGCCTCGGCAGACCCGATGCGCTCGATATCGACTTCGACCGTGTGGAGACGGACACCCGCGCGTGCGGTCGGCTCCATGAGCGCGGTCAACCACTCGAGCCGGTCCGCGGTCAGGTTGAAGACGGGGTCGATGAAGGAGAAGGACCTCAAACCGAGGTTACCTGACAGGTGCGCGACCTCGGCGGCCACCCGCTCCTGCGAGAAGGAGCGAATGCGACCGAACCCTTTGCCTTCGAAACAGTAACCGCACCGGTGTAGGCAGCCCCGGTAGGTCTCGATGTAGGCGGTCCCCTCCTCGGCCTCCAAGACGCCGGTGAGGTAGGGAGACGGGATCGAATCGAGATCGGCGATGAGCGGACGGTCCGGAGCGGAGATGATCGTCGCGTCGCGTCGCGCGGTTACACCGTCTACCCGCCACGGAGAGCGCCCCCTCATCAGGGCGAGGAGGAGCTCGGCGAACGTCTCCTCGCCTTCACCGCGGACCACCGCGTCGATCGAT
This sequence comes from uncultured Coriobacteriaceae bacterium, assembly GCA_964350345.1. GTDB lineage: Bacteria > Actinomycetota > Coriobacteriia > Anaerosomatales > SLCP01 > JAUVXE01. The sequence continues at coordinate 24,477 of CAYGKH010000007.1, forward strand.
GGCTGCGCGGCTAAGACCTCCTCGGCGATCGGCGAGACCTCCGGACCTCCCACCACGATGAAGGTGCCCGGCACCGTGCGGCGAACGAGCCGGCATGCGTCATAGACGGCCCGGGCGTTCCAGCAGGTGACAGAGAATCCGACGACATCGGGGGCGAGGCCTGCGACACGATACGCGACCCACCACGGATCGACCCCCACGTCGAGGTCGAGAGTCATGAAGCCGCTCTTGCCCGCAAGCCGGGGGTCAGCCTGCGCCCACGCGCACACGTAACCGAGCGCAAGAGAGCGGTACCCTTGCGAGTTGAGCCCGACGAGGGCGACCTTCTGGCGAGGACCCGCGTTCATCCGTTCACCCCGGCGAGCGTCATCACATCAGTAGCGTGCAAGGCCTTGTCGCCGAGGAGCTCCGGGGCAAGGCCGGTCACAGAGACCCAGACGCGGTTGACAGTCCCGGTGTCACATGCCGCCCCGACCCACTCTGCGAGGCGCGGCGTGCCGGCGCCAGCCACGCAGTGGAGAGCCACGCTCGTGACCCGCAACTCGGCAAGACGCATCACCGACGCGGGAAGGTCTTGTGCGGTATGCCGACACACGCCAAGAAGGCCGCGGACGGCGATGCGCACGTCACTGCGTTCGGCGACCTCGAGGACCGTGCGCACCCCGTGCGCCGCGGCGGCGAAGGGGGTCAGCGTACCGGTGAGGGGATCGTGCGGGCGCCCGGAGGGGTCGGGGAAAAAAGGCACTTCGAAGAGACGGACGCCCGCTTCGATGAGCGCGATTACGCGCTGCGGGTCGGCCAGGCGCTGCCCGGAGGTGCGTACGCCGACCCGGCGGGTTCCCGCGCAGGCAAGAGTGTCGAGAAGTCGCTCGAACCCTGGATGCCCGAGCGGATCGGCGCCACAGAACAGCACTCCCTCGCCAGACGGGTCACCCGGAGCGAGGTCGAGACACGATTCGATGTCGGCGACACTGAGGTATTCGGGGGCAGGTGGGGAACCTGGGGTGCACCGTCCGCACAGCACGGTGTCGCCCCGGTCGAGGGGTATGTCGCGAAACACGATCATGCACGCGCCCTCCTTGCAGGATGCCACACAGCATAGCCCATCCCGCACCCGTAATCAGCACTGCCAGGTTGCCGCAGCGCGCACGGGCATGCGACTATGGCCGGGGTGGGGGCCGAAACAGGACAGGACGCATGTCGACACTCGTAGAAGCCCAGGGACGACGCACCGGAATCGCCGTGTACACGGCGCTTGCCCTCGCCGTGACACTTGGCCTCGTTGGTGTGCGCATCGCCTTCGGCTACCTGCTCTTCCACGGACTCGTCGAACTCGTCTCCATCGCGATCGCCGCAGGGACGTTCATGGTGACGTGGAACCTGCGTCGCTACTTCGATAGCGGATATCTCCTGGTCGTCGCGGTCGGCTTCTTCTTCGCAGCGGGAGTCGATGCGCTCCACACCTTCGCGTACAGCGGCATGAACGTCTTCCAGGACGCTACAGCCGACCTCCCCACACAACTATGGCTGATCGCGCGCTACGTCCAAGCGGGCGCACTGGTGGTCGCTCCTGCGTTCGCCCGGCGTAAGGCTCCGGCCATAGCGGTCTTTTGGTCGTTCGCCGCGGTAACCGCCGCACTGCTCTCGACCATCTTCGTCTTCGGGATCTTCCCTACAGCCTTTGTCGAGGGAACCGGACTCACGCCGTTCAAGATCTACTCCGAATACGCGATCTCGTTTGCCATGGCACTGAGCCTGGCCGCTATCTGGAAGTACCGGGCGACTTTTCCCCGGGAGGTACTATGGCTGCTGACCTGTGCGATCGTAGCGGCCATCGCCAGCGAACTCGCGTTCACTCTCTACGCCGACCCATACGCCGCATGGAACATGATCGGCCATCTCCTGAAGGTCCTCACCTTCTTCCTGCTCTACCGCGCCATCGTCGAGACCGTTCTCGTGAGACCCTTCGACGTCCTCTTCGGAGACCTGCGTGCGACGTCTGACAGGCTCTCGGAGAGTGAAGAGCGGTTCAGGAGTACGTTCGAGCAGGCTACCCTCGGGATCGCACACGTCGATCCGCAAGGACGGTGGCTGCGGCTCAACCAAAAGCTTGCCGAGATCACCGGATACCCGATGGACGAGCTCCTACACCTGCGCCCCGAGGACATCACACATCCCGAGGACCGCCCTACCGAACGCGCTCTGATCGAGCAGCTCATCTCGGGCAAGATCAGAGAATACCGGCTCGAGAAACGCTACATCCGAAAGGACGGCTCCATCGCGTGGGTCGAGATCAGTCGCACCCTGCTCAGGGCCGCCGACGGAGCACCGAAGCACTCCATCGCGATCGTAGAAAATATCAACGCACGCAAGGCTCAAGAACACGACCTCATACGGTCGCGGGACCTCACCGAGGCCCTTAACTCCATCGATCTGGCAATCAACGCCACGACCGACAGCGACGAGATCACCCGGACCGCCGCCGAGGAAGGCTGCCGGGCTCTTGGGGCGGAGAGCGCGGCAGTGTTGATGTGCGACAGGGGGCGGTGGCGGCCCGCACATCTCTACCGGTTCCCACACGAGTCGATACCCTCGCATGCGCCGTCGGATGGGTCGATTCCTGTCGCCGACGAGAACGGCTCACCGCTGGTCATCGACGATGCCTACCACGATGACCGCATGAGCCCCGCAACGATGCGCACCTTCGGTATCAGGTCCCTGCTGACAGTTCCCTTAAGGTTCCGCGGTTCAGACCTCGGAGTGATCTACTTCAACTACCACTCCGGCGTACACCGCTTCACTGACCCCGAGGTCGAGTTCGCCAAACGTCTCTCATCCTCGACCACTCAGGCGATCGAGAACGCCCGGCTTGCCGAGGCCCAGCGAGCGATCACCGACACGCTCGAATCCGCGCTGCTTCACATGCCCGATGCTATCCCGGGCATCGAATTCGCCCATGCGTACCGAAGTGCAACAGAGCTCGCGCGCATCGGTGGCGATTTCTATGATCTCTTCGAGGCCGAGGACCAGGTCGTCGCCTTCATGCTGGGTGACGTATCCGGCAAGGGGCTGGAGGCCGCGACACTCACGGCGATGGCCAAGAGCACCATCCGTGCCTTCGCGTACCAGGACCACCGCCCAGCGCAGGTACTCGAGTCCGCGAACGCCGCGATCGCATCCCAGGTCGGAGATAGCAGGTTCATCACAGCGATCTACGGCACGATCGACACGCGCAGCGGAAGACTGCGGATCGCATGCGCGGGTCACCCGCAGCCGGTGCTGTGCTCAGAGGGGATGTGCGGTGAGCACTTCATCGACAGCTCGCCCCCCCTCGGCGTGCTTCCCGACACCACGTTCGCCGAGTTCGAGACCGTCCTCGATCCCGACACACTCCTCGTGATCTTCAGTGATGGGCTCATCGAAGCACGGGCAGGCGATGAGTTCTTGGGAGAGAAGCGGGTCTCACAGACGGTCCAGACAGCCTCCATCGGTGGTCCGGCGGCCGTGATCGACGCCCTGCTGAGTGTGGCCGAGGAGCACTCCGGCGGTAAGATCGGCGACGACGTCGCAGCCGTGGTATTGCGCTTCACGGGTACTACCACAACGGTGACGCCGAACGAGGGGTACGGCGCCGAGGCGGACTGAGCGATGCCCGCCAAGCGCGTGGCAGATGGAGACCTGCGTATCGCGACGACCCCGTTCGCCGAAGTACGAAAGCGGCCCTCCCCTTCCGGGAAGGACCGCTCTGGTGCTCACTGGTGTCGGAGGTGGGAGTTGAACCCACACGTCCCTGGGGACACTAGGCCCTCAACCTAGCGCGTCTGCCGTTCCGCCACTCCGACGCTACGCGTCCGCAACCGCGAGCGCGACGAACGAGAGTATAGCGCACTCGTATCTGCTGCGCTACACGCCGCGTTGCCTCATAAAGAATGTACTCGAAACCGATTCGATGCCTCATAAAAG
>CAYGKH010000008.1:0-19178 GCA_964350345.1 uncultured Coriobacteriaceae bacterium
GGCAGTGTATGCGGGCGCGCTCGTGCGGTATATGGGAGTATAGCCGCACACGGATTCACACCCGAAGGGAGCCACCCATGCATACACCCGCGATCCTGTCGGTGCTCGGCGGCGACCGCGTCGGCATCGTCGCGGCGATCTCTCGTATACTCGCCGATTCGGGCGCCAACATCGAGGATATCCGCCAGACGATCATCAGTGGCATCTTCTCGATGACGATGCTGGTGACGGTCGACGAGGAGCAGACGCCCTTCGACGAGTTGCAGCGCCGGCTCGCCGGGGCAGGCGAGGAGATCGGTGTGCAGGTCACCCTCCAGCGCGAAGACGTCTTCCGTTTCATGCATCGCATCTGATCCCGCCCGCTTAAATCGCCGAGGAGCCCCAATGCTCAACATATCGCCCGAGGAGATCGTCGAGACGCTGCTCATGGTCACGCAGCAGAACCTCGACGTCCGCACCGTCACCCTCGGCCTGTCGCTCGACGCGTGTGCCCACCCCGGCATCGACCGGATGGCCGCCAACATCTACGACACGGTCACCACGCGCGCCGAGCGACTCGTGCCCGTATGCGAGGCCATCAGTGCCGAGTACGGCGTGCCGATCGTCAACCGCCGCATCGCCGTCACGCCCATCGCACACATCGCCGCCGCCTGCGATACGGTCGACCTGACACCGCTCGCCGTCGCGCTCGACCGTGCGGCGACCGAGGTCGGGGTGGACTTCGTCGGCGGATTCTCGGCGCTGGTGCACAAGGGCACCGGAGATGGCGACCGGCGCCTCATCGACTCGATCCCAACCGCTCTGGCTACCACCGAACGGGTGTGTGCGAGTGTCAACGTCGCGTCCACGCGCGCGGGCATCAACATGGACGCGGTCCTGCGGATGGCCGAGGTGATCGGCGAGACCGCCACGCTCACGGCCGACCGTGACTCCTTCGGCGCGGGCAAACTCGTGGTGTTCTGCAACATGGTCGAAGACAACCCGTTCATGGCCGGAGCGATGCACGGATCGGGTGAGCCCGACGCGGTGGTCAACGTCGGCATCTCGGGTCCGGGTGTCGTGCGCGCTGTCGTCTCCTCGCTCCCCGCCGATGCAGACCTCACCACAGTCGCCGAGGCCATCAAGGGAACCGCGTTCAAGATCACCCGCGTGGGCGAACTGATCGCGCGTGAGGCCGCGCGCCGCCTCGGCGTGCAGATGGGCATCGTCGACCTCTCGCTCGCACCCACGCCGGCCCGGGGTGATAGCGTCGCCGACATCATCGAGGCCATCGGTGTCGAGCGGTGTGGAGGCCCCGGCACAACGGTGGCCCTCGCGCTCCTCAACGACGCCGTCAAGAAGGGCGGCGCGATGGGCACGTCGAGCATCGGCGGGCTCTCCGGCGCCTTCATCCCCGTCTCCGAGGACATGGGCATGGTACGCGCAGTCAACGACGGGGCTCTCACTCTCGAGAAGCTCGAGGCGATGACGAGCGTGTGCTCTGTCGGGCTCGACATGATCGTCGTCCCGGGCGATACGCCGACCGAGACCCTCGCCGCGGTCATGGCCGACGCGTATGCGATCGGCGTCATCAACAACAAGACGACCGCGACCCGCCTCATCCCTGCCGCGGGCAAAAGGGTCGGGGACGTCGTCGAGTACGGCGGGCTCTTCGGCACCGCGCCGGTCATGTCGGTCAACGGTTGGGCCGGCGTGAAGTTGATGCGCCGAGGCGGCCGCTTCCCCGCCCCTCTCGGAAGTCTCAGGAACTGACGATTATCTGCCGATACATATAGAATAGTGACCGACGTCACGGGTTTCGCCGTGCGCCAGTAGCGGCAGAGTCGATGAGGGGTCAGCCGATGGGTATCACGAAGCGCGGAAGCAAACGGGGATTGTTCCCCCTGCTCACGCTCGCTATCGCACTCGCGCTACCCACAGCGATCGCACATGCGATCAACGTCAATGCCGGCCCCACGATCACCGTCGACCCTTCCGTTCCTTATGCTGGTCATACCAGCCAGTACACTTTCGGAACCTACCGATCCGCCAACGAGCGGGTAGTGCAAATAGTGGTCACGTTCCCCGCCGGGTTCGACGTATCGTCTGCTCAACTGCTCTCGCATCCCGGAACTGTCAGCGTATCCGGCCAGGAGGTCACTGTGACCTTCAATCCGCTCATTCCCTCCAAAACCGAGTTCGTCTTCACACTGGGAAACATCGTGAACGGACCCGGTGGGACCTACACGTTCGACCCTATCGTGTTTTACACCGTCCATCAGGTCCACGCAGACAAGCCCAACGACCCGCAGCCCATCGCTCAGACTGCTGCTCCTGTGACTGTGCTCGATCCTCATCTGAGCGTTTCCCTGTCTGACAGCCTGCTTGCCTTCGATCTCTATCCCGAGATTCCCGCCACTCCCCACAGTGTCGTCGTCACGGTCGACTCGTCGCACCCGTTCACGATCAGTCGCTCGATAAGCGGACAGCCCGCGCTCTTCGGCCTGGCCGTGACCGGTCAGGCCGAGGGCGCCAAACCTGCCGGTGCCGCCACCTACACCGACACATACTCCGCCGAGGCGCCCTGGACCACCGAGGGCGACCTCACCTACTCCGCCACTGTGACCTACACGGTCGTACAGTAGGCCGAGCGCGGCACACCGCTCACTCCCGACGAACGGTACAAAGCTGTCCGAGCTGTGCCACTCGTCACACTATGACGCCGAACGGCGATACAGGGTTCACTTAGGTCTATGCAGCTCCGATGCAATCAGTGTAAGCAAGCTGAGACTGCGGCGCCGAGCCGCGCAGCCATGATCCAAACATGAGGAGAGAGACATGAAGAGGACAGCCCTGATCGCAGTACTGATCGTCGCCATGGCCGTTGCAGCAGCCGGATTCGCGATCGCAGCAGACGAGACCGTTACGGTGACCGCCCGGGTGAACCCCGCATTCTCGATGGAGATCAACCAGAACGCCGTCAACTTCGCCGGCGTGACCGTCGGCTCCACCTACACGGATGCCACCACCGCAATCCAGGTCAAGTCAAACAAGCTCTGGAACTTCAGCAAGACCCCGACCGTCCCCGCTGATCTCGGTCCCCTCCTGAGTGAGAGCACGAGCGTCACACCCGCCAACGGACTTGCCCGCGGCGTCACCAACATCACCGCGACCTACACGCTCGACCTCACCACGGACGATGCCTACGGACTCGAAGCTGACACCGACTACACCGCAACCTACCTCTACACCGCCACCCAGCAGTAGTCAACTCGCAACTCGCGTAACCACCGTACGGCCGGGGCGGCATCCGCTCCGGCCGTACGAGCACCAGGGAACATGTACGACACGCTCCTGCGGGGAGGCAGGAGCGTCCACACGCTGAGAGCAGGATCGCGTGCCGCTTACGCGCCACACGCCACCGGACAAGCCAGGACGAAGACTCGCCGTCGCCGTTGCGGCCACGGTCGTCGGCGGCCTGATCCTGGCGCCGACTCCGATGCAGGCGGACAGCGCCAGCGTCGTCGTCACGGCCCGCATCTCCCCCACGTTCTCGCTCTCACTGCTCTCAAGCGGGCGAGTGGACTTCGGGACGGTCTCCCTCGGCTCGACACACACCTCCACGGAGCCCCAGGTTCTCCAGGTCCGGTCGAACCGTCCGTGGGAGTTCGTCGACTCCTCGGACACGATGATCGAGATCGGCGAACTCGTCATCCCGCGTGAGCGCGTCCTACGTCACGAAAGCACGATGGCGTTCGGCACCGACCTGCCGCCCGGCGTCCACACCATCGAGTGTGACTACACGCTCGACCTCGCCACACCTGACGCGTTCGACATCTCCCCGGACGCAGTGATCTCGACCACCTTCCGATACACCGCCATCCAGCGGTAGGCCGGTCCGCTGCCGCTTCTCGGCGCGCCGCGCATCCCTGCATTCCCCCGTGCGTCCGGCCGTTTACCGTTCGTCGTGCGACGAACGGTACCGCTCATCCGGATAGTGTCGTATCCGTTCGTTTGTCACACATTCGCTGCCACTCGTCTCCCGATATCCACTATAGGGACGGACGAAGGGCGCGGAATCATGGATGCACGGCGGACGATAGCAACCCTCAGCGCAGCGGCGCTACTCGCAGGGTCGCTGTCGCTTCCGGTGTTCGCCGTAGCCGACAGCGCATCTGTGACCGTGACATTCCGCGTGAGCCCGAGCGTCACGGCCCAGGCGGTCGACGACGGACTCCTCATCCGCTCCAATGCGCCGTGGACCCTCACAGCACAGACGGCCGAGGGCGCGGTCAGCGTCTCGGGGCCCGCGACCGGCTCGAAGGGCGCGCTCGTCGAGATGGATGCGCTTGCGGGCTACTCGTTGGTCCTCGACACCCCTCGCTAGACCCGTCTACACGCAGTTGCCCTGCTACTCGTCGTCCTGTGAGTCTCCGGCACCAAGGAAGTCCTCGCCGAGCTCGTCCTCGAAGCTCGTGTGTCGCTCCTCGGCGATCCTGCGTCTGCGCTCTTCGCGCAACTCGGCGATCTCGGCGTTCTTGCGCTGCGTAGAGCGGACCGCAAGGCGCCACGAGACCCACAGTATCGGCAAGCCGATCACGATGAGCGCAGCGATTGCCGCCCAAAGAGGGATCACCCAGAACACGCGGTCCTTCTCGATGCTGGCCGGGACCACCGTACCGGGCTCGGAGCCCGTCTCGCGGTCGTAGGCCACCTCCGCACGCATGGTGAACCGGCCGAAGCGAGCGTTCTCCAACTTCAAGCCGCCGACATACTCCCGCTGGTTCTGTGCGTAGACGACGGCCGAACTCTCGACGACGGACCGCATCCGCTCGGCCTCACTACCGTCGAGGACCACAAGCGAGGGTACGTAGCGCTTGTCGATATTGCCGTCGTTGGTCACGCGGAACGAGTACGGCACCGTATCCCCGATGACGAAGGAGCGGACCGAGAACGGAGCCACGTCGATGTCATCGATGACGTCTCCGGCGACGCGCAGGACGATCCTTGCACCGATGCGCCCCGCTATCCGGGACGTGGTACCCGTGTCGCCGCCGGCGAACTCGAACATCTCAAAGAAGATGATGGCGTTGTAGTCGCCGGGTGTCGCGTTGGACGGCACTCGCATCTCGAAAGCGATCTCGAGCTCATCACCCGGATCGAGCTCGATGTAGGGGGTGTTAGCCACCACCTTGGCGGTGTCGGGAATCCGCAGGTTCAGCCAGGATGCCGGGCTGCGGAGGAACTCACCCGCGTCTCCGGTGGGCTTGATGTAGTCGGGATTACCCTGCTCGTCGTAGCGGACGTCGCTCGAGTACAGGAGTGCCTTGAGCGGTTCGGTGCCGTTGTTGGCGACACGGAGCGTCTCGTTGGCGATCCCTCCGGGAGCGAGCGACAGCTCGACGGTCCCCGTGTTGAGCGCGATAGTGCGCTCGGCCGGCGCAGCGGCAGGGACCAGCAGTCCCACGAGCAGAGCCACCACGACCACCAGCGGCAGCTTGACACGTGCGGGCTTCATCAAATCCCTACCGCCTCTCGGAACCCGCGCACCTGTCGGCGCGCGACGGGGATGTGCGTCTCATCGCGATCGCCAGCGACCACTACGTAGGCGCCGTCGAGGCGCTGGATCTCCTTGATCTTGTTCAGGTTGATCATGTAACTGCGGTGCACGCGGACGAACGAGTCCTTGCTCAGCTTCTCCTCGAGATCGCCGAGCGTGAGATCGACGAGGTACTGGTTCTCGTAGGTGTGCGCATACGTCGACTTGTTGCGCGCGGAGAGAAAGACGATGTCGTCGATCGAGAGCAACACCGTTCTTCCGCCCTTGCGCACTGCAATCTTGCGAAAGTCGGCGTCAACGTGACGCGAGGTCTCACCCATCATGCGGCGACGGCCCACCGCGAGGCTCTCGATGCGGGCAGAGAGCTCCATGATGTTGAACGGCTTGGTGACATACTGCTGGACGCCTTGCTTGAACGCGAGGATCTTCGCAAGGTCCTGCGTCTTGGCCGTGAGCATGATGACCGGGATGTCCGCGGTCATCGGGTTGTTACGGATCTCCATGAGGGCCATCCAGCCGTCGACCCTCGGCATCATGATGTCGAGGACGACCACGTCGACAGGTTCGCGGTTGAGCACCTCGATGCCCTCGGCGCCGTCACCTGCCGAGAAGACCCGCATCCCGTCGGCCTCCAGACCCATGCGAATCATCTCGACGATCGATTCGTCGTCGTCGACGATCAGTACGCTCGTCGCCTCGCTCACCGGCACACCTCGCGTTCAGCCACCGTCGGAGGGCCATCCATTCGCACACGCGACCGCTCGTCGCACTCTCATGACCGATTGTACCGCAGTACACCGTTGATAATCTAAACTGAGCGCTCCCGCAGATACCGGTCCATCGCACGTGCCGACGTCTTGCCGGCCCCCATCGCCTGGATGACCGTCGCGGCCCCGGTGACGATGTCGCCTCCCGCAAAAACTCCCGGGATGCTCGAAGCGCCGTCCTCACCGGTCATGATATAGCCCCTGCTCGAGAGTTCGAGATCGGGCGCAGCCTTGGAGATCAGAGGGTTCGCACGTGTGCCGACCGCCATGATCACCGTGTCGCACTCGATCTCAAACTCGCTTCCGAGTACGCAGACGGGTGCCCGACGACCGCTCTCGTCGGGCTCACCGAGCTCCATTCGTGACGCGACAAGTCCGGTCACGAACCCGTCCCGGCCGAGAATCTCGCTCGGCGAGCAGAGCAGCTTGAACTCGACGCCCTCTTCGCGCGCGTGGTGCACCTCTTCGCGCCGCGCCGGCATCTCGTCCTCGGTCCGGCGGTAGACGAGAAAGACCTCCTCGGCTCCCAGACGAAGTGCGGTGCGCGCCGAGTCCATCGCGACGTTACCCCCGCCGACGATGGCGACCTTGCGGCCGCGAGCGACCGGCGTGTCGGCGTGCGGGAACTCATATGCACGCATCAGGTTCACGCGGGTGAGGTACTCGTTGGCCGAGTAGACACCGTTGAGGTTCTCCCCCGGGATACCCATGAAGATCGGCAGACCCGCTCCGGAGCCGATGAATACGGCGTCATAACCCTCCTCGGCCATGAGCTCCTCGACGGTGTAGGTAGCCCCGATGACCACGTCGGTGACGATCTCGACGCCCATCTCGGTGAGCATGAAGATCTCGGCCTCGACGATCGCCTTGGGTAGGCGGAACTCCGGGATGCCGTAGGTGAGCACGCCTCCGGGCGCATGCAGCGACTCGAAGATGGTGACCGAGTGGCCGAGGCGGGCCAGCTCGCCGGCGCACGCGAGCCCTGCCGGCCCCGAGCCCACGATCGCGCAGCGAAACCCGGTCACGGGAGCGACCTCGGGCACGCAGCGCCCTTCGAGCTCGCAGGCGAGGTCGAAGTCACCGAGCCACCGCTCGAGGCGCCCGATCGCGACCGGCTCGCCCTTCTTGGCGAGCACGCAGACGATCTCGCACTGCTCCTCCTGCGGGCACACGCGGCCGCAGATCGCAGGCAGGGAGTTGCGCTCTTTGAGCACGGAGACGCCAGCGGCGTAGTCGCCGTCGATGATGTGTGCGATGAACGACTTGATGTCGATGTTGACGGGGCAACCCGGGATGCACGTGGCGTTCTTGCACTGCAGGCACCGCTTCGCCTCGGCAACGGCCATCTCCTCGGTGTAGCCGAGAGTGACCTCGTCGAAGTCAGCGGCGCGCTCGCGGGCGGCGCGCTCCGGCATCGGCGTGCGTGGTCCACGTGAGGGCTTGTGCCGGGGCTTCTCGGTGGGCGCTGTACCCTGATCGCCGCCCGCGCCCGTGTTCCCTACTGGTGGCACGAGCACCCCCTGGAGTACTCGGCGTCGGCTTCTCGCTCTTCCCCGGTGTAGACGCGCTGACGGCTCATCAGCTCCTCGAAGTCGACGGCGTGACCGTCGAAGTCGGGACCGTCGACGCAGCCGAACTTCGTCTCGCCGCTCACGCTCACCCGGCACGCCCCGCACATCCCCGTACCGTCGACCATGATCGGGTTGAGCGAGACGGTGGTCGGTATCTCAAACTCGCGGGTGGTCTCCGCGCAGAACTTCATCATGATCGCCGGACCGATCGCCATCGCGTGATCGATCTGCCCCGCCGCCGCCATCGCTTTGAGCGGCGCGGTCACCAACCCCTTCTCGCCAGCCGAGCCGTCGTCGGTCATGACGATGAGCCTTGCGAGCGGAAGCGCCTCGAACTCCTCGGCCAAGATGAGGAGGTCCTTCGTGCGTGCGCCTAAGATGACGGTGACCTCAGCGCCCGCCTCGGCCATCGCACGGGCGACCGGATAGGCGACTGCGGCACCGACACCGCCGCCCACCACAGCGACCCGACCGAGATCCCCGGTGTGCGTCGGCACGCCGAGCGGCCCGACCACATCGGCGAGCGAATCGCCGGCCTCGAGGTGGGCGAGCTTGTGCGTGGTCTTGCCGACCCGCATGAAGATGAAGCGGACCCAGCCCTCCTCGGGCGACCAGTCCGAGAAGGTGAGCGGGATGCGCTCGCCCTCCTCGTCGACGCGCAGGATCAAAAACTGGCCGGCGGCCGCCTTGCGCGCGATGCGCGGCGCAGCCACGCCCATCTCGAAGACAGCATCGGAGAGCTGCCGCTTGTGTACGACCGGAAACATCAGACCTCCCGTGGAGCGCAGGTGCGCTTCGGCAAAACGTCGGACAAGTATACTATTGCGCGCCAGGACTGCGACCGCCGAGGAGCAACCAGTGACCAGATCCATGCGCACGACTCTCTCGACCGCCCTGTTGCTCGGCACCGTCGTGCTGGCGCTCACCGGTTGCGCGGGGGACGCAGGGCCGGTGCTCGCGAGCCGGGACGCGCTCGGCACCGTCGTTGCCGTGACCGTGTACCCGGCCTCGGATAGTGCCGCTGACCGGGACGCGGTCCAGGCCGCGATCGATGACGCCTACGCGACGATGGCAGATGCAGAGGCCGACCTCAACACCCACGACCCCGATTCTGCCATCGGCCGCATCAACGCTACGGGTGACCCGACCGCCCCGCTTCCTGCACGCGCGGAGCAGATCCTCGACGCGATCTGCGTGCTCGACGCACGTGAGTACTACTCTCCGTTCCTGCTCGGCGCAACGGAGGCCTGGGGCTTCGAGACAGGCGGGACGGTGCCATCGGCCGCAGAGCTCGAAGCGGCCCTCGCCGACACACGCTACGACTTCGGAGGCGCATCAAAGGGGCTCGCGATCGACGAGGCCGCCGAGGAGCTCCGCGCCGGTCGAGGGGTCGCGGCCGCACTGATCGCCTCCGGCAGCACCACACTCGCGCTTGGCGAAAAACCCGACGGCGAGCCGTGGCGCATCGGAATCGAGGACCCTCGCGATCCCGATGCGCTCATCGCAAGCGTCGAGGCGCGGGGAGACCTCACGGTCTCGACATCGGGCGACTATCAGCGCTACTTCGAAGCCGACGGAGTGCGCTACCACCACATCCTCGACCCCGCGACCGGGATGCCGGCGACCAGCATCCGGTCCCTCACGGTGATCGGCGACATCCCGGGCCTGTACTCCGACATCCTTTCGACGGCACTCTTCGTCGCCGGTCCGGACGCAGCCATCGCCTACGCCGAGAAGTACGCCCTCGGCCTGGTGATCGTCGACGACGCGGGCCGGACACATATCGTGCCCGGCCCCGAAGATCGATCCTGGGAGATAGAACTCAGCTCTCGATGAAGCCCTTCACGAGGCCGTAGACGACAGGGATCTCGTAGAGCTCGCCCTTGAGCGCCTTGATGATCGCGATGATCGCGAAGACAAGGGCGACCAGCGCGATGATCCAACCAATCACCGGAACCCAGCCGATGAACCATATGATGATTCCGAGGACTATCGCCTGAACAGCATGGACTTTGTTGTAGTGCTGGTTCTTGTACGGTTCCAGCAGTAACGCGACCACGGCGATGATCCAGAAGATGTAGCCGAGGACCGCAAGAAGCTTCGAGGTGCTATCTATCCCGCCTGCAGGAGGGATAGACGGTGTCGGCGGAGCGGGAGGTGCTAAAGGAGTCTCATCTGACATGGGTGCTCATCCTTTCGAGTCATCGACCACATGCGGAACATGCCTTGACGCCGGGAGCTCAGTGGAGCCCACGTTTGGACTATACCCCTCTGTGCTGGTATCCTGTACCCGGTACGCGCCTTCCGGGGCAGGAGACGACAACGCAGCAGCACGCCCACCGGAGGAATGACACTCATGCATCGTAGCCGCGCATACATCGCACTCACCCTCTCTCTTCTATTCCTGTTCTCTTCGCTTACCCTCGCGTCGGGCACCACCCGTGCCGATATCGATGCGTCCCGACAGCGCGCCGACAGTGCTCGCGAAGCTGCAACAGCGGCGGAGAAACGAGCCGAGGAGCTTCGCTCAGAAGCCCGCGCTCTCGACGAGACGATCGGCGATCTCCAGTCGCAGGTCCGCGAACTCGACCCCCAGATCGCCGAGGCTACAGGCCGCACCAGCCGCCTCGCTGCAGAGGTCGAGAAGCTCGAAGCCGAGATAGCCACCAAGGAAGCCGAGATCAAAGCCACCGAAGCCGAGTACGAGTACGAGCAGGACCTGCTGAACGAGCGCATGACGGCCTTCTACAAGCAAGGCGGCGTCCTCCTCTACCTCGACTTGCTCCTTGAATCCACGGACATCTCCGACCTCATCGCTCGCACCACGCTCGTGCAACGGGTCCTGTCCGCGAACAACGACGCGGCGGTCGCACTCATCGACACACGCGAGAAGCTCGAGACGGCCCGCGCAGAGTTCGACCGGATGCTCACCACGGCATCGTCAAAGCGATCCGAGGCAGAAGCCGTCGAGAAGAACCTGCGCGGCCTGCGATCCCAGCGAGAGTCCGCCCTGAACAGCCAGCGCGCAGCCCAAAGCGAGAAGACCGAGCTCATGGAGAAGAGCGAGGCGGATGCCGAGCGCTACATGGCACAGGCCGAAGAGGAGGAGGCGGCCGCGCGGCGCATGGAAGCGCAATTGCGAGCGAGTGCCTCCAGCGGGTCCGGTCAGTACACCGGCGGCGTCATGGCCTGGCCGGTTCCCGGCGGCTCCCTGACGTCCCCGTACGGGTGGCGCACACACCCCATCTTCGGCAGTAAGCGGTTCCACCACGGCATCGACATCAGCCGGGGGAACGGTACCATCGTTGCTGCCGGAGACGGCGTTGTGAATCAGGCGAGCTACGGCTGGAATGGCGGGTACGGCAACATAGTGGTGATCGACCACGGTGACGGTGTCACCACTCTGTACACCCACATCCTCGCAGGAGGCATCAAGGTCTCGAGCGGCCAACAGGTGACGAAGGGCGAGCCGATCGCGCTCGTCGGATCCACAGGCTACTCGACCGGTCCGCATCTCCACTTCGAGGTCCGCATCAACGGAGCGAGCACCGATCCCATGGCCTTCCTGAGGTAGTCCGTCCTGGGGCCCTCAGGCGCCGTTGAACTCCCGCATCGCAGCCTGCACCCCGAACTCGATGATGTGCAGTGTTGCCCGCGCTCCGGCGAGCGCCGCCTCCCCCATCGCCTCAGCGGCCTGCGTGCCCATCGACTCAAGCACGTAGTCGGCCGGATCCTGCCTTCCGGGCGGTCGGCCTACCCCGATGCGTACCCGGAGGTAGTCGCCGGTCCCGAGCCGCTGGTGCACGGAGCGCAAACCGTTGTGGCCACCGTGGCCGCCGCCAGCCTTCACGCGCACCGTGCCCTCGGGAAGGTCGATATCATCATGGATCACCACGATCCGGTCGACCGGCACCTCATACTTATCCGAGAGCGCGCTCACGGCATTGCCCGAGACGTTCATGAACGCCTGGGGCTTCGCGAGCACGACCTCAGTGTCGCCGTGGCGGACAAGGGCCACACAAGCACCCGCCTCGTCCTTCCAATACGACGCACCGAGGTCGTCCCCGAGATGATCGGCAACGATGAAGCCGGCGTTGTGCCGGGTGATCTCGTAGCGCGGACCCGGGTTTCCGAGACCCGCAACCAGGAAGGTCACGGGGCGCTACTCCTCCTTGGCGGCCTCTTCGGCAGGCTCTTCGCCGATAAGGGTCGGCTCGGAGACCTCCGCGGCAAGCTCTTCCTCGGTCGGCTCGACGGTCGGAACGGTCACCGAGCACACCACGCCTTCGGGATTCTCGATAATCTCGACGCCCTCGGGAGCCACAAGGTCGGCGACCATGATGGAGTGACCGATCTCCAACTCCGAAATGTCGACGTCGATCGACTCGGGCAAGTTGCTCGGAAGTGCCTCGACAGCGATCTCTCGCAGACTGTGCATGAGGACTCCGCCGGCCTTCACGCCCGGCGAATCGCCGACGAAGTTGAACGGCGCAGTCGCCTGGAGCTTCTCGTCCATGTTGATAGCCAGGAAGTCCACGTGAAGGATCGTGCCCTTCAGCGGGCTGTACTGTATCTGCTTGATGACCGCGTCGACCGGCTCTTTCTCGCCGTCGAGCTCGATCGAGACGATGGTGGCACCGCTGGCGTGATGGGCCAACATGAGCTCGAACTCGTGGCGGGCGAGTCCTATCGAAACCGAGTCACGCTCCGGCCCGTAGAGAACGGCCGGAATCTGACCCGCTCCTGCAAGACGGCGGTTGGCCTTCCCGATGACCTCGCGAGGAAGTGCCTTGACGGTGGTGACCTCTGTCATTGTGGTGGTTCTCCTTCCTGGCGCCACCTGAGGCGGCACACAGCGACTGTCAGAGCTGGAAGTCCGGATCGAAGAGCTCAGAAACGGAGTCGTCGTTGTACACGTTCTGGATAGCATGCGCGATGAGCGGCGCGACACTCAATACGCGTATCTTACCGCCTCGCTGCCCCTGTGGCACCGGCAGCGTGTTGGTGACGACGGCCTCCTCTATCGGAGAGGTGGCGATCCTCTCGTACGCCGGCGGCGAGAAGATGCCGTGTGTCGCGGTCACATACACTGCCTCGGCACCCTTGTTGATGAGGCTCTTCGCGCCTTCCGTGACCGATCCTGCGGTGTCGATTATGTCATCGATGACTATACAGGTACGTCCCTCGACCTCGCCGATCACGTGTGTGATCTCGGCGACGTTGTGCTCCGGGCGGCCCTTGTGCATGATCGCAAGGCTGGCGCCCAGCATATCCGCGAACTTCTTCGCGACCTTGACCCGGCCCACATCGGGTGACACGACGCAGACGTTCTCCAGCGGCAGGTTCTCGAAGTAGTCGGCCAGGATGGGAAGGGCCGTGAGGTGGTTCACCGGGTTGTCGAAGAACCCCTGTATCTGGCCCTGGTGAAGGTCCATGGTGATCACGCGATCGACCCCGGATACCGTCATCAGGTCCGCGACCAGCTTCGCAGTGATCGGCTCGCGGGCGGCCGACTTCTTGTCCTGGCGCGCATACCCGTAGTGACTCACGACGGCCGTGATCGTCCGCGCGCTCGCACGCTTAGCAGCATCAGCCATGATAAGCAGCTCCATGATGGAGTCGTTGACCGGCTCACACGCTGACTGCAGCAAGAAGACGTCGGCTCCGCGCACGCTCTCAAGGAAGCGCACGTAGATCTCGCCGTTAGCGAACTTCGAGATCTTCACGTTGCCAAGTTCGATTCCGAGGTGCTTCGCGACTCCCTCGGCCAGTTCACCGTTCGAAGTCCCGGTGAACACCATCATGCGTTTGCCGGTCTCAGTCATCGGTCGCCTTCCGCTCGATGCTCCCCCGACGATGGCGCCGGGGCCGTCTGATCCGTGCTGCCCTGTGCCCGGCGCCTCTGTGCCCATCCGGCGATTTCGCGCTGCTCACAGCGCTCGATCGCCAACGCTTCGGGCGGGACGTCTTTGGTTATCGCGCTCGCTGCAGCGGTCACCGCACCCGCACCGATCGTCACAGGGGCCACCAGCATGGTATCAGAGCCGATGAAGGCCCCGTCCTCGATGACCGTCCGGTGCTTGGAGAAGCCGTCGTAGTTGCACGTGATAGAACCCGCGCCGACGTTGGCTCCGACGCCGATGGTCGCGTCACCGATGTAGGAGAGGTGCGGCACTTTGGAACCTTCCCCCAGAGTGGAGTTCTTTATCTCCACGCACGTCCCGGCCTTGGCACGCTCACCGAGCACCGCCCCGGAACGAAGGTATGCCACAGGACCCACTGAGGCGCCCGCACCGACCCGTGCCTGGACGAGGATCGAGGAGTCGACGACCGCCCCGTCTCCGACCACCGAGTCGGCTACACGTGTGTTGGGACCCAGGATCGTCCCCTCCCCGATGCGTGTCTCCCCGAAAAGGAACGTCATCGGAAGCAGTTCGCTGTCACGACCGACGGTGACGTCGGGGCCGATCCAGACGAGGTCGGGATCGGTCATCGTGACGCCGGCCAGCAGGTGACGCTCGTTGATGCGACGCTGCATGATCTTCCCCACCTCGGCGAGCTGCACGCGCGAGTTCACGCCGTGCGACTCGTCGATGTCGTCTGTGACGATAGCCTCGACTCCGAGTCCCCCGGCCACAAAGAGCGCGACCAGATCGGTCAGATAGTACTCGGCCTGCGAGTTCGAGGCTTCGATGCGATGGAGGTGTGTCGACAGCGCCGCACCGTCGAAGCAGTAGATACCGACGTTCCCCTCGGCGATCTGCAACATGTCGTCGGCAAGATCGCGGTGCTCGACAATCGCCGTCACCGCGCCAGCCTCGTCGCGGGCGATCCGCCCATACCCGGTCGGGTCGGGGAAGACCGCCGAGAGCAGCACGCAAGCAGCGCCGGAGGTGACCTGGCTGGAGATGAGGCGTGCGATGGTCTCCGGACGGATGAGAGGCACATCGCCCGCAAGCACGACGACCGGTCCCGTCAGATCCCCCGTCGCCTCAAGGGCGCACATGACCGCGTGCCCGGTTCCGAGCTGCTCGGCTTGGAGCGCGTGTGTCGTGTCCGGGACGAGCGCCTCCACGACGTCGGCGCAGTGACCGACGACCGTGACGACCTGTTCTGCGCCGCCTTCACGCGCGGCATCGACCACCCAGCGCACGAGAGGCTTGCCGAGGATCCGGTGGGCGACCTTGGGAAGATCGGAGTTCATCCGGCTTCCCTCGCCGGCGGCCAACACGACTGCAACAGGCTTCACGACAGCCCCCTTGGATCGCTGTTCTCGAGTGTGCGGACGCGCGGCAGCGTCAACAGACTCGACGGAGTCGAAATGGCTGGGGCGGTAGGATTCGAACCTACGAATGGCGGAGCCAAAGTCCGCTGCCTTACCGCTTGGCTACGCCCCAGAGCACACTGAAGTGTAGGTAAGGCGCACACGGCAGGTCAAATCGAGCGTGACGGAGCGAGCCCTACGACACGGATTCTGCTGCCGTATCTCCGAATGCCGCGAGACCGCCATCTTCGCCGAACTGCTCGAGAACAGCTTGCTGGATGCGATCTCGGGCTTCGCTGTTGATCGGATGACAGATGTCGCGAAAGTCCCCGTTGGGCAACTTGCGCGATGGCATGGCCACGAACAGCCCCTTGTCGCCGTTGACCACGCGAAGGTCGTGTATCACGAACGCGTCGTCGATGACGATGCTCGCGATGGCACACACCTTGTTCATAGAGACGGGGCGCAGTGTGACCTTTGTGATATCCATGAATCCCCCTTTGTGCACGCTGCGTGAACCACAGGACGATCGATCGCCACGCCACACCGCCGTGACGGACACCGTCCTACCCTACTATTCGGTACCGACAGGCTGGTTCCTACCGTGCGCACGCGCATAAAGGACACGCTCCGCCACGACCACATCGATGGGCTTGTCGACATCCGCGCCGATCGACGCGTGGGTCGTATAGATCGCCGCCCCGGAACCCCCGATAAGCTGACCGAGCTTCTTCTCGACCTCGGCGACGGTGAGCTTGCCCAAGGCGAGCCGCACAACAAAACGAAACCCGATGACACGTGCCATCGCCAAAGGATTTTTACGAGTCGCAAATATCCGGTCCCCGATCGCACGATTGCGCCCGACGAGCGTCGGATCGACGAGCATGAGATTGCCCCCGGTGACCTTCCCTTCGGCGATGCGCACGAATGTGCGCTCACTCCCCGGGAACTCCCGCGCCAGATCAGATTCGCGAATGAGCGGATAGGTGACGTCGGCGCCCGTCTCCAGACTGCGCCGCACGAAATCGTCGATCGCCTCGGGGGTGATCGCGGGGATGTCGCCCGTCGCCAGCAGGACCGGACGGTCGGTGCGAAACGCGCCGATCCCGGCGATGATGTTGTCGATGAAGGAGGAGTCGGAGACGACGATCTTGGGCGCTTGGTCGATCCATGCATCGAGGCCCTCGGCCGAAGGGACCACCACGGCCACCTCACCGACCGTCTCCGACGCGTTCAGCGCATCGACGACCCACTCGACCATCGGCCTGCCAGCGACCGGCAGAAGCCCTTTGAAGCGGCAGGTGGGGTCGATGACAGCCCCATCACCACCCGCGAGCACGACCGCGTCAACCATCATCGCTCTCCTCCCGCAGAACAGACCCGCACCCCATCAACACGCGACTCCGCGACCTCAGCCCACCATCCACGGCATCTGGCCTCCTCGGCCACTTCAAGAGCAGCAGAACCGCTCTCACACACCGCGAAGACGGTCGAACCGCTGCCCGCGACAGCCGTGCCGAGCACTCCCTCGGCTCTCCCCGACCAACAGAGTACGTCGCCAACGGCTGGAACGAGAGAGACCGATGCTTCTGTCATGTTGTTGTAGAGTACACGCGCCACACCCCATGCGTCACCGGTCGCACATGCGTCCGCCACAGCACCGGGGCCCGGAGGTGCGGGAAGTAGCAACCGGTCGAACGCCGCGTAGGCGGCGCCGGTGGGAACCGGCTCGTCGGGCTTGATGAGTGCGATGTTTAAGTGTGGAGTGGCGTAGCACGACGCCAGTACGTCCCCTCTCCCACCGAACAGCGCGGTCCCCCCACCGAGGAAGAACGGCACATCGGCGCCGAGCGACGCGGCCACCTCATGCAGTACGGCATTCATCGCGCCGTCTTCACTGGAATCGGTGTAGCCCCACAGGCGTGCCAGCCCGACAAGCACGGCAGCCGCATCCGAACTCGCCCCGCCGAGCCCGCCGCCTGCTGGGATCCGCTTGGTGAGCGAGATGCGGGCCCTGGGTACCCGGCCGAGGGTCCCAGCGAGGGCAAGGGCGGCCCGGTAGGCAAGGTTCTCCTCGGCGGGAAGACCGAGATCGGTGTCGCAGGCCACGGAGAGGCCGCCGGCCGGCTCGATGACGACGGTGTCGGAGAGCGAGAGTGTCTGGAGCACCGTCTCGACATCGTGATAGCCGTCCGCTCGACGTGCTCCCACGCCGAGGTAGAGGTTCACCTTGGCGGGCGCAGAGAGCATAATGCGCGATGCGGCTACCGGCGACACACGGCCCCCCTTACGCAGCGACGCGGAGCACCAAGGCTCCGCGTCGACCGATCATGAAGCGCTCACGAACTCCGCTAGTTGAGCCACGGAAGCAGGTTCTCCCCGCTATCGCAGTGGCTGAGCTCGACCGTTCCGGTCAAGACGTCCACATAACTGTAGGAGACCCGCGCTGTCCGCTGCCGCTTCTCCTCGACCTTCACTACGAACAGGCTGGGGTGGGTCTGCTCGAGAACCCCCTCGCGCTCGACGATCTTCGAGCGGCCCATGTTCGCCTTCAGACGCATCCTGGTCCCCATCATGTTCTCAAGGTCCATGCGGATCCGTCCGACAACCTCAGTCTGACTCGCAACATCCATATAGCGCCTCCTTGGGTACGAACGGAGAGTATAGCGGAAAGGTCTGGAAAACTCAAGGTAGGAGGCCATATTGCATCGCTGCGGCGCCGAGTCCGAGATACTCCGGTACTGACAGCGTTTCCGCCCTGCGCCCTCCGTCGATACCCGCCCGGACGAGCACCGTATCGAGCAACTCGGCGTCAGCACCGAATGCCGAGCGGACCGAGTTTCGGATCGTCTTGCGACGCTGCGCAAACGCCGCTTCCGCCATCCGGGACGCGGCAGCGATCTCCTCGGCTGATGGACTGTGTTCGAGACGTTCGAGGCGAAGGACCGCCGAGTGCACGCGGGGAGGCGGAAGGAAGCAGGTGGGCGGCACGGCGAAGCGCCCGGCAGGCCGGGCGTGAAGATGAAGCTTGACCGTATATGCTCCCCAGTCCTTGTTGCCGGGTACGGCGGCCATGCGGTCGGCGACTTCGGCCTGCACCATCACCACGGCGAACCGCAGCGACGGCATCTGTTGGAAGAACCGGAGCACGACCGTCGCGGCCACCGCGTACGGCAGGTTCGCGATGAGCGCCGCGGGAGGGCCGAGCGAGGTCTGGAGTCCGGCGATCGGCACTGTGACGGCATCCGCGTGGACGACCTCGAGACGCTCGCAGGTCGCAGCGGTATCGGCGAGGACAGCAAGCAGACGCTCATCACGCTCCACTGCGACCACCGCACCCGCCGAGTCACACAGAGCGACAGTCAGCGTACCGATGCCGGGCCCGATCTCGACAACGGGCTCGTCGCCGTGCAGCTCCGCAAGCGCCAGGATGCGTCCGACAACGTTGTCGTCGATCAGGAAGTGCTGACCGAGCGCCTTGCGTGTGTGGATCCCGTGAGCACGCAGCACATCGACCGTTGCGCCGGGTGTGGCGAGCCGTGAGTAGGCCATGGTCGCTCCGGCGCCTACGGGAGGATCGTGATGGTGACGGTGCGCCTGCCCCACGCAAGAGCCTCGGCACGGGTATCGAAACACAGATCGATCTTATTGCCCTTGATCGCCCCGCCCGTGTCCGCAGCGACGGCGTTGCCGTAACCCGGGATGTAGACGCGCGTGCCGAGGGGGATGACGCTTGGATCGACCGCGATGACGCCATGCGTCGCTCGCGCACCGGTCGCCGTACGCGTGCCGACTCCCGGATCGGCCGAGGAGTACCCAGTCGCAGTCACCGTAAGCCGGAACCCGTCGAGCGGAGGCTCCGCGGCCGCGGCGCGACTCCGTGCAGAGACCTGCCCGCTCGAGCGCTTCGTCCCGACACCGACGATCTCGTTGCGCGCCTCAACGGTCACGCTGTCCTCGACCAGCGTACGTGCGCCCTCGACGCCTCCACTCACCAGCACGCGATAGATACGCACACCGGTCCCGGCCTCACCGTG
>CAYGKH010000008.1:19278-28176 GCA_964350345.1 uncultured Coriobacteriaceae bacterium
CGCCTCCACTCACCAGCACGCGATAGATACGCACACCGGTCCCGGCCTCACCGTGGCGCTTGATCGAGCGGGTGCCTTGCGGCAGGGTCGGATCGTTCTCGGTCACGACCTCGTAGGGGATCTCGTACTCCTCCTCTATCGCACGCATGAACACGTCCGTCGTCTCGATCAGCATGCCGGGATAGAGGAGCGCATCGAGCGGCGGGGTGACGGTTATCCCCCGCCCGGGATCGAGGCCCGCTGCGACGAGCGAATCTGCAACAGTGGACCCGATGACCTCGATACGGATCGATTCGCCGGCAACGACGACAGTCACAGGGATCGCGTGCCTGACGACAACGTTCATGCCATCGGTGAGGAGGGTGGCAGGAGGGGGTGTCACGACATCCGCCGCGCCGGCCGTTACTTCGGCCTGCGCGAGCAGCGCTGCGACAGTGTCCGCACCTGTCTTGATGTAACGGGCATCGCCGTCGACGACGACGGTGACACCTTTCTTGGCCCATGCGAATCCGGTAACGCTCATTACGACGGCGAGGAGTGCTACGAGTGCTACGAGTACAACGAGTGCCTTGTGGGTCCGGAGGAATCGTGCCGGGCCTGCCGGCGCTTCTCCCATACAGCCCTCTTCCAACTCATCTGAGTGACTCTTCTCTGCATTGACGCGAGCCTCGATTATATCCAAGCGCGAACGTGTCAACAAACGCCGAGGTCGTCACGGAACGGCCTTCAGCGATCCCCGGCATCCGCGACCGCCGAGACCGTTTCCCGGCCTATCCCGGTGGCCCGCGCCAGCGCCTCGGGATACCTGCCGATCTCGCTCGGGGAATCCGGACCCTTGACCTTGAGCTCGGCCGAGTAGTCCACGCCGAGGACTGCGAACACGCTCTTCGTCGTGAGAACAGCCGCCTCAAAACCGTAGGGGTCACCCCCGCTGCGTACCACGAGGAACGCTCCGGGCCGCCGCTCGGGGGCCGGTTCGCCAAGGACATGTATCCGGGCCCAGTAGGGCTGCAAGCGGTCGTAGAACGACTTGAGCGCAGCAGGAACGGTCGCAAAGTAGACCGGACTGGCGACCACTATGGCATGTGCGGCATCGATGCGCGGATAGACGGCCAGCATCCCGTCACGGACGACGCACTCACCCGTGAGCGAGCATGCATTACAGCCGCGGCATGGGTGGATGTCCGCACCTGCGACCGGAAGCACGTCCGGCTCGCCGCCCGCCTCTCTGACGCCGAGCACACACCGGTCCAGAAGCTGTTCACTGTTCCCGTGACGTCTGGGCGACCCCGCGACGCAGAGCACCCGCGGTCGCGCCGGTCCGTTCACGAGCCGGACCTGCACCCGGCGCCGAAGAGCGAACGGGCGTTGGCGGTCGTAGCGGCGGCGAAATCAGCGGGGCTCACGCTCTTTGCCTCGGCGAGTACAGCGGCCGTCAGGGTGGCCCACGCCGGCTCGTTCGTCCGGCCGCGATAGGGAACGGGTGCGAGGAACGGGCAGTCGGTCTCGACCAGCACCCGGTCGAGCGGGACTGCAGCGGCAGCCTCGCGGATCGTCTCCGCCTTCCTGAAGGTGGTCGGACCGGCAAAGGAGATGTGGCAGCCCATATCCACGAAACGGCCGGCCAGTTCGGCATCACCGGTGAAACAGTGGATGATGCATCCCGCCTCCGGAACTCCGGCCTCGGTGAGTGTGGCAAGTCCCTCCTCATGCGCTTCCCGTAGGTGTACCACGATCGGAAGCCCGCACTCATGCGCGATCTCGAGTTGGGCCCGGAACGCCCGGCGCTGATCGTCTCGGGGCGAGTGGTCGTAGTGAAAATCGAGTCCCGCCTCGCCGACAGCCCCGACCCGGGGATCGCGCACGAGCGTGCGCAGGCGCGCCTCGGCCTCGTCGTCGAAGTCGACGGCGTTGTGCGGATGACATCCCACCACGATCCGGACCTCTGGCGGGGCGCCACGGGGAATCTCCCACTCCGCAAGCCTCGTCGCCGCTTCCGCAAGCCATGAATCGAGACTCTCGAACGTGCCGTCCGGCGCTTCGGTCACATCGGTCACCGTGACGACGAGCGACACCCCGGCCATCGCTGCGCGCTCAAGGGCGCCAGCGGGGTCGTCAAGCATATCGAGGTGCGCGTGCGTGTCGGCAACATCGGCTCCGAGCTGCGGCAGTTCCACCGGCCCCTCGATGACCATGCGAGCCACTCCCTTTCGCAAGAACTCAGTCGTCTCGAGCATCCTCGTAGATGCGCGGGAACAGTGCGTCGCCTTTCACTACGCGGTTGCCCTCGGGCAGACCGCCCCACGCGGCCGATCCCGCGATGTCGGTGACCGCATGGATATCACCGAGGCCGAGCCTGCGCCAGACATCGGCCGAGGTCCCGGGCATCACGGGCGCACAGAACAGCGCTGATATCCGCACGGCCTCGAGTGCATTGTAGAGGACCGCGGCGAGGCGAGGTCTGGTGTCCTCGGCCTTGGCCAGGTTCCAGGGAGCCTCGCTCTCGATGTAGCGGTTCGCGTCTTTGATGAGGCCCCACGCGGCCTCGAGTGCGGTGCCGTAGTCAAGGTCGGCCATGGCGGCCTCGTAGCGCTCGGGCAGCGATCCGGCGATCGCCCGCATCGTGGCGTCGGCATCGGTGGGCTCTGCGGTGGGCGGCGCGGGGACGACACCACCTAAGTACTTCTCGGTCATGTTGAACAGACGCGAACACAGGTTGCCCCAGTCGTTCGCCAGGTCACCGTTGTAGCGCTGGACCATCGACTCCATCGACACCGAGCCGTCCTCACCGAAACGGACATCGCGAAGGAAGTAGTAGCGGTAGGCATCGACGCCGAAGCGCTCGACCAGTGATGCAGGCGTCTGGGCGTTGCCCTTCGACTTGCTCATCTTCTCGCCTTTGGTGAGAAGGAACCCGTGCGCATAGACGCACTCGGGCACCTCGAGGCCTGCGGCCATCAGCATGGCCGGCCAGATCACGCAGTGGAAACGGATGATGTCCTTTCCCACGAAGTGGTACTGCGCAGGCCAGCGCCGGGCGAACTCCTCGGCCTTCTCGGGATCACCGTAGCCGATGGCGGTGATGTAGTTGAGCAGGGCATCGATCCACACGTACGTCACATGCCCGTCGCCGAAGGGCAGCGGGACACCCCACGTGAAGGTCGTACGGGAGATGGAGAGGTCTATAAGCCCGCCCTTCACGAAAGACAGGACCTCGTTGCGACGCGTCTCGGGCCGGATGAACGGGCGCCCCTCGGCCTCACGTGTCTCGTAGAGTTCGAGGAGGCGGTCCTGGAAGCTGGAGAGCTTGAAGAACCAGTTGTCCTCGCGGATGAACTCGACACCCCGGCCACACGACGGACACTCGTGCTCGTTGACCTGCTCCTCGGCGAAGTACGTCTCGCACGGCACGCAGTACCAGCCTTCGTAGTGTCCCTGGTACAGGTGTCCGGCATCGTGGAGCGCCTGCCAGAACGCCTGCACACCGCGCTTGTGACGCTCCTCGGTGGTGCGGATGAAGTCGTCGTTGGTGACCCCGAGCATCTCCCACGCCTCGACGAAACGTGGTGCGATCTCGTCGCACCACTCCTGCGGGGACATCCCCGCTTCTTCGGCGGCCTGCGCGACCTTCTGGCCGTGCTCATCGAGCCCGGTGAGGAAGTGAACGTCGGCGCCGGTCATCCGGCGATACCGGGCAAGCGCGTCAGCCGCGATGGTCGTGTATGCAGTGCCGAGGTGAGGCACGGAGTTCACGTAGTAGATCGGGGTGGTGAGGTAGAACGAGCGGTCACTCATCTGTTTAGGACTCCCGTGGTTGGGTAATCTTGGAAGTAACTGGTCAGAGACAGTGCATACCGAGACTGTAACCCGATTCTAGCGAAACATCATCGTGCGCGTAGAGATAAGGGTGTCTCTCGACTCCAAGGGGGCTTCAGATGGGCGACACGGGAATCGTCAGACGAGTCGATGACCTCGGCCGTATCGTGATCCCGATGGAGCTGCGTCGAACGCTCGGGATCAACGTGAAAGATCCGATGTCGATCTCGGTCTCGGGAGAGAAGATCATCCTCAAGAAGCATCGGGATGTCTGCGCGATCTGCGGGTCTACCGATGACGTCGTACAGGTGAAGTCCCGCCCGGTGTGCTCGGACTGCGTCGCGACGATCAAACGTACATAGCCCGAGGAATGCCAGACGCTAGCGATCGCTGTCCGGCTCGGTCGGCCGCTCATGGGCGATACGGTAGACGGCGTTTCGCGATGCGGAGAGCTCTGTCGCCGTTGTCCTCACCGCCTCGGCCCGCGACATCCCGCCACCCACCAACTCCTCGACCCGCGCGCGCACCAGTTCCGGATCCACCGCGCTACCGGCATCGCGTCGCGGCGGGCCCACCATTAGCACGACCTCACCTTTCAGTTCGCCGCGCCCGGCAAGCAGGACCGCGAGATCGTCTACGGGCGCCCGGACCACTTCCTCGTACACCTTGGTGAGCTCGCGGGCCATGCATGCCTCGCGTCCCGGTAGCGCCTCGGCAAGCGCACTCGCGGTGGCGGCGGTCCTCTTCGGCGACTCGTAGAACACGAGCGTAGCGTCGAGACCGGCGAGTCCTGCGAGCCGACGGGATCGCTCGCCAGCCTTTCTCGGCAGGAAACCGCCGAAGTAGAACGCGCGCGTGGGCAGGCCGCTCGCGACGAGAGCGGCGATGATCGCCGAGGGTCCCGGCAGCACCTCGACGGCGAGGTCTGCCGCGATACACGCATCCACGATGTGCGCACCGGGGTCCGAGACGCCCGGCGTGCCGGCATCGCTCACGAGCGCGACGTGCGCGCCGGCGGCGATCCGCTCGACGATCGCGGGCGTCCGGCGCTCGAGGTTGTGGGCGTGATACGCCTCCAGAGACGCCGTGATGTCGTAGCGCGCGAAGAGCTTGCGCGTGACGCGCGTGTCCTCGGCGAGGACGACGTCGGCCTCACGAAGCGTCTCGAGAACGCGCAGCGTCACGTCGCCCAGGTTACCGATGGGCGTCGCGCACACACTCAGCCGGCCGGCCGACACAGTCCTACTCCCGGCTCCCCGGCTCGTCAGGCTCGTACGGCCCGATCGGCAGGCCGGCCGGAGCCTGCGGCGGCGGAGGCATCTCGTCCGGCGCGGCCGGTGCAGGTGGCGCAGGCGGCGCGGGCGGCGCGGGCATCCCCGCATCGAGCGCCGGTGCAGGTCCGGAAGCGGCGTCTGCGGCCTTGGGATCGAGCACCTCGCGACCGGTCAGGCGGCGGAAGAAGATCGTCCACACCGCCGAGGAGAACGCGCCATAGATCGCACTCGGCAACAACAGCACGATGAAGAGCGTGACACCGATACCGATCGCCACGTACCACGCCTGGCCGATCAGCGCCGCGAACACCGCGAACCCGAAGACCGCCGCGATCACGCCCACAACGATGCTGAAACCGATGCCCACGGCGAACATCAGCAGCCACATCACGAAGATGTCCTTGAAACGCGTGCGGACATCCGTCCACGCTTCTCCGATCGAACGGAACACGCCGGTGCCGGCAAGCACGGCATGGCGCACAGCAAGAGTGTCGAGGAGGCCGAGCAGTACACCGAGGAGCAACAGGATGAGTCCGCCCACCACAAGGCCGCCGCACATCCCGAGGATCGACTCCACGCCGGGATCGCCCCCGGAGAGAAGGGATCCGATGAGCGGCGCGAAGGTCGCCAGAAGGATCAGCCCGAGAATCACCATGAACGGAAGCCACAACACAAGCGTGATACCGAAGACCCTGAACCAGGCGCGGAACCCGGCCGCCCAGCCGTCAATACCGCCTACCGGCCTGTCCTCCTCGGCCTCGTTCACCAGATGGACCAGACCGCCCTTTGCGGCAACGCTCAAGATGAACAGGGCGAGCCAGACCACGAACAGGAACGCGGCTATCGAGAGGAGTACTGCGATGTTGTCCTGCACCCAGTAGAAGGCCTGCTCGACCTGTCGCTCGAGGTCGGCACCGGCATCGCCCGTACCTGTCAAGTAGTTCCCGCCGCCACCGCCTCCGCCACCCGAAACGAACAGACCGAAGAGCCACAGGATGCGGTAGCGCCATGTCAGGCTCCACGCCCGCTTCAGGATGCCTACGTGATCCACAGCTCTCCCCTGTCTCTCTGCTCTCCGCCCGGGCGTCGTGCGTCCGGCGGGACTGCCTTGTCTCAGTCTACCTGCTTGAGTTCGTACTTACGTGTACCGAGACCCATCCGCTCGGCGTACGCCATCGCGTGAGTGCCGTCGACACCGCTGACATGCCTGAAGGTGTCGACTCCCTCGCCGAGCCCTTCGCCGAGGGTCCCGGCGAGTCCGGGCGCCGCGACGACGAGGTCGTACGCCGCCTGGTCGATGGCGACCGGATCGGTCGAGGCGAGAACCCCGATGTCCGGGACGACCGCGGCGTCCGAGAACGACCAGCAGTCGCAGTCGGGCGAGATGTCGATCACGAACGACAGATAGACGGTCTTGTTCTCCTTGCCGGCGATCGCTCCTGCGACGTGCTCGACGATCTTCTCCTGGATCGCCTCGGGTGTCGTCTTCCACTGCGTGGCGATCGCACCGTACGGACACGCCGCGACACACTCACCGCAGCCGTAGCAGACTTCGTAGTCGATGACGACGACCCGGTCAGGCCCGATCACGATCGCGTCGACCGGACACCACTTCACGCACCGGTTGCACGCCGTGCACTTCTCGGGCGCCACCTCGGGACGGAAATCCGCATGCATGCGCTGCTTGGCGCTCCGGCACCCGAGTCCCATCCCGACGTTCTTGAGCGCGCCCCCGAAGCCGGTCGCCTCGTGACCCTTCACATGCGAGACCACGACCATCGCATCAGCATGAACCGCAGCCGAGCCGATCCTCACGCTGTCGAAGTGCGTTCCTCCCTCGATGGCGATCTCGCACGACTCACGTCCGTCCAGGCCGTCGGCGATGACGAGCGGCGCCTCGACGGTCGCGAAGGAGAACCCGTTGTGGATCGCGCAGGCGAGATGCTCGACGGAGTTCGAGCGTTCCCCCCGGTAGAGCGTGTTCGCATCGGTAAGGAACGGCTTGCCACCGGCAGCCTTGACGCGCGCAACGACCTCACGGATGTAGATCGGCTGCACGAAGCCTGTGTTGCCCGCCTCGCCGAAGTGCAGCTTGATGGCCACGAGGTCGTCGGCGCTGATCGCCGAGGAGAGCCCGGCGCGCACAAGCAAGTCACCCGCGCGCTTCACGAGCGACTTCTTGCCGGGTGAGCGCACCGGCGCGAACCAGACCTCGGCCTTGGTGCCGTCACTCATCGGTGCAAGCCCTCTCTCGAGTCGTGTTCGTCGAACGCAAGCGCGGCCGCGCCGAGGATCCCGGAGTCATTCCCGAGTTCTGACTGGATGAACCGGACGTCGGCACGGCCTGCGAGCGCCTCGGCCTGCATGACTTCTGCAGCACGCTCGACCAAGAACCCGCACGCCTCACCGATCCCTCCGCCCACGACGATCAGGCGCGGGTTGAAGACGTTCACGAGTCCCACGAGCGCCCGTCCGAGGACATCGCCGGCCTCGAGCAGGATCTCGCGCGCGACCTCGTCACCCTTGAGGGCGGCCCGGATAACCGACTCGGCGCCGACAGCGTCGATGTCACCCCCCGCCTCCTCGAGGATGGCGCGACCCTTGAACGCGCGGGCCGCCTCGATGCCTCTCGCCTTGATAGCCGGACGGCTGACGTAGCTCTCGATATGCCCGGTGCCGCCGCACGGACAGGGCGGTCCGTCCATCTGCACAACCATGTGGCCGACCTCCCCGCCGAGGCCACGAGAGCCACGGTACGGCTCGCCTCTGATGAAGATGCCGCCACCCACGCCAGTGCCGAGCGTGAGCATGAGGAAGTCCCTGGCACCCTTCGCCGAACCGAAACGGAACTCTCCGTACGCGGCCAGGTGACCATCGTTGTCGATCGTGACCTCGTGACGCGCCCGCGACAGCACCAACGAGCGCACATCCACCCCCGCGAGTGGCAGGTTGGTGCAGAACTCGACGGACTGTCTGAGGAAGTCGATCTGCGCAGGCAACCCGATTCCCACACCCGCGATCTCACTCGAGTGGACGCCCTCGGTCACCTGTTCGATGGCCTCGATGATGGCATCGACGATACCGAACGGGCCGTTTACCGGAGTGAGCGTCTGGATGTCTTTGACGATCCTGCCCTTGCGTTCGATGAGTCCTGCGGCGATGCGGGTACCTCCCACATCGACACCGACAGCGAACGAAGTACGCATTAAGCCTCCCTGGATCGAATAGCGACACCTGCGCGGCGACCGGACGGCCCCGGCCGGGTGCGCCCCGATGATATCAGTAGTCCCAGAGCACTCCCCGCGCTTTGATGATGCCCAACTCTCGCATCCTGGCCGTCATCTCGTTCTCACTCACGCCGAAGAGCCGCGCCAGATACCGGTGGTCGTTGAACCATTTGCGCGCCTGATCCCGAACGAGATGCTCCGGAAGAAGCAGCTCACGGGCGGTAACGTCCGCCTCCCTGTGGTCAGCGGAGTTCAAACGCGGGTAGCTCCCCGTGGGATCGGCGAGCACCACAAGTACGTGGCCGAGCAGGTGCGCGAGCGTTCGGCGGCGTTCGTCCTCATCGCGTGCCATGTTCACGAGCGCGACTGGCATGCCGTCCTCAGAGATGATCGCTCCGCCAAAGAAACTCGGCAGGTTAACGAAGCGCACGGGTATCCCGAGCCGCTCGCCGATCTGCTCCAGAGGCACAGGAGGCTCCTCGATCGACGCCTGCTTGATGGCGGCATCCGCGATCTGTCGATAGTATCCATCGCTGTGAAGCGGCACGGGCAACTCCCGCATCGAGCGGTCAGGTCGGGCC